>JBOIEQ010000022.1:0-40011 GCA_050741255.1 Burkholderiales bacterium | reverse complement strand
GGTCGCGCCAGCGCCTCCGCGTGGTCCGCGAGCATGCCCATGGCACGCGCCACCCGCGCGGGCGACGGCAGCACGGGCACGCCGATCTCGCGCAGCGTCGCCAGACCCTCCGGCGCGATGTCCGGAGTCATCGCCGAAAAGGCCACGACCGGCTTGTCGGACTGCGGCGGCAACTGCGCCAGCAGTTCGCCGGCGAGCTTCAACTGGCTGCGGCCGGCGGAAGCGAACATGAACGCCAGCTGGTGGATGCCCGGATCGGCCAGCACCGCGCGGCAGGCGCGCGAAAACCCCTCGGCGGCCTCCGGGCGCGGATAGCCCGCGGTGTAGTCGATGGGGTTGTCGATCGAGGAGAGCGGGGGCAGCGAGGCGGCGAGCACCGCCGCCGTCTCCGGCGTGAACGGCGCCAGCGTCAGCCGCACCGCGTCCGCGGCGTCGGAGAAGGCGGCCGCGGAGCCACCGGAACCGCCCATCAGTGCGACCTTGCGTCCCTGCGGCAGACGGCCCGCCAGCAGGGCCAGCGCAAAATCCGCAGCCTCGTCGATGTCGCCGACTTCGATGATGCCGCTCTGCCGGAAGGCGGCGCGGTAGATGTCGTATGAGCCTGTGAGGTTCGCCGTGTGCGAGGCGGCCGCACGCTTGCCCTGTTCCGTGTTGCCGGATTTGAGGATCAGCACCGGCTTGCGTGCCGCGAGTGCGCGCCTGCCCGCGGCCATGAGCGCGCGGCCGTCGGTCACGCCCTCGAGGTAGGCGAGGATCACCTTCGTGTGCGGGTCGTCGACGTAGGCGTCGATCAGTTCCGGCGCGGTGATGTCGGATTCGTTGCCGCTCGCCACCACGTAACGAAAGCCCACGCCGTACTGCGCGCAACGGATGACCAGGCTGTTGCCGAAGCCGCCGCTCTGGATCACCGCCGACACGCCGCCGGGCGCAAGCTCGGGCTCGCGCGCGATGCTGCCGAAGGCGGCGAACACCCGCGCGTGCACGTTGACGAGGCCGAGGCAGTTGGGCCCGATGAGGCGCACGCCGTTCTCCCGCGCGGCGGCCAGCATCTCGGCCTCGATCCTGACGCCTTCCGGGCCGCTTTCGCGGAAACCCCCGCCCAGCACCACCGCGAAACCGATGCTCTTCCGGCCGCACTGGCGGATGACTTCGGGCACCTGCGCGGCGGCGAGCGCAATGACGGCGAGGTCGCAGTCGCCGTCGATTCCGGCGATGGACGGATAGCAGCGGCGCCCGGCCAGCTCGGGATAGCGCGGGTTCACGGGATAGATGCCGCCGCGATAGCCGTACTGGTTGAGCGCGCGCACCGTCTGGCCGCCGGGGCGCGTGGGATCGCCGCTGGCGCCGGCGATGGCGATGCCGCGCGGGTTGAACAGCCGTTCGAAGCTCATGCCCGCATTTACGTTGACTGGCGCCGCCGCAACAGGATGATCTTGTCGTTGCAGAACACTTCGCTGTCGTGCTGGTTGTAGACGTGGTCGCGGAATACGACGACGCCGCGGTCGGGCTTGGTGCTGGGACGTTTTTCGATGACTTCCACGGCGGTGCGCAGGGTGTCGCCCGGATACACCGGCGCCAGGAAGCGGGCGCGTTCGATCCCCACCATGGCGATCACGCTGTCCCGGAACAGGTCGCCGGTCATTGCGGTGGAGAACGACATGATGAGGTGGCTCGGGCACAGGCGGCGCTTGAGCCCCATCTTCCGCGCGTAGGCGTCATCCAAGAACAGCGGGACGTCGTAGCCGGTCAGCCGGCAGAAGGCCAACTGGTCCTCGTCGGTGATCGTGCGGGTGCGCGTCGGGTACGTCGCGCCTACCTCGAAATCCTCGAAATGGCGGCTCATGGCGTTATGCGGCACGCAGGGCGCGCAGGAACAGGTCCGCGTACTGCCGCGCAATAGTGCGGGCGTCGAGCGGCCCGTCGGGCTGGTACCACTTGGGAATCCAGTTGATGGCCCCCAGCATGGCGAAGCCCGCCGTGCGTACGTTCGCCACCGCGAACTCGCCGGCCGCGACGCCCTGCTTGATCAGCGCACGCACGCCGAGTTCGAACTCGTCCCGCAGCCGGACATACGCGCGGCGCTGCGCCGCGTTCATGCCCTCCATGTCGGCGAGCAGGACCGCGCCGTAGTCGCCCTCGGTCATGGCCAGGATGTGTTCCATCAGCAGCGCGTGCAGGCGCTTGCCCGGCGTGCCGTCCGCCTGTCTGGCGCGCGCCAGCGCGTCGAGGCTCGCCTGCGCGCATTTGACGTGGCAGTGGTAGATCAGGTCTTCCTTGCTCTTGAAGTAGTAGTAGAGGTTGCCTTTCACCAGCCCCAGGTGGTCGGCGACATCCTTCATGCGCAGCGCGGTCGCGCCGCGGCGCTTGCGCAGCACGCTGTTCAGGCCCCGCATGATGGTGTCGCGCCGGTCGCTCGCATCGCCGCGGGCCTTCCACGGCGCCGGTTTCTTCTCGGCGCTCACGCGGAGGCCCCGCTGCCGACGACGGCGATGGCGGTGATCTCGATCAGGGCGTCCTTGCGCAGCAGGCCCGCGACCATGACGCCGGTGGAGGTCGGCCGGTTGTGGCGCATGAATTCCCGGCGCACGGCGGCGGTCTTGCCGTAGTTCTCGGTGGTCGTGTAGTGGTCGGTGGTGGAGACGATGTCCTCGCAACTGCTGCCGATGGAGCGCAGCAGGCGGTCGAACTTGCGGAAGATCTGCCGCGTCTGCTCCGCGATGTCGCCCGGCGCAGTGATGACGCCGTCGTCGCCGGTACCGGTGGTGCCCGAGAGGTAGACCGTGTCGCCGACGCGGATCGCCGGCACGAAGGTGTAATGATCCGGCCAGGGCCGGTCGCCGAGGATCACCGTGCGGGTGCCCTGCGTCATGGCGTGCCTCCCGGCGTTTTTTCCTCCACTACGCGGTACACGTGAAAGCCCTCGAGCACCGCCTCGCCGTGCTGGTTGAGGAGGGCGGTCTTCAGGCGGCAGTAGCGCTTGTGGCCGTCCAGCCAGAGGCGTTCGACCTCCAGGCGCGGGCGCAGGGTGTCGCCGACGAAGGCGGGCTTCAGGAACCGGCAACCCTGCTCGTGGAACAGAAAACCGTCGCAGCGTTCGCGGCCGGTGGACGCGCCGAAGGCCGTCAGCGACATCAGCAGCAGGCCATGCGCCACGGGTTTGCCGAAGCGCGTGCCTTTCGCGTACTCGACGTCGTAGTGCAGGGGATGCACGTCCCCGGTCACGCCGGAGAAGAGCAGGAAATGCGCATCGGTGAGCGTCTTCGACGGGCCCTCGAAGACCTCGCCCTCCTGCAAAGGCTTGCCTGTTCCCATTTCCCCTCCTGTTGTGCGGGCGGCGGTTCTAACGTACGACCTGCTCGCCACGGATATCCATTTCCTTCAGCAGCTTCTTCCAGCGGACGACTTCCGCCTTGACGTAGGCGCCGAAGGCTTCCGGCGTGCTGCTCTGCGACTCCACGCCCTGCGCGGCGTAGCGGTCCTTGACTTCAGGCAGCGCGAGGATGGCCAGCAGCTCGCGGTTGAGCTTCGCGATGACCGGTTTGGGCGTGCCGGCTGGCACGAAGACGCCGAACCACTGCACGACCTCGTAGCCGGGGATGGCTTCCGCGATGGCGGGCACGTCCGGCGCCGACGCCAGGCGCTTGGGGCTGGTGACGCCCAGTCCGCGCAGCTTGCCGGCCTTCATGTGGGGCAGCGCGGTGGATACCGCGCCGAACGACATCTGCACGTGGCCGCCGAGCACCGCGGCCACCGCTTCGCCACCGCCCTTGTACGGCACGTGGGTGAGTTCGATGCCGGCCGAGCGGCGGAACAGTTCGCCCGAAATGTGCGGCGTTGCGCCGGCGCCGCTCGAGGCGTAGCTCAACTGGCCGGGACGGGCTTTCGCGTACTGGATCAGTTCCGCGATGGACTTCGCCGGCACGGAAGGGTGCACGACCATGATGATCGGCACGTTGGCGACGTCGGTGACCGCGTCGTAGCTCTTCACCGGGTCGTAGGTCGGGTCGGCGTAGAGGGCCGGGCCGATGGCGAGGTTGCTGGAGGAGCCCATGAGCAGCGTGTAGCCGTCGGCCGGCGATTTCGCCGCGATCTGCATGCCGATCACGCCGCCCGCGCCCGCGCGGTTGTCGATAACGACCTGGTGGTTCCAGCGCTCGGAGAGCTTCTGGCCGAGGGTGCGGGCGAGCAGGTCCGCAGCACCCCCCGCGGAAAACGCCACGATCCAGCGCAGCGGACGGTTCGGATAGTCCTGCGCCGCGGCCGGTGCGCAGGCCAGCGCGGCGGCCAGCAGCGGGGCAGTGCAAACAGTGCGGGAAATGCGCATGGCGGCGGGACCCGGGAATTTGACTCCGAGGTCAAATATTATGGCCGGGCCGCCGACGGGTCAAGGTGACGGCGGGCCTGTCACGCTTCTGGACCGATGGGTGACTTGCTTCCACGTCCTACCGGAGGGTCGCCAGCCGGGAGCCGCGCCGCGTCCTGCGCCCCGGCGAGAGCCATGCGCCGTACCGATACCTCTCTATAATCGCCTTCCGCCAGATTCCGAAGGCGGGGAGGAGCATCCATGAAGCGTTTGGTGATCGCCGTCGCGGCTGCCGCGTCGGCATTCCTGTTGGCCGGACCTGCGGTTGCCCAGTCCTATCCGTCGAAAACCATCCGCCTGGTGCTGCCGTATCCGCCCGGCGGCGGTTCGGACACCATCGCGCGCCCGCTGGTGCAGAAGCTCGCCGAGAGCCTCGGCCAGCAGGTGATCGTGGACAATCGCGGCGGCGCCGGCGGTAACGTCGGCATGGAGTTGGTGGCCCGTGCAGTGCCCGACGGCTACACGCTGGTCATGGCCCTGACCGCGCAGCTCGCGGTCAATCCGGCCCTGTTCAAGAAGGTGCCTTACGACCCGGCGAAGGACTACGACCCCGTGATCTTCCTCGGCAATGGCGCCTACCTCCTGACCGTGCATCCGTCGCTGCCGGCGCGCAACGTGAAGGAACTGATCGCGCTGGCGAAGGCGCGGCCGGGCCAGATGACCTACGCCTCGTCCGGCAACGGCAGCGGCGCGCACCTGTGCAGCGTGCTGCTCGACCAGATGGCGGGCATCCGGACGGTGCACATTCCCTACAAGGGGGGCGGCCCCGCGCTGGTGGACCTGCTGGCGGGCCAGGTGCAGGTATTGTTCGCCACGCCGGTAGCCTCCACGCAGCATATCCAGAGTGGCCGCATTCGCGCGCTGGCGGTCAGCACGGCGAAGCGGACGGTGGGGCTGCCGGATCTGCCAACGGTCGCCGAAGCCGGCGTCCCAGGCTACGACTCGGGCGTTTGGTACGGCGTGCTCGCGCCCGCGGGCACGCCGCGCGAGATCGTGATGAAGCTCAACGGCGAACTCAACCGCGTGCTGAACCAGCCCGACTACCGCAACCTGCTGGTGCAGAACGGCATCGACCCCGTCGGCGGGCCGCCGGAGGAACTCGGCAAGTTCATCAAAAGCGAACTCGTGAAGTGGGCGAAGGTGGTGAAGGATGCCGGCGTGACGGTGGACTGAGCGCGCCCATGGATACCGAGGTACTGCGCAACTATGCGACGGTAGTCGCGGCATGTGTCGCGCTGCTGGTGTTCGTCGTGAACTCCTTCCTGCTGGTGCGCAACCGGCGGATCGAGAACCTCTCGCGCTACATCGAGGCGCATCGGCGGTTGTTCGCGAAGGACGGGTACCTCGCCGCCAATATCGCCGCGATCGATGCCGGACGACTGGTCCGAGACACCGGCGACGCCGCGATGGAAGTGAAATTTCACCACATGCTGCTCGAGATCGAGCAACTCGCCATCCTCGCCAACAACGGCGCGGTGCCGCGGCACACACAGGTGTACATGTTCGGCTGGTATATGCGCTTCATTCTGCCGGTGATCACTGACAAGGAGCGCAACAACATGTTCTGGGAGCTGGCGCTGGGCTACCTCGATGGCCTGGCCTGCGACACGGACCGCTACGAGAAACTGACGCGGGTCGAGCGCGAGCGGTTCTGGCACTGAACGCACCACGACAACGCACGACCGGGAGAACACCATCGAACGCAAAGAACTGGGCCTCGCCGTCATCGGCTCCGGCCGCATCGGCACGCTGCGGGCGCGGCTGGCCGCGGAACATCCCTCGGTACGCTTCATCGCCGTGTCGGATGCCGATCCGGCGAACGCCGCGAAGCTCGCGAAGACCGTGGGCGCGGCGTTTCACTCGACCGATAACAATGCGGTCATCGCACGGCCGGAAGTCAACGCGGTCATCGTGTCCACCAGCGAGGGCGAGCACGTGGCGCCCATCCTCAAGGCCATCGAGCTCGGCAAGCCGGTGCTGGTTGAAAAACCGCTCGCGCTGACGCTGGCGGACGCGGACCGCGTGCTCGCCGCGATCGACAAGGCGAAGGCCAGCGTGCATGTCGGCTACAGCCGCCGCTACAAGGAGCGCTACCTCATCGCGAAGGAGCAGATCCTCCAGGGGCGCATCGGCACGATGGTCGGCGGCGCCGCCCGCGTGTTCAACTCGCGCTCGCAGGCGCTGGCGATGATGGCGCGCAATCCGCATGCCACGCCGGTGGTGGACGCGCTGACCTATTACGTGGACCTCATGCAGTGGCTGGGCGGCGGCAAGCAGCTGAAGGAAGTCTATGCGCGCGGCCAGATGGGCGTGCTGAAGGCGGCCGGCCACGCGGTCGAGGACGTGAGCTACGCCATCCTGACCTACGCGGACGGCACCGTGGCGAACCTCGGCGTGAGCTACGCGCTGCCGGCGAAATATCCGGCGCTCGGACACGCGGCCAGGGTGGAAGTGCTGGGTACGGATGGCGTGATCATCCTCGACGACGATCACACCGACCAGCTCATGTACACGGAGAAGGGCATCCCGCACGTGTATCTGCCCGATCACAGCGTCAACATGGTGTTCCTGCAGAGCGGCACGCCGGGCGACTGGGCGCTGGGCGACTTCTGGGGTCCGATCGCCAACGAAACACGCGCCTGGCTCGACCATCTCGCGATGGGTAAGGCCTGCGTGCTGGCGACGCCGCGGGAGGCGCGCGCCAATCTGGAAGCGACGCTCGCCATCGAACATTCCATGGCGACGGGGCGGCCGGTGGTAGTTCAAGGATGAAGGAGGAAGGATGAGTGAAACACTGGATGCGATCCCGGCAGGTGCCGGCTGGAGTGCTGGACGGAGAAGTTTCATCCTTCCGCCTTCATCCTTCATCCTTTGCCTGACAATCGCGGCTGCCGTGTTCGGTCCCGGCTCCTTCGCTCATGCACAAGGCTATCCCTCTCGGCCCATCCGCATGATCGTCGCCTACCCGCCGGGCGGCGGCACGGACATCGTCGGCCGCTTCATGGCGCAGAAGTACACCGAGCAAATGGGCCAGAACGTGGTCGTCGACAATCGCGGCGGCGCGACCGGCAACATCGGCACCGAGATGGTCGCGCGGGCGAATCCCGATGGTTACACGGTGCTGATGGGCAACGTCGCACCGAACGCCATCAACGTCAGCCTGTTCAAGAGCCTGCCGTACGATCCGGTGAAGGATTTCTCGCCGGTGAGCCTGGTCGCCATCACGCCGAACATCCTCGTCGTCAATCCCGCGGTGCCGGTGAAGACGGTCAAGGACCTGATCGGCCTCGCCAAGGCGAAGCCGGGCACGATCAACTATCCGTCGGCGGGCATCGGCAGTTCGTCGCACCTCGCGGGCGAGCTGTTGCGCAGCCTGGCCGGCGCCGACATCGTGCACGTGCCGTACAAGGGCGGTGGCCCGGCGCTGATCGACGTGCTGTCCGGGCAGATGCAGATCATGTTCGCCACACTGCCGGCGGCGATGCCGCACGTGAAGTCCGGCAAGCTGCGCCCGGTCGCGATGACGACCGCGAAGCGCTCCATCGCGCTCCCGGACCTGCCGACGATCGCCGAGTCCGGCGTGCCGGGCTACGAGGCCGCTACCTGGTACGGACTGCTGCTGCCCGCGCGCACGCCCATGCCCATCATGGATCGCCTGCACGCGGAGACGGTGAAGGCGCTCGCGGTGCCGGAACTGCGCGAGCGGCTGATCGGGCAGGGCTTCGAACCGGTGGGCAGCACGCCCGCGGAATTCGCCGCCTATATCAAGTCCGAGATCGTGAAGTGGGGCAAGGTGATCAAGGCGGCGGGGATCACGCAGGAGTAAAGTGGCCAGCCCGCTTCGCTGCTCGCGGACGCAAGCGGCACGCCTTTTGCTAGCACTCAGGCTTCACCCTACAAGGAGTCTTCCCGTGCAACGTCTTGCATGCCCTGCTGGTCTCGCTGCTTTCATCTGGTGGGCAGGTTCCGCCTTTGCCGCCGAGCCCTTCCCCTCCAAACCCATTCGCATGATCGTCCCCTTCCCGCCGGGCGGGGCTACCGACGTCGTGACCCGCGTCGTTGCCCAGAAGATGAACGACCAGTACAAGCGCCAGGTCGCCGTCGTGGATAACCGCGCGGGTGCGGGCGGCGTGCTCGGCTCGGAACAGGCGGCGAAGGCGCCGCCCGACGGCTACACGCTGGTGATGGGCACCACGGGCACGCACGCCATCAACGCCAGTCTCTACGCCAAGCCGTCCTACGACCCGGTCAAGGACTTCGCCGCAATCACGCCGGCGGCGCTGTTGCCCAACATGATCGTCGCGCATCCGTCGGTACCGGCGAAGAACGTGAAGGAACTGATCGCGCTGGCGAAGGCACGACCGGGCGAGCTGTCGTACGCGTCCTCCGGCAACTTCCTGTACCTGAGCGGTGCGCTGTTCACCAGCATGGCGAAGATCAGCATGCTGCATGTCCCTTTCAAGGGCGGTGCGCAGGCGATGCCGTCGGTGATGGCGGGGGAGGTGGCCACCTCGTTCGCCACCATCGTGTCCTCGCTGCCGCTGGTGAAAGAAGGCCGGCTGCGCGGCATCGCGGTCACCAGCGCGAAGCGCTTTCCCTCTGCGCCCGAATACCCGACGGTCGCCGAATCCGGATTGCCGGGCTACGTGGCGGTGGCGTGGTACGGTCTGTTCGCGCCCGCCGGCACGCCGCGCGAGATCGTGCAGAAGATCAACGCCGACGTGGTCGGCATCGTCAAGGCGAAAGACGTGCAGGACCTGTTCCTCGCGCAGGGCGCGGAAGCCTATGCGCTCACGCCTGAAGCCTTCACGAAACTCGTGCAGGAGGACGTGGTGAAGTGGGCGAAGGTGGTCAAGGCGTCCGGCGCGAAGGCGGACTGAGCGGCAGGGCTTACCGCTTGCATCTTGCCCGAACGGTGCGTCCTTCGGCGGCGCGATCGACATTCGGGATTCAGGGGGGGCAGGAACGATGGGTACGGTGACGGCATGCGCGGTTCGATCCGGGGTGGCGGCGGTGCTCCTCTGCGGCCCTGTTCCGCTGATCGCGAGCGCCCAGGTACCCGCCGGCTATCCGTCCAAGCCGATCCGCATGATCGTACCCTACGCGCCCGGCGGCGGCGCCGACGTGCTTGCCCGGGTGGTCTCCCTGCGCTTCGGTGAGGTGTTTCAGCAGCCGGTCGTGGTCGACAATCGTGCCGGCGGCGGCGGCCTGGTCGGCTCCGAGACCGCGGTGCGCGCCACCCCGGACGGACACACGCTCGCGTTCGTCTCCGGCGCCTACACGACCATGGCAGCGCTCCGGAAGCTGCCCTACCACCCGGTGGACGATATCGCGCCGATCGTGATGGTCGGCGAAGCGAGCTCGATCCTCGTCGTGCACCCATCGGTGGCCGCGAAGTCGACCCGCGAGTTGATCGATTACGCCCGCGCGAACCCCGGCAAGCTCAATTACGGCAGTGGTGGGACAGGCGGATTCTCGCACCTCGTTACGGCGCTATTCGACCTGATGGCCGGCACGCGCATGATCCACGTCGCCTACAAGGGTACGGGGCCGGCACTGAACGACCTCCTCGGCGGCCAGCTCCAGGTGATCATCGGCAGCACACCCTCGACCGCGGTGCACGTCCGGTCGGGGCGCCTGCGTGCCCTGGGCATCACGTCGAAGGAGCGTTCGAGCGCGCTCCCCGACGTGCCGCCGATCTCGGAGGTAGTGCCCGGGTACTATGCGCCGCTGCTTTACGGCATCTGGGGGCCGAAGGGGCTTCCGCCTGCAATCGTCGAGCTTTGGAATCGCGAAGTCGGCAAGCTGTTGCAGTCCGCAGACATGAAGGCGCGGCTCACGAGCGCGGGCGTCGATCCCGTGGGAGGGGCGCCGTCGAGGTTCCGCGACGAGCTGCGGGCGGACGTCGAGCGCTGGCGCAAGGTGGTCGTGGCGGCGGATATCCGTGTGTCGGACTGACCGTCGTCGCGTGCGGCCCCCTTGCAGCCTCAGCCCATACCCATCCCGAGGCCGCTTCGAAGACGCCCCTGCACCCGTCCATGAGCGTGCGCAGACAGGGGCGCGTCTCGCGCGAAGGCCGACTAGCTAGCGGGCCACGCGGGCCAGGGTGTCCGCGCGCACGACCTCCAGCAGCCGGTTGATGTCGCTCTTGATCCTGGCAAACCCCGCGGTCTTGCGGAACGTGTCGACGTCCATGTAGAGCTTCTTGTTGACCTCGAAGTGGATGCTGTCGATGCCGCGCGCCGGATCGCCGTAGCGGCGGATCAGTTCGTTGCCGACGTACGGGTCGTTGATCGCCACGCTGTAGCCATAGCCGCGCAGTGTCGTCACCAGGAGATCCACGAACTCGCGCGACGATGCGGTGCCGTTCAGGTCGCTGATGCAGAAATCGGCGCGCGGCTTGCCGGCGTCGAGGTGGGTTGGCGCGCCCATCGCCGACATGCAGTGGCCGGACAGGTGCCGCAGCACGCCGAAGCGGCCATGCAGATCGTCCACGATGCGCTTCATCTCGCGGTGGAAGGGCCGGTAGTAGCGGGCGAGGCGCTCCTCCACCTCGGCCACCGTGAGCTTGCGCTCCTGCAGCGGCTCGCCGTAGCGCGACTTGGTCTTGATGAGTCCCAGGCCCTTGAGCGTGCGTACGTGCGGCTGCAGCGGCACGGGCCACTCGCCGTCGATGGCGGCGGGGTCGAGGTCGAGTTCGTGCCGGTTGATGTCGATGAAGAAGGTCGCGAACACGCAGCGCAGGAGGGTGGCGCCATAGCGCGGCGCATCCGCGAACAGGCTCTCCACGTGCATGGACGCGTTGTCGTGCACCGCGGTGAACGAGACCGGCGAGCGGAATTCCTTCGGATACTCGAGGCCGCTCTTGGAAACGTCGACGAACAGGGGAACGGGGGTTCCCTCGGGCTCGAAGCGCAGGTAGAGGCCGGGTTCGGCGTGGATCGTGGCGGGCATGGCGGTCAGTCGGCCCGGATGTGGTTGTCCTTGATCACCTTCGAATACTTCGCCAGTTCTCCGCTGATGAACGCCGCGAATTCGGCCGGCGTATTGCCGGACACCTCATGCCCCATGCCGAGCAGGCGTTCGCGGACATCGGGCGCGGCCAGCGCGCGCACGATTTCGGCGTTGAGCTTCGTCACCACCGCCGGCGGCGTGCCGGCGGGGGCGACCACGCCAAACCACCCGGACACCTCGAAGCCCGGCAGCGCCGATTCGGCCACGGTAGGCACTTCCGGCAGCACGGGCGAGCGCTGGCGGGTCGTCACCGCCAGCACTTTCACGCGGCCGGCGCGGATCGGCACGAGGCCGGTGGACAGAGAATCGAACAGCACCTGCACCTGGCCGGCGATCAGGTCGATCTGCGCGGGTGCGCCGCCCTTGTACGGCACGTGCACGAGGTCGATCTTCGCCATCGATTTGAACATCTCGCCGGCGAGATGGAAGGTGCTGCCGTTGCCCGCCGAGGCGTAGTTCAGCTGCCCCGGCCGGCGTTTGGCGAGCGCGATCAGTTCCTTCACGTTGCCGACGGGCAGGCTGGGATGCACGACCAGCACGTTGTTGAGCGTGACGAAGCGCGACACCGGCGCGTAACTCTTCACGGGGTCGTACGGCAGGTTCGGACTGAGCCCCGGCAGGATGGAGAACAGCGCACTCGTCGCCATCAGCAGCGTGTAGCCGTCGGGCGGGCTCTTGGCGACGAGTTCCGCGGCGATCGCGCCGGAGGCGCCCGGGCGCGGGTCGAGGATGATGTTCTGGCCGAGCGCCGTGCCGGCCTTCTGCGTGATCGGGCGGGCCACGCCTTCGGACGCGCCGCCGGGCGGGAAGGGCATGACGAGGCGGATCGGCTTGTCCGGCCAGGCCTGCCCTGAGCCTGTCGAAGCGGTTTGCGCGTGCGCGCCGGTGGCCAGCGCGAGCAGGATGCCGCAGAGGGCGCAGAAGGGACGAATGTTCATCATGGCGTCCTCGGTAGGGTCAGCGCTTGCAGAGCCTGCGGGTGTCGGCGGCGACAGCGGCCAGCAGGCGGTCGAGGTCGGCTTTCACTTTGGCGAGGCCGTCGGTGGCACGGAAGGTCTTGGTGTCCATGAAGAGCTTCTTGTTGATCTCTACCTGCACGCTGTCCGCGCCGCGCGACGGTTGGCCGTGGCGGGCGATCAGTTCGTTGCCGACGTAGGGTTCGTTGATGCTGACGCTGTAGCCCATGCCCTTCAGGGTGTCGGCAATGAGCGCCATGAACGCGGGCGAGGACGTCTTGCCCTTCAAGTCGCTCACGCAGAAGTCGGCGCGCGGCTTGCCGGCATCCGGGTGCGTGGGCGCACCGACCGCGGACATGCAGTGGCAGGAAATCTGGCGGAGCACGCCGAAGCGCGCATAAAGGTCATCGGCGATGCGCTTGAGTTCGGCGTGGTAGGGCCGGTAATACAGCGCGAGTCGCTCTTCGATCTCCGCCACGGCCAGCTTGCGTTCTTGGAAGGGCTCGCCGTAGCGGGACTTCGTCTTGATGAGGCCGAGGCCTTCCAGCGTGCGCGCGGTGGGCTTGAGCGGATGCGGCCAGTTGCCGTCGACGACGGCCGGATCCATGTCCGCTTCGTTGCGGTTCACATCCACCCAGGTGTTCGGAAAGCAGGCGTAGAGCAATGTGCCGCCGGCGGCCGGCGCGCCGGCCCACAGGTCCTCCACGTACATGGAGACGTTGTCGTGCACGGTGGTGAACGGCAGCGGCGAGCGGTATTCCGGGGGATATTCGCGGCCGCTGCGCGACACGTCCACAAGGAGCGGAGCGGGCGTTGCCGTCGGCTCGTAACGCAAAAACAGTCCGGGGTGGGCGTGAATCATGCAGGGTCTCTACGGGGTTCGACAATTCGTTAATATGCCTCGGCGTAGGGCTTGTCAACGCGGCGTCAAAACAACTGGGGCGAATATGAAACGATGGATGCAGGCGGCGGGACTGCTGTCCCTGGGTTGTGTGTCCGCTGGGCAGGCGGCGGACACTGCACCGACCTATCCGAACCGGCCGATCCGCATGGTCGTGCCGTTCGCGGCCGGCAGCAATTCCGATATTCTCGCCCGCACCGTCGCCACCCGCATGAGTGAGGCCTGGGGTCAGCAGGTCATCGTGGACAACCGGCCGGGCGCCGGCGGCAACATCGGCGCCGATCTCGTGGCGAAGGCGCCGCCGGACGGGTACAGCATCGTGCTGGGCGCGGCGAGCGTGCTGGCCATCAACGCCAGCCTCTACAAGCAGATGCCCTACGACACCGCCACCGCTTTCGCCCCGATTACGCTGATGGTGAAAACGACCAACGTGCTGATCGTGACGCCATCGCTGCCGGTGAAGTCGGTCAAGGAACTGATCGCCTACGGCAAGGCCAATCCGAACAAGCTCACCTACGCGTCCTCGGGCGCCGGCGGCAGCATCCATCTCTCGGGCGAACTGTTCAAGTCGATGGCGGGCATCGACATGGAGCACATCGCCTACAAGGCCAGCCCGCTCGCGCATCTCGATATGATCGGTGGCCAGGTGCAGGTGATGTTCGACGCGACGCTGACCGCGCTGCCGCAGATCAAGGCCGCCAGGCTGCGGCCGCTCGGCGTGACGACCCTGAAGCGCTCGGCGCAGCTGCCCGACGTGCCGACGATCGCGGAGGCCGGGCTGCCGGGCTACGAGGCGGTCGGCTGGTTCGGTTTTGCCGCACCCGCGAAGACACCCAAGGCGGTGATCGACAAGCTGAACGGCGAGATCGTGCGCATCCTCGGCCTGCCTGAGGTGCGCGAGCGGCTGATCGCGCTGGGCGCCGAGCCGGTGGGCGACACCCCTGAGCAATTCGAGCGCTACCGCAAGGCCGAAATGGTGAAATGGGGCAAGCTCATCAGGGCGCTGAATCTGACGCTGGATTGACGGCGACGGCGTTTTGTAAAGAAACCGCAATGTTGCTGCGGTAACTTCCCGGCAACATTCAGCGCCGGTGTGGCGGCGCAGTACCGATCAGGAGACTTCATGCAGGGGGCGATACACCGGGCAGCGATGCTGCTGCTGGCGGGGGCGGGTTGCGTGGTGCCGGCATCAGCTTTGGCACAGGGCCTCGCCCACGCCAGCCGCGCCGACTATCCCGTCAAGCCGGTCCGCATGATCGTGCCGCTCGCGCCCGGTGGCGGCAGCGACATCGTCGGCCGCATCGTGGCGATCGCGCTCACGGAATCCTGGGGCCAGTCAGTCGTTGTGGACAACCGGCCCGGCGCGGGCAGCATCATCGGCACCGGCATTGCCGCCGCTTCGCCGGCCGACGGTTACACGTGGCTGGTGTCGAGCTCGTCGATCGCGATTTCGCCCGCCCTCTACAAGGACCTGCCGTTCGATATCCGGCGCGATTTCAGCGGCGTGACGCTGATCGCGAGCCAGCCGAGCATTCTCGCGATCCATGCCTCGGTGCCCGCGAACAACCTGAAGGAACTCATCGCCTACGCGAAAACGCAGCCGGGCAAGCTGACCTACGGCTCCGCGGGCGCCGGCAGCGCGACGCACCTCGGCGGCGAATTGTTCAAGTATCAGGGCGGCGTCGATTTCCTGCATGTGCCGTACAAGAGCGCCGGCCAGGCCACGGCCGCGCTGCTGGCGGGCGAGGTGCAGATACTCGTGACCAACATGGCGAGCGTCCTGCCGCACGTGAAGGGCGGCAGGATCAAGGCGCTGGGCGTGAGCAGTGCCAGGCGTTCGCCGCTCGCGTCCGACCTGCCCACGATCGCCGAGGCGGGCCTGCCCGGTTTCGAATACGCGACCTGGTACGGGATGCTGGTGCCGGCGCGCACCTCGAAGGCGATCGTCGGCCGCATTCACGCGGACACCGCAAAAGTCCTGAAGGTGCCGCAGGTACATGAGCGGCTGACGGCGCAGGGCCTCGAGATTTACGTCACGCCGCCGGAGGCGTTCGAGACCTACCTCAAGGCCGAGATCGCCAAGTGGGACAAGGTGATCAGGGCCGCCGGCATCAAGGCGGAGTAGGCGCCATTCAGTGCCCGGCCGCGCCCGGCGGGCGGTCGTATTCGCCGTCGATCAGGATGAAGGCCACCGCGCAGTCCGCGTCCGAGCGGTTGCTCCACGCGTGATTGGTGCCGCGCTGGATGATGACGTCGCCCTGTTTGCACAGCACTTCCGAGTCATCCAGCACCAGCCAGATCTCCCCTTCGAGAATGATGCCGTAGTCCACCGTCTGCGTGCGGTGCATCAGCGGGTGGCGCACGTTCTCGCTGTGCTGTGACACCTCCGCGGAACCGACCGCGCCGAAGGCCGCGCGCGCCTTGTCGGCGGTCAGGTTGTGGATGAAGGTCTTCTCCGGCGGGAAGCGCACGATGCGGAAGTTGTTGCCATTGGTGACCGGCTGCAGGGTCTTCATCCGTGCGCTCGGGTCCGGCGCGTCGATCTTCACCGGCATCGCATCCGTCATCCACAGCTCCGTCATCGTCAGTCCGCCGCGCAACTCGACCGTGCGCACCGTGGGCGCGGTGCGGTCTTCGATGACGATGGCCTTGCCGGTGGTATCGTGGCCGGTAACGATGCGGCGGACGGGTTTGTGCATGGCGGGTCTTCCCTGGCGGTGATGAAAGCGGCGCGATTGTAGCAAGCCGCTCCGGGCTTGCCGCGCCGGCGGCGGCCGTATCCGCAAGGGGCTTGCGCCCCTTAGAATCCGGGGGGCCGCGGTCAATCGGCCAAAAGAAACAACGGGAATTCCATGGACAATCATCTGGAAACGCTGAGCCAGGTCAAGTCATCCGTCATCGACATGGCGATCAAGTTCGGGCCCAAGCTGGTGGTCGCCCTGCTCATCCTGATCGCCGGCTACCTGGTCGGGCGCTGGATCGGCCGCGGATTCGACCGCCTGCTGGCCCGCCTCAACCTGGACGCGTCGGTGCGGGCGCTGCTCGTGCGCATCCTGCATATCGTGGTCATCATCCTGTTCGGGATCATGGCGCTGCAGAACCTGGGCGTCGAGCTGGTGCCGCTCATCGCGGGTCTCGGCGTGGCGGGCGCGGGCATCGCGCTCGCGATGCAGGGAGTGCTCGGCAATATCGTCGCCGGGCTCACGATCATCTTCACGCGGCCGTTTCACGTCGGCGACTACATTTCCATCGCCCACGAGGAGGGCGAGGTCCTCGACATCAGCCTGTTCAGCACCACGCTGGGTCATTACGACCGCTCGAAGGTGGTGGTGCCGAACCGCAAGATCGTCGGCGAAATCCTGCATAACTACGGCGCCCTGCGGCAGCTCAACCTCGCGGTCGGCGTGGCCTACGACGCGGACGTCAACCTTGCCCTGCGCCTGATCGACGAGATCCTGCACGCCGATGCCCGCGTGCTGCAGGACCCGGCGCCCGTGACCATCCTGTCCCGCCTCGCGGATTCAAGCGTGACCCTGAGCGTCAAGCCCTGGGTGAAGGTGCATGACTACGAGGCGGTCATGAGCGCCACCAACCGCGCGATCCTGGAGACCTTCCGCGCGCGCAACATCCTGATTCCCTTCCCGCAGATGGAAGTGCGCATGCTGGCCGGCGCGGGCTGAACGGCTTGCGCCGCGTTACTTCAGCACGGCGAGTTCGCGGTTGGCCTGCCGCATCATCCCGGTCATCACCACGGCCAGGTTTTCCAGCAGCCGGATCTTGATTCCCGGTGCGTCGAAGTCCAGTTGCGCGAACGCCTCGCGCGTCAGCGCGGCGCATTCGACGGGACCCAGCGCGGTCACGTTGGCCGAGCGGGGCGTGCGGTCTATGAACGACAGCTCCCCGAACGTCATGCCCGAGGTGAAGGCCTGCAGGCGCGCAATCCCGTCCTGGGTGGCGATCGTCACCATCGCGGCGCCGCGGGTGATGACGAACAGTTCGTCGGAGGCCTGGCCGGCGGCGATGATGGTCTGGCCCCGGGTATAGATCCGGCGCGCGAGCAGGCCCTTGAGCCGGGACAGTTCGCGCGGGGTCAGTCCCTGGAACAGCGCGCAGTCCTCGAGGGCGGTGCTGGTTTCCGCCAGGTGGGTGGGGAAGCGCTCCGCGAGCAGAAGGTTTTCCCCGTGCTCGAGCGCGAAGTCATCGTCGGAAAAAAACGCCTCGCGTTCCACGCCCGCGTTGATCAGCAGCACCCACCACGCGCCGGCTTCCGAGAACAGCAGCCGCTTGCCGGACGCCAGGAGTTGCGCGCGGGTTGCCCCGAGCATGCGCGCCGCCGCGCGGTCGATGCGCTGGACGCCGCCGAGGTTGACGATGAAGCAGTCGCTGTCCGCGGCGCGGGCCACGAGTTCGCGGACGAGCGGCTCGACGGCGGCGAAGCCGAGCGCGCCCTGCAGATGGTAGAGGCGCACCCGGTTGCCCGTGCTGCGCAGGTATTCGGCCGCCGCCGGGGAGCGGCGGCGCTTCGACGCGACGCTGCGCCGCGTCGTCGTGAGGCTGATCGCGGGCGCCACGCGCTGCGAGGCGTCGAAGAGATGCAGGCCGAGATCGGCGGCCATCTCGCGGCACGCGGCGATGCCGCGCACGCTGTTGCCCTGCGCGTCGAGCCGCGGCGAGAAGAAGCCGATGCCCAGGCGCCCCGGCTGCAGGGCCAGAATGCCGCCGCCGACGCCGCTTTTCGCGGGCAGTCCGGTCCGGTAGAGCCATTCGCCGGACGCGTCGTACATGCCGCAGGTGGCCATTACGGACAGCACGTTGTGCACGTACTCCCCGGCAATCGCCCGCACCTTCGTCACCGGATTGACGCCGCCGTTGGCGAGCGTCGCACCGATCAGCGCAAGATCGCGGCAGGTCACGCGGATCGAGCATTGGCGGAAATAGGTTTCCAGCGTCGCCGTCGGGTCGTTGGCGAGGATGCCGAAGTTGCGCAGCATCCAGCCGATGGCGCGGTTGCGGTGCCCGGTTTCGCTTTCGGAGGCATAGACCGCCTCGTCGACGTCGAGCGCCCGGCCGGCGTAGCGGGAGAACGCGTCGAGAATGCGGCCGAACTTCGCCTCGACGGTGCCGCCGGGGACCAGCCCGCAGGCCGCGATGGCACCGGCATTGATCAGCGGATTGAGCGGGGCACCGGTTTGGGGCTGCAGGCTGATGGCGTTGAAGGCGTCGCCGGAGGGTTCGACCCCGATCTTCGCCAGCACCGCCTCCTCGCCGTTCTCCTCCAGCGCGAGGCCATAGGTCAGGGCCTTGGAAATCGACTGGATCGTGAAGGGGCTGGCGGTGTCGCCGGCCTCGTAGACATGGCCGTCCCGGGTGGCGACGGCAATGCCGAAGCGGTCGGGCTCGACGCGGGCCAGTTCCGGGATGTAATCGGCGACCTTGCCGTCCGCCAGCGGCCGCAGGCGGGCATGCAGGTTGTCGAGATAATCCTGGATGGGGGAGGCAGGCAAGGCAGTCTCTTGGCGGGCTTTGCCTGTAGTCCACGCAATATCTGTGCCGGTGATCTCCCGGACGGTCGTGAGGAATGCCGTGTCGCGGCGGCGCGACCCCGGTCAGGGGATTTCGACGTCCAGCAGGGGGCCGTACTGCTGGCAGCCGAGCATGTCCCAGTCGCCCGGACTGCCGCCGGGCCGGCTGCGGTAGAGCGTGAACTTGATCGCATTCGCCACGTCGAATTCGACGAAGTCGGAAATGCGCTCTGGCAGAACGTTGAACAGCCGGGCCACCGTCACGCGCGTCAGGGCGCCGCTCTTGCGCGCGCGCTCGTAGTCCGCGGACGTGCGGAAGATGATGTCGAAGGTGATCTGGTTGACCCCCGCGTTCTTGCTGCGGACGGTGGTGGCGAGTTCGCCGAGCTTGATGGCGGCCATGGCGCGCTCCTAGATTCCGGCTTCGGTCAGGTGGGTGGGGAAGAGCTCCAGCGGGTCGTCGATGCGCATCGTGTGGTTCACGTTCCACTCGTAGCCGGGCGTCGCCCGCATCGGCAATTTCGTGGTGGCGGCGGTACCGGCCGTGCCCTTGACGCCGGGAATGCGCACGAAGAAGAATGTCCGCACGGCGAAATCGGTGATCTTCTCCGTCAGGGCGGGAGTATCGCCCAGCACCTCGACCACGATGCCGAGTTCGTGCGCCTTCGTCACCTTGACCGGTTCCAGTTCCTTCAGCACGCCATTCTTGCCGAACACGTGGAAGAACAGTTCGTAGCGCGCGTCGGGAAAGCGCTTCGCCACGCTGGCCCGGCACCATTCGAGGGCCTGGTCGACGTTGCGCACGATGTGCGGGTCGCGTATGCCGACGAAGCCCATGTAGCGCTCGCCGACTTTCTTCGCGCCTTCGAGTTTCACCCGCAGATCCGCGGCGGGCACCCATTGCGCGCCGACGATGCGGCAGGTGCGCTCGTCGTGCTGGTCGTAGGTGCAGTGGCGCATGTCGAGCATGCCGCCCAGCGTGTATTCGTAGTAGGGGTTCTCGCGCTCGTACATCGAGTGGCCGGCGGCCGAGGCGACGGTGCAGCGCTGATCGGGATGGTAGGGCGTGATTTTGATGTCGTCCTGCGAGATCGTGCCGATCACGGTTTCCTTGCCCATGAAGGGTTCCGCCACCAGCGAAGCGCATTCGATCATCTTGCCCATGTGATAGGCCAGCGGCTCGGGGAAGCCGGCATGGATGCAGGGCGCCGCCGTGAAATTGATGTCGCCGCAACGGCCGGCGATGATGACGTCCGCGCCTGCGTCGAGCAGCTTGAGGAAGGGGTGCACCCCGGCGACGGCAACCACGCGGGTGGCCTTCTCCATTTCCGTCGCCGTGAGGTCGGGGAAGCCGCCGAGTCCCGTGAACGCTTCGCCAGCGGCGAACTTCGCGCGCAGATATTCTTTTGGAACCTCGGAATAGAAATAGCCGACCTTGAATTTCGGGATGCGGTGCTCGAGGGCGAGTTCCTGGATGATGCGCACGAACTCGTCGACGCCGGCGTTGGTGCCGGCGTCGCGCGCCGAACCGAGAATGAACGGGATGCCCTGCTTGCGCGTGGCGGTCAGGAACAGCTCCAGTTCCTCGCGTGCGAAGTGACCCATCGAAATGTCCTCACCCAGATAGACCGGGCCCGGATCCGAGCTGCCGCCGTCGGCCACCACGTAGTCGGGATTTGTCTGCATCCCGCGCCGGAAGCTGTCGGGCGCGGACGGCGAGGTGCCGAGATGGCCGGTGGAGATCAGGATACGCAGGTTCTGTTGGCGGGTCATGGGGGATTCCATCCTAGGTTTCGACGAAATACGCCTGCTGTTCGGCCAGCGCTTCGAAACGCTTGAGCGCGGCCAGCGTGCGCGGCGGATCGCGCAGGCTCACTGCGTGCAGCAGGCCGTTGATGAGGATGAGCGGGGCGCAATGCGCCGCGAAGTACGAGGCGGACTCGGCCGGCGTGTGCAGGGTGACATCGCCCTTGAGCGGGGAAAACGGGCTGTCGGTGATGGTCACGGTTGTCAGCGAGCGTTGCCGCGCGAAGCGCAGGCACTCGACCGTCTCGCGCAGGTAGCGCGGGAAGCCGATGACGACGACGCAGGCCTTGCGGTCGAGCCGGTCGAGTTGCCCGTAGGTCTCGGGGGTCACGGCGAGGAAGCGCGTGGCCGCGACGCCGATCTTGTCGAGCCCGAACCACAGGTGGTGGGCGAGTGGCGCCGTGCTGCGCGTGCCGATGATGGCGACCGTCGACGCGCCGTGCAGGAGCTTCACGGCGCGCGTCAGGGCCTTGCGGTCGAGCGTCTCGCGCAGCCCGTTGATGTTCTGCTGTTCCTTGTCGATGACGGCATCAAGCGGCCCGGCCTCCGCCGCGGACCGGGGTTGCGCCGTGAGGGCAAAGCGCTCCGTCCCCTTGAGATCCGCGCGGACCATCCGCCGGATTTCCTGCTGCAGGCCGGGATAGCCGCTGAAATCCAGCGCCTTTGCGAAACGGACGATGGTCGCCTCGCTGACCCCCGCCTGCTGCGACAACTGTTTGACCGTGGCGAAGGCGACGTTCTGGTAGTGGTCGAGGATGTGCTTCGCCAGCAGGCGGTGGTGTTTCGAGTAGTTCCGGGTACCGTCCGTGAGGCGGGCGAGCAACGGCGGCGGGGGGATGGCGCGCATGGCGGCGGAAGGTGCTATGAAATATTAATTTCACAAATATTATAAGATGAAGCAAAATCAGTCAAACTGGATTAGCCTTCAGTCCAACCCCGCGAGGGCGGCGCCGCGCAGGACCGCGGTCCGCCACACGTCAAAACACGCTACGCTGTTTTTTTGGAACGGAGAATCGCTGATGCGAACCCTTGCCCCCTTCCTGCTGTGCGCCGGCGCGCTCGCCGGACCGATACCCGTGGCGATCGCGCAGGACGCCGTGCCGAAACTCATCCGGATCGTGGTGCCGTTTTCGCCGGGTGCCAGCAACGACGCGATCGCGCGGAGCCTCGCGGTGCCGCTCGCCAAGCGTCTGGATACCTCGGTGATCGTCGATAACAGGCCCGGCGCTGCCGGCGCCATCGGCTCGGACTTCGTCGCCAAGTCGTCGCCCGACGGGTCGGTAGTCCTGCTTAATTCGGCCACTTTCGTCACGACGGCGGCCATCAACGCGCGGCTGCCGTACGACGTGCTCACGTCCTTCGCACCGGTCGCCACCGTCGGTCAGAACCCCTCGGTGCTGGCGGTGTCGGCGGCGGCAACCGTCAATACGCCCGCCGAGCTGTTTGCGGCGGCGCGCGCCAAGCCGGGTGAAATGACATACGGCACCGCCGGCGTGGGTTCGATCAGCCACCTGGTCACCGAAATGATGTCCGCAGCCGCGGGCGTGCAGATGCGGCATGTCCCGTACAAGGGCGCCTCGCTTGCCGCCATCGATCTTGCCGGCGGACAGATCCAGTTCATGAGTTCGAGCTACGCCACGCTCTCGCCGGTGTTGAAGGCCGGCAAGGTCCGGTTGATCGCGGTGACATCGAGACAGCCGCATCCGTCCTTCCCCGGCGTGCCGACGCTCGCCGCGACGCTGCCGGGGTTTTCCAACGAAACCTGGGTGGCGATCTTCGCCCCGACCGGCGTGCCGCCCCGCTTGCTCGAGCGCCTGGGCCGTGAAATTACGGAGATTGCCGCATCGCCCGAAATGAAGACCCAGTTCGAGCCTGACGGCATGCTGCCGCTGGTGATGGCGCCCAAGGCGTTCACCGCGCGGATGCAGCAGGAACTCGCGCAATGGAAGCAGGTCATCGTCGACCGCAAGATCGTGGTGGAGTAACACCAGCGGATTGTCCCGGCGCGGTGCCCTGCAGGCACCGGCGGCGGAGGGGCGCATCTTGGACGGCGTGAGGTGGATTCCGCAGCCGAACGCGCTATCCTTCGCCCCTTTTCCATACCCAAGGGTCCGTCATGCCCGTCATCGACATCCACAGCCACGTCATCCCGCAAACCCTGATCACCGCGATGGAGGCCGAGCCGGACGGCTTCGGCACGAAGATCGAGGTGCGCAACGGCAAGCGCCACGTCGTGCGGGCGATGAACAGCTTCGAGCTGGAGCCCGTCATGTACGACCCGGCCGCCAAGCTCGCGGCGATGGACCGCATGGGGCTCGACATCTCCGTGCTGTCGGCGGCGCCCCCGGTGTACTGTTACTGGCTGCCCGCGGCGCAGGGCATCCGCGCCGCGCAGCTCATCAACGACGGCATCGGCCAGATGGTGGCAGCGCGCCCGGACCGCCTGCGCGGGATGGCGACGCTGCCGATGCAGGATCCCGACGCCGCGATCGCGGAGCTGGAGCGATCGGTCAAGGAATACAAATTCAAGGGTGTGGAACTTGCGACCTCCATCGAAGGCGCGCTGCTCGCCGACCCGAAGTTCCGGCCGGTGCTGAAGGCGATCGAGAAGATGGGGCTCTTCGTCTTCACCCATCCGTACGGTTCGGTCGCGAAGGCGGTGCTGAACGACTATTACCTGATCAACCTCGTCGGCTTTCCGCTCGATACGACGCTGATGGCGGCGCACCTGATGTACAGCGGTGCGCTGGACGAGCTGAAGACGCTGCGGTTCATCCTGCCGCACGGCGGCGGCTACCTGCCGTACCAGATCGGACGTTTCGCGCACGGCCACAAGGTGCGCCCGGAAACGCGGGCGAACAGCGCGACCTCGCCGTTCGAACACCTGAAGCGTTTCAGCTTCGACGCGTTGCTGCATTACCCGCAGTCGATCCGGCACCTGATCGACACGGTGGGGTCGGACCGGGTGATGATCGGATCGGATTGTCCTTTCGACATGGCCGATGCAGCACCCGTGAAGACGCTGGACGCGGCGCCGCGCCTCACGGCCGCGGAGCGGGAAGCGGTGACGCACACCAACGCGGCTCGCCTGCTCGGCGAAGGCTGAGTCCCGTGAACGCCGCGCAACGTAAAGTCGTCGTCCTCGGCGGCGGCACCATGGGCAGCGGCGTCGCCATGGTGTTCGCGGGCGGCGGCTGGGACGTGCAACTGGTGGACCCCGGCGCGGCGGTGCGCGAAGCGCTGCCGGCCCGACTTGCCGAGGGCATGGCGCGCGCGGGCTCGAGCCCCGAAGCCGCCGGGCGCATCCGCGTGGTGGGCGCGTTGACGGACGTGCAGTGGGAAGGCGTCGAACTCGTCAGCGAGAGCGCCACCGAGGACCTGCCGCTCAAGCGCCGGATTTTCGCGGAGCTGGAAGCGCTGGCGCCGCCCGCTGCTGTCCTCAGCAGCAATTCCTCGAGCTACCCGATCGGCGAGATCGCCGCGGGCCTCAAGACGCGGCACCGCATGCTGGGACTGCATTTCCTGATGCCCGCCCAGTTCGTGCCGATCGTCGAAGTGGTCTGTGCGGCGGAAACCGATCCGGCGCTGGCCGACGCGCTGGTCGAAACGATGCGAGGTCTCGGCAAGCGGCCGGTGCGCGTCAACAAGGATCTGGTCGGCTATCTCGTCAATCGCATCCAGGCGGCGCTCATGCGCGAGGCGCTCGATCTCGTGGACAAAGGGGTGGCGACTGCCGAAGACGTGGACGCCGCCGTCCGCTACGGTTTCGGATTCCGCTACGCCGTGTGCGGCCCCATCCTGCAGAAGGAGCACTCGGGCTGGGAGATCAGCACCAACCTCTACCGCCGGGTGTTTCCGACGCTGTCGAACGCGCAGGGGCCGGCGAAAGTGCTGGAAAGCATGCTGGCGAAAGGCCGCCATGGCATGAAGACCGGCGGCGGCTTCATGGAATGGGACGCCACCGCCATTGCGCGGGAACGCGAACGCTATGAGAATGGCCTCCGCGCGCTGCTGGACCTGATGGAAAACGACCGGGGCAGAGCCCCCGCTGGAGGAAAAAAATGAAGCTGATCGCCCGCTGCTGTGTCGTGCTTGCCGTAGGCGCGGCCGGTGCCCCAGCCTTCGCCGCCGACACGGCCGCGAGTTACCCGTCGCGGCCGATCCGGCTGGTCGTTCCGTATCCGCCCGGCGGCGGCAACGACACGCTGGCGCGCATGATCGGTCAGAAGCTTGGCGAAGCCTGGGGCCAGCAGGTGGTGATCGACAACCGCCCGGGCGCGGGAACAACGATCGGCACCCAGATCGCCGCCCGCGCCGTTCCGGACGGCTACACGCTGCTGCTGTCGTCGATCGCGACGCATGCCCTGGCGCCCAATCTCTACAAGAACCCCGGCTACGACCCGGTGAAGGACTTCTCGCCGATCACCCAGATCGCGGTGGCGCCGACCGTGCTGGTGTTCAACAACGCGATGCCGTTCAGGAACCTGCAGGAGTTCATCGCCGCCGCGAAGGCCGCGCCCGGCAAGTATTCCTACGCCTCCGGTGGTTCCGGCACGCCGCCGCACATGGCCGGCGCGATTTTCGCGTCCATGGCGGGGATCAACCTGCTGCACGTGCCGTACAAGGGCGGCGCGCCGGCGCAGATCGACACCATCGCCGGCCAGACCAACATGATGTTCGACACCGCCGCCTCGGTGATGCCGCAGATCAAGGGCGGCAAGCTGAAGGCCATCGCAATCGCCCGTGACAAGCGGCTGGCCGAGCTGCCGGACGTCGCCACCTTCAGCGAGCAGGGCGTCAAGGGCTACGAAGTGAACGCCTGGTACTCCATGCACGCGCCGGCCGGCGTGCCGAAGGACATCGTCGCCAAGCTCAACCGGGAAATCGTGCGCATCGTGAAGACGCCCGAGATCACCGAGCGCATCAAGCAGCTCGGGAGCGAGCCCGTGGGCGACACGCCCGAGCAGTTCGCGGCGTTCGTGCGCGCCGAGTCGGAAAAGTATGCGAAGGCCGTTCGCGAGTCCGGCGCCAAGGCCGAGTAGTGGCGTAGTGACGCCGCCGTCCGTGTTCCCGCGCCCGCGGCGATGCTGATAGTTTAGAAGGAGAGTTCTGATGGGTTTTACCGGGCGCATCGGTCTGCTGGCCCCTTCCTCGAACACCACCGTCGAGACCGAGTTCTTCCAGGTGCTGCCCAAGGGCGTGACGCTGCACGTCGCCCGCCTGTTCATCAGCCAGGTCACGACCGAGATGATCGGCAGCATGGTCGATACCCTGGAGTACGAAGCGAAGCTCCTCGCGTCCGCCGACGTCGACATCATCGTGCTCGGCGCGACCGCCCCCAGTTTCCTGCACGGGATCGGCACCGACCGCAAGATGATCGAGCGCATCGAAGCCGCCACCGGCAAACCGGCGACCACGACGTCGACGGCCTTGCTCGAGGCCGCGCGGGCGCTGGGGGTCAACAGGCTGGCGCTCGGCTCTCCATTCAGTCCGACGGTGAACGGGCTGTGCGCCTCGTTTCTCGATGCCAATGGGTTCAGCGTCGTCGCATGCGACGGCATGAACCTGGTCGACAACCTGCAGATCGGCCGGCTCGAGGTGGAGACCGCCTACGAGATGGGGCGGCAGGTGGATCGCCCCGACGCGGAGGCCATCGTGCTGGCCTGCACGAACTGGCGCACGATCGACATCATCGAACGCCTCGAGCGCGATTCGCGCAAGCCGGTGCTGACGACATCGCAGGTCACGATCTGGGATGCGCTGCGCAAGATCGGCTACGATCAGGGCATCCCGGGCTTTGGCCGGTTGTTGCGCGACCACATGATCGGCGCCCGCAAGGCGGCGTAGCCGACATCGCGGGCCGGCGCCGCGGCAGCGGCCGCCTCGTACACAAAGGAAAGACCGCTTCATGAACACGAAGGTACTCATCACCGGCGCCGCCGGCGAAATCGGCAGCGTGCTGCACCGGGGCCTCAAGGGGCGCTATCCGCTCCTGCGGCTCGCCGACCTGCGTCCGGTCAAGGCCGGGGCGGGCGAAGAATCGGTGGTCTGCGATTTCACCGATCCGGCGGCCGCCGCGAAGGCGTTCACGGGCATCGACTGCGTGGTGCATCTGGCGGGCGTGCCGCGCGAGGACGCCTGGGACAAGATCCTGCCCAACAACATCGCTGCTACCTACAACGTCTTCGAGGCGGCGCGCCAGGCCGGGGTGAAGCGCGTGGTGTTCGCCAGTTCCAACCACACCATCGGCTATTACCGGGTGGAAGGGCGCGTGGGGCGGGACGTGCCGGTGCGGCCCGACAGCCGCTACGGGGTTTCCAAGGTGTTCGGCGAGGCGGTGGGTCGGCTGTATGCCGACAAGCACGGGATGAGCGTCGCGTGCCTGCGCATCGGTTCGTTCCGTGCCGAGCCCGCGGACAAGCGGCAGCTGACGACCTGGCTCTCCCACGGCGACATGGTGGAACTCGCGCGCGCGGCCATCGAGGCGCCGGCGTATCACTTCGTGGTGGTCTACGGCGTGTCGGCGAACACGCGGGCCCGCTGGGACAGCCCGGATGCGGCGAAGATCGGCTACAAACCGCGCGACAACGCGGAGAACTATGCTGCGGCGATCGCGGGCAAGCTGGCGCCGCCGGGGCCGGAGGCGGACTTCCACGGCGGACCGTTCTGCGCGCTGGAGTTCACGGGTGATGCGAAGCGGATCGAGTGACCGCGTGTCACGCCTTGAGCGCGGCGCGCAGGCGCGCGATCGCGGAATCAGGGCTGGTCAGGATTTTCGCGGTAGGCACGGCCGCGGCGACGCGGGACGCGGCGCTCGCCATCGAGAACTGGCCGAGCATGAGGACTTCGCAGTCCGCCAGTTCCTTCGCGCCTTCCGCGATGAGGGCATCGTGGCCTTCGGGATCGCCAGCCAGCAGTCGCTGCATGGCGGCAGGCACGGCCTTGGTGCGCAGCTCGACCTTGATTCCGCGCGCCTTCGCCATGGCCTCGAATTCGGCCTGCATGGACGGGAGGCTGGGCTCGAAGGTGGCGAGCAGCCCGATGCGGGTGCCGGCCGCCAGTGCATCCTCGATCATGGCCTCGTTGGGCTTCAGCACGGGCACCGGCGTGGCGCCGGCCGCGTGCTCGATGGACGTGCCGAAGGCCGAGCAGGTGAAGAGCACAGCGTCCGCGCCGCAGTCGACGGCGTAGCGCGCGAGCCGGGAAAAGCGCGCGTTCATCGCGTCGGTGATGCGGCCGTCGCGGGACAGGTCGGACGCGAGCGAATCCTCGAGCAGGTTGGTCGTCTGCGCCTCGGGCCAGTTGCGCCTGAAGGCGGCGACGATCGGTTCGATGGCCACCGGGGTGGCGTGTATAAGGGCGATGCGGGGCTTGTTCATCCGCGCATTTTAGCCGGAGCCGGCGCCGGTTACGGAGCCGGTCCACGGACGCGGGGAAACACCGCGCGGAATTTTGACAACCAGGAGGAGTCATGATCGCAGCAAGCAAGGGTATTCCTAACGGCATCAAAACGGGCGTGCGGGCTTGCGCGGCGGCTGTGGCGACGGTTGTCGCGAGCGGCGCGTTCGCGCAGGCCCCCGCCACCTATCCGGCCAAGCCGGTGCGTATCCTCGTCGGCTATGCCCCGGGCGGCGGCACCGACATCATGGCGCGCGCGCTCGGCGCCAAGGTGTCCGAGTCGTTGAAGCAGCAGTTCATCGTCGACAACCGCCCCGGCGCGAACGCGAACATCGCGGCCAAGCTCGCGGCGGATGCCCCGGCGGACGGCTACACGCTGCTCTTCATGTCTGTGTCGCACATCATGAGCAAGCCGGTCTACAAGAACCTCGGCTACGACATCGAGACCGACCTCACGCCGATCTCGGTGGTCACCAACGTGCCCAACGTGCTGTGCGTGAATCCCTCCCTGCCGGCGCGGAACGTCAAGGACTTCCTGGCGCTGGCGCGGGCCAAGCCGGGCGCGCTGACCTACGCCACCTCCGGCATCGGCAGCCCGGAGCATTTCGCGGGCGAGATGTTCAAGATGATGACGAAAACCGACCTGCTGGCGATTCCCTACAAGGGCGGCGCGCCGATCGCGGTCGATCTGGTGGGCGGGCAGGTGATGTCCGCGTTCAATACCGCACCGCCGATCATGCCGCACATCCAGTCCGGCCGCGTGCGTGCGCTCGCGGTGACGACCGACAAGCGGATCGCGGCGTTGCCCGACGTGCCGACCATCACCGAGTCGGGCGTGCCGGGCTACGTGATGAGCACCTGGTACGGCGCGGTGGCGCCGGCGAAGACGCCGCGCGAGATCATCATCCGGCTGAACCAGGAGATGGTGAAGGCGCTGGCGCTGCCCGATATCAAGGAACGCATGGCGGGGCTGGGCGCGGAAGTGGTCGGCAACAGTCCTGAAGAAGCCACAGTGCTGTTCAAGTCCGAGCTGGCCAAGTATTCCAAGGTGGCGCAGGCGGCCAAAATCAGCGCCGACAATCCTTGAACGGCGCGGCGGCGCCGCTGCGCGTCGGGCTGATCGGCGCGGGCGACATCTCGCGCTTTCACCTGCTCGCGTGGAAGAAGCTGCCCGGCGTCGAGGTCGTGGCGGTGTGCGACCTCGATCCCGCGCGGGCGCGCAGCCGGGCGGACGAGTTCGGCATCCCGGCGGTCCATACCGACGCGGCGGCGATGTTCGCGGCGGAGCGGTTGCAGGCGGTGGACATCGCCACCTGGCGGGGCACGCACGGACCGCTCGTGCGGCTTGCGGCGGATCATGGCGTCGACGTGCTGTGCCAGAAGCCGCTGGCACCCACACTGGCGGAATCCGAGGCACTGGTCCGCGACGTGGCGGGCCGCGTGCGCCTGATGGTGCACGAGAACCGGCGCTGGGCCCCGCATTTCCGCACGTTGCGCGAATGGATTGCGGCGGGGAAGGTCGGCACGATCCGGCAATGCGTGATGACCATGCACCGCTCGGGTTTCCTGGCGGACGCGGAAGGCAAGCGTCCGGCGGTGGCGCGGGCGCCCTACATGGCGACGGAAGAACGCCTGATGATCGCCGAGGTGCTGATCCACCAGCTCGACGTGCTGCGTTTCCTGCTCGGCCCGTTGCAGGTGGTCGCGGCGCGCACGCTGCATACCGAGCCCGACATGCCGGGCGAGACACTGGCGACGCTCATGCTGGAAACCGCCGCCGGCGCGCCGGTGGTGCTGGCGGGCAGTTTCGTCGCACCCGGTTTCGGCGCGGCGGTGGCCGACCGGCTGGAACTGATCGGATCGAAAGGGAGCGTGCTGATGGACGACCAGGCGATCGAACTGCGCGGCACCGAACCGATGCGCGCGCCCGTGGATTTCAAGGCGGCCTACCAGGCCTGTTTCGATAGCGGGATCGCCCACTTCGTCGAATGCCTGCGCACGGGCGCCCCGTTCGAGACGGCGCCGGAGGATAATCTCGAAACCCTGCGGCTGGTCGAGGACGCGTACCGGCTGGCGGCCAGGCATTAACCAACCAAGGAAAGACCAAGCAATGAATATCGTAGTCATGCCCGGAGACGACATCGGGCCGGAAATCATGGCGGCGGCGCTGGAGGTGGTGAAAGCCGCGGATCAGGTCTATGGGCTGGGTCTCCGACTCAACCAGATCGACGTCGGCATGCCGAGCTTCCGCAAGAACGCCACCACGCTGACCGACTCGGCCATCCAGGCCGCCGTCGACGCCGACGGCGTCATCCTCGGACCCTGCGGCATGACCGAGTATCCGCCGCGCGACAAGGGCGGCATCAACGTGCCGGGCACCATCCGCAAGCGGCTGGAGCTGTACGCGAACCTGCGCCCCGCGCGTAGCCGCCCGGGCATACCGCTCGCGCGCCAGGGACTGGACGTGCTGATCGTCCGCGAGAACACGGAAGGCTTCTACGCCGACCGCAACATGTTCCAGGGCATTGCCGAGTTCATGCCGACGGAAGACGTGGCGCTGTCGGTGCGCAAGATCACGCGCCAGGGCTCGCGCCGCATTTCCAAGGTGGCGTTCGAGTACGCGCAGCGCCGCCGCAAGAACGTGACGGCGGTCGGCAAGCAGCACGTGTTGCAGGTCACCGATGGCCTGTTCATGGGCGAGGCGTGGGCGCTGTCCAAGGCGCATCCGGACATCGCCATGCGCGAGATGGACATCGATGCGATGGCGGCCGATCTCTACACACGGCCCGATCGCTTCGACGTGATCCTCATCACCAACATGTTTGGCGACATCCTGTCGAACGAGGCAGTCGCGCTGTCCGGTGGCCTCGGCCTGGCGGCGGCGCTGAACGCGGGCGACGAGCATGCGATCGCGAACGCGGGCCACGGTTCCGCGCCCGATATCGCCGGCAAGGGCATTGCCAACCCGACCGGCATGATCCTGTCGGCGGCGATGCTGCTCGAATGGCTGGGCGTGCGGCACAACAAGCCTGCTTATCTGGAAGCCTGCAAGGCGATCCAGACGGCGGTGGACGTCGCGCTGGCGAACGCCGAGGTGCGGACGGGCGACCTCGGCGGGCGCGGCAACACGCAGGGCTTCGGGCAGGCGGTGACGAAAGCCGTGCTGGCCGAAAAACGCGCGGCGGCCTGAGGCGCAACCCTTTTGAGCCGCCGATGACCACCGATAGACGCCGATAAGGTCTAAGGCAAGACCTTGCAGCCGCGGATACACGCAGATAAACGCAGATAATTCATTTAAGCTCGCAAGGCTTGGCGTTTTTATCCGCGTTTATCTGCGGGTATCTGCGGCTCATGTACGAATGGATTGAGAAATATTAATGGCCTCCGCTGTCCGCGTTGACGCGCAACGCCTGATCGATTTCTGCACCGCCGTATACACCGCGGAGGGCATGCCCGAGGCCGACGCGCGCTTTGTCGCCGACACCCTGGTGCAGGCGGACCTGTGGGGCCACCAGTCGCACGGCGTGCTGCGGCTGGCGTGGTACCGGGACCGCATCCGCAACAAGGTCATGCAGCCGGTGACCAAACCCGAGATCGTGGTGGATGCCGGGGCGGTGGCCGTGATCGACGGCAAGGAAGCGGTCGGCCAGGTGCTCACGAAGTTCGCGACCGAGGAAGCGATCCGCCGCGCGAAGCTGCACGGCATCGCGGCGGTCGGCGTGCGCAACTCCAACCACTTCGGCACCTGCATGTACTACACGCTGATGGGCGCCGCGCAGGGCTGCGTCATGCAGCTCTCGAGCAACGGCGGCCCGGCGATGGCGCCGTGGGGCGGGAAGAAGAAGATCGTCGGCACCAATCCCTGGTCGGTGGCCGCGCCGGCGGGCAAGCATCCATCCTTCGTCATGGACATGGCGAATACCGGTGTCGCGCGCGGCAAGATCTACCTCGCGCGCAACAAACGCCAGCCGATTCCCGAGGGCTGGGCGATCGACGCGGACGGCGCGCCGACCACCGATCCGCAGAAGGCCATCGACGGCATCATCCTGCCGATGGCTGGGCACAAGGGCTACGCGATCGCCGCGACGGTGGACCTGCTGTCGGGCGTGCTGACGGGCAGCGGCTTTCTGTCCGGCGTGGCAAGTCCCTACAAGACCGCGGAGAAGAGCAATTGCGGGCACCTGATGCTGGCGCTCGACATCAGCAAGTTCCAGCCGCTCGCCGAATTCAACGCGCGCATGGAGCGCTACGTCGGCGAGATCAAGTCCGTGCCGCTGGCCAAGGGCTGCGACGAGGTGTTCTATCCGGGCGAGATGGAGGCGCGCAACAACGTGAAGAACCGGCGCGACGGCATCGAGTTTCCCGAAGACACGCTCGTGGACCTGCGGCGGGTTGCGAAGGAAGGCGGGCTGGAGGCGCAACTGCCGTTCTGATCGGCGCAGGGATACTCATGCTCAAGACCCACGGACGTTACGATTATTCGCCCATCACGCGGCGCCCCGACTATCACTGGCCCGAGGGCCGGCGCCTCGCCATCCACTTCAGCCTGAACGTCGAGCACTTCGCCTTCGGCGAAGGCCTCGGCAACGACTACGCGTCGCCGCATCCGCAGCCCAATCACCGCAGCTACGCGTGGCGGGATTACGGCAACCGCGTCGGCGCCTGGCGCGTGCTGGAGCTGGCGGAAGCGTTCGGGCTTCCGCTCGCCTTGCTCGTCAACACCGAGCTCTACGACTACTGCCCGGAGATGGTCGCCGCGTTCAGCACCCGGGGCGACGAAATCGTCGCCCATGGCCGGACGAACGCCGAGCGCCAGGTGGACATGAGCCCCGACGAGGAACGCCGCTGCATCGCCGACGCCACGGCCGCCATCGAAAAGCATGAGGGCAGGAAGCCGCTCGGCTGGCTGGCGCCCTACATCTCGCAGACGCACGACTCCTTGGACCTGCTGCGCGAGGCCGGCTATCGCTACATGATGGACTGGCCCGTCGACGACCAGCCGGTCTGGTTCCGCACGCGGCACGGGCCCATCCTGGCCGTCCCGTACTCGCACGACCTCAACGATTCGCTGGAGTGCGTGTCGCGCAGAACGCCGTCGCAGCTGTTCTGCGAAAGCCTGATCGACCAGTTCGACGAAATGCTGGCGGAGTCCGAACGCCGGCCGCTGGTCATGCCCATCGTGCTGCACAGCTTCGTGCTCGGCCAGCCGTACCGGTTGCGGCAGTTCAGGCGCGTGATCGAGCACATCGTCCGCCACCGCGACCGTGTCTGGTTGGCCCGTCCGGGGGATATCTGCCGCCATATCGAGAGCCTGCAGCCGGGCACCGTGCCGGGCAGTTGACGCTGTATTTGAGTTACATCCTCATCACCCGGAGAGCTTCCCCTTGCGCCGCCTGACCTCGCCTTGCATTCCACTGTTCGCGTGCGGCCTGTTGCTGTCGCACACCGCTGCCGCGCAGGAATATCCGTCTCGCGTCATTCGCATCGTCGTCGCCCAGGCGCCGGCGTCGGGTCCCGACCTCCTGGCGAGAACGATCGCGCAGAAGCTGAGCGAAGCCTGGGGGCAGCAGGTCATCGTCGACAACCGCCCCGGCGCCAACGGCATCATCGGGGGCGACGCTGTCGCGAAGGCCAAACCGGACGGCTACACGCTGCTCGTGGGGGTGCCGAGCGCCATCGCGATGAACCCCTTCGTCTACAAGCAGATGCCGTACGACCCCCTCAAGGATCTGGCGCCGGTGACGCAGACCGCCACCAACACGTTCGGGCTGATCGTCACGCCGACGCTGCCCGCCACTTCGGTCAGGCAGTTGGCTGCGCTCGCCAAGGCGAGGCCCGGCGAGCTGCTCTATGCGTCCGCCGGCATCGGCAACCAGACGCACCTCGCCGGCGAACTGTTCGCGCTGGCGGCGGGCGTGAAGATGGTGCACGTGCCGTACAAGGGCGCGACGCCGGCGTGGACGGATGTCATGGGCGGGCAGGTGGCGCTGATGTTCACCTCGACCCAGGGCGTCGTCCCGCAATTCAAGACCGGCAAGCTGCGGTTGCTCGCCACATGCGACACCAAGCGGGCCGCGGCCTTCCCCACTATCCCGACGGTCGTCGAATCCGGCTATCCCGGGGTGGTGATCACGGGCTGGACGGGGCTGCTCGCGCCGGCCGGCACGCCGCCCGACATCCTGGCGAAACTCTCGCGCGAAGTGGCAAAGCACCTGGCGCAGCCCGAGGTGCGCGAACGCATGGCCGCCGACGGCGCCGAGCCAACCCCCAGCAGCCCCGAGGCCTTCAGCGCGTTCATCAAGGCCGAGGCGGGAAAATGGTCACGCGTGATTCGCGCCGCGGGGCTGGAGCACAGCCAGTAGCGGGCGTGTTACAGGTCGGCGCCGCCGGCGAAATCGCGCATGTTCGCGACGTTCGTTAGGCGCCGGCTGTCGGCATACACGCGCGCCGCAAGCGCGTCGCCCCACACCGGCGTGCCGAGATCGAAGAATTTCTTTTCGATGGCCTCCGGCGGATTCGGATTCTCCGGTTCGCCGCGCATGATCTCGCAGCGGCCTTCCAGCCGCGTGCCGTTCTTCAGCACCACACCCAGCACGCAGCGCTGTTTCTCCGGATAGACGCGCGTGAAGTCCGGTTCTTCGCGCAGGTCGACTTTCAGCATGAGTTCGCGGACCACCGGGTTGACGACCGCGGCTTCATTGAAGCAGTCGAGATCCCAGCGCCGGTGCGCGAGCACGGTGGCGACGGCGAACGGCACGGAAAAGCGGGCGCCGAAGGCATTGGGCACGACCTTTTCGCCGCAGAACGCGGCCAGCCGGTGCGCGCGGATGTCGATGCTCGCGACGTCGTCGGGCGTAAACGACGCGCCCGGGTGCCGTTCCCACAGGTCGCGCAGGGCGTCGATGGCGCTGTGCAGGTGGCGGGCGCCCGAGTAAAGCTTGATGTAGCCCTCGCCGGCGTACCAGTCCCTGCCCAGCCCGTCGATGGCCTGGGCGGAATCGAAGGCGGTGCCGAGCACCTTGCCGAAGGTCACGTCCAGCGCCGCGTGCGGTCCGGTGAATCCCGCTTCCGTCAGCCGCACCGCCATCTGCCCCATGTGACTGCTATGCCCGGCGTACCAGTTGCGGACGGTCGCGCCGTCCAGCATGGTCTGCCGGTTGCCGCCGAGCGGCGTCGCCGCCGCCACGTTGATCAGGGTTCGGACCTGCGGACGCGACAGGCCCTTGAGTTTGGCCACGGCCACCGCGGCGCCCAGCACGCCGTAGGTGCCGTGCGGCTGCACCATGATGCCCATTTTGGCCGCGCCGCCGACGCGTGCGCAGACCTCGTAGCCGACCACGCAGGCGAGCAGCGTGTCGGCGCCGCTCGCGCCGGTTTCCTGCGCGATCGCCAGCGCGGACGGCAGGCAGTGGATGACGGGATGGCCATGCGAACGCGCATTCCCGGCGTCGAGTTCGAGAAACACGCCCGCGGTGCCGTTCAGGCTCGCCGCGTCCAGCGGATTGAGCCGGCGACCGCTGCCGATCACGCAGGCCGCGCCGGGCGCCGCGAGAGGCGCATGCAGCGGAAGCAGCGCCCGCATCTCCGCGGTCTGCATGCCGGCGGCGATCACCGCGAGCGTGTCGGCGAAGATCGCGCCCGTGTCCGCGAGCACCGCGTCGGGCACGTCCTGCAACCGCGTGCCGCAGATGAAGTCGGTGAGCGCGTCCAGGCACTGCCCGCTGTCCACCGCGGCGGGTTTGCTTCTTCCTTCGCTCATCACAGCGGCACCGCGCGAACGTCCGGAATCTGCTCGAGGCGCATGCAGGCGTCGTACACCGCGGCGGCCTTGCCTTCGCCCCAGACGGGCACCGTCAGATCGAAGAATTTCCTGCGGACGGCGTCCGGCGGGTGAGGGTTTCCGGGATCGCCCTTCATGACCGTGCAATGGCCGGTGAGCGGGGCGCCCGATTTCAGGAACAGGGTCACGTCGCAGCGGTGCTGTCCGGGATAGGCGGCCGTATACGCGGGATCCTCGGTTACATCGACCCGCTGCGCGAGCGCCTGGATCGCGGGCGTTTGGACGGCGGCGTCCTCGAAGCAGTCGAGCGCCGAGCGGCCGTGGTACAGAATGGTTGCCAGCGCGAAGGGGATGGAGAACTTCGCGCCGAAGCTCGTCGTGACGCGTTTACCCGAGAGCAGCGCGACGTGTCTGAACCCCCGCACCTCGATCCGGTCGATCGCCGCGAAACCGGGCGGGGCGCCCGGCGCGGCGGCCAGCGCATCTTCCATGGCATCTATGGCCGCATGCGCGTAGCGGCCCGCCGGATGCAGTTTGAGATAGCCCTGGTCGATCAGCCAGTCGGCGCCGAGACCCTCGATGGCGAGCGCGGGATCGAAACCGTCGGCGATCACGCTGCCGTACGTGAAGCCGATGCCGTCGCGCTGGCCGGTGAACCCGGCGTCCGCGAGCCGCACGGCCGTCTGGCCGGCCTGCGCCGTGTGGCCCGTATACAGATTGCGCACGGTCGCCTCGTCGAGCATCGCCTGGCGGTTGGTGGCCATCGCCATGGTCGCCGCGATGTTCATGACGACACCCATTTTCGCGGCATCGAATCCCCGCAGACGGGCCAGCGCCACCGCTGCGCCGATCGTGCCGTAGGTGCCGTGCGGATGCACCGCGATCCGCATTTTCGCCGCGAGGCCGACACGGGCACAGACTTCGTAGCCGAGCACGGTGGCCAGCAGGAGATCGCGCCCGCTGATGTGCCGCGTTTGCGCGTCCGCCAATGCCGCCGGGACGACGTAGGTCCCCGGATGGCCGTGCGCGCGGGTGTTCCCGGCGTCGAAGTCGTGCCACGTCGCTGCGATCCCGTTGAGAAACGCCGCGGCCTCGGCGGAGGCGTCGCGGCCGGCGCCGATCACGGTGGCGCTGTCATCGGATCCACAGGCCGGCGTCGAGTTGACGAGGGCCCGCATCTCCGCGCTTTGCATGCCCGCCGCAATCACCGCGATGCAGTCGGCATACAGGATCTTGCAGCTCTCGATGACGGAGGCGGGGAGGTCGGCGTAGCGGGTTTCCGCGGCGAACCGCGACAATGCCTCGACGTGAGGCGGGGTGGTGCTGTTGTTGGCAGAGGGTGGGGCGGGTAACATCGGAACGAGTCGGGACGGAATGCGTGTGGCCGGATACAAACTGCGTAGGCGGTCATCATAGCATCGGGAGGACGCGCTTCCGGCGGCTTCCGGGACGTCGCGATACCTTCTGAATCATTCACCGCTGTTTCAATCTGATGAAATCCTGCCCACTGATTGTCCCCTGCATACTCGTCGCATCGTCGTTTGCGGTTTCCGGTGTTTCGCATGCGCAGTATCCCGCCAAGCCGATCCGCATCATCGCCCCGTCCGCTGCCGGCGCGACGACGGACGTGGTCGCGCGCCTGCTCGCGCAAAAGCTCTCCGACAGCCTGCGCCAGCAGGTGATCGTGGACAACCGGCCCGGCGCGGGGGGGAATCTCTCCGCGGAGCTGGTGGCCAAGGCGCCGCCGGACGGCTACACGCTGCTCCTCGGGATTCCCGGACTCGCGACCAATCCGTTCCTGTACAGCAAGCTGTCATACAACCCGCAGAAGGATTTCGCGCCGATCACCCTGGTGAGTTCGGGGGCGCTGGCGCTGGTGGTGCATCCGGCGCTGCCGGTGACCACGGTCTCGCAATTGATCGAGCTGGCGCGCAAGCGGCCCGGCGATCTCAGCTTCCCATCGGTCGGCGCCGGCACCACCTCGCACCTTTCCGGCGAGCTGTTCAAGACGATGGCGAAGGTCGACATGCTGCACGTGCCGTACACGAACTTCGGCCAGGCGCTCGTCGACCTGGCCAGCGGCCGCGTGACCTTCATGATCAACGCCATGCCCGGCCTGCTGCATCACATCCAGTCCGGACGCCTTCGCGCCGTTGCGGTGACCGGCAAGACGCGCTCGCCGCTCATGCCCGAGTTGCCGACGGTCGCCGAGTCCGGGCTGCGCGGCTACGAAGTCGTGACCTGGAACGGCATCCTGGCGCCGGCCGCCACGCCGCCCGACATCGTCGCCCGCCTGAACGACGAAATCGGCAAGGGCCTGAAAAGCCCGGACCTGCGCGAAAAATTCCGCGCCATGGACTTCGAGACCATCCCCGGATCGCCCGAGACGTTTTCGGCGTGGATCAGGAGTGAATCCGACAAGTGGGGGCGGGTGATCAAGGCGACCGGCGCGCGGGCCGAGTAGCGATCCCGGAATAACATTAGCGAGAGGAGTTTTCCCGATGACGATCATTGATTCCCAGGTCCACGTATATGAGGCGAACACGCCGAAACGGCCGTGGCACAGTGTCCCGAACTGGCCCGCGCACGTGACGGGTGACGAGATGGTGGCGGCGATGGACAAGGTCGGCGTCGACGGCGCGATCTTCATCTCCTCGTTCTCCATGTACCAGTGGGACGCCAGCTACGCGGTGGACGTGCAGCGCGCCCATCCCGGCCGCTTCGCCCTCGTCAAGCCGGTCAATCCGGATGATCCGAAGGTGGAAGAGGTCATCGCCGAGTGGAAGCAGTCGCCGGGCACCGTCGGCATCCGCATCATCGTGACCAAGGATCCTGTGCGCGCCGCGAAAGACCCGGCGGGGTTTGACCGCATCCTGCGCGCGGCCGTGAAGCACGACTTCCCGGTCAACATGCTGTGCTGGGACCACCTGGACGCCGGCATCGCGCTGGTCGACCGCCACCCCGACACGCGCTTCATCATCGACCATCTGGGCATCATGCAGCCGCGCACGCCCGACGTCCGTGCCGCTCAACCCTGGGCCGAGCTGCCGAAGGTGGTGGACCTGGCCAAGCGCAAGAACGCAGTGATCAAGATCAGCGGCGCCTGCACGCTGTCCCAAAAGCCCTATCCCTACCCGGACATCTGGGATCCGCTCGCCCGCATCTTCGATGCCTGGGGATTCGAGCGCTGCCTGTGGGGCACGGACTGGACCCGCGCCTTTGCCGTCGTCAACTACGAACAGGCCGTCGAGCCCTTCCGCCAAACGGACCGCCTGAGCGACAGTGAACGGGCGATGCTGATGGGTGGGGCCTGCGCCAAGGCGTATGGCTGGTCGCCGAAGAAAGGCTAGAACGCTTTAATGGGGGCAGTGACAATTGTTTCAGTGTGATGAGCGATTTATGACTGCGACCCCATTTATCCTGTTCGTGATCACGTTTTGCCTGTTGTGTCCGCCCTGCGCACATGCGCAGAAAATCCAGACCAGTCGCGCTGCCGCTATTGAGGTGCTCGATGGATCGGCCAGTCTGTTAAGTCGGGAATTTGTGGGGCAGTCATGCACGGTCAAACCGCGCATCGCCTTGCCGGAGGCGCATGAGGTGCGAATCGGCGACACAATCGGCGTCGAAGGCTATTCTTTTAAGGTTGGCCTGATTGAGGTGGATACGCATCTCGACGACATCACTTTCAATGACCAGGTGATTGCGAAAGCAGGCGACGTCGTTTGCCTGTTGGCGGCTGGTGAGAAATCGTGGCCCTATGCGTTTACGTGCAACGCGCTATGGGTTCGCGTTGGAAAATGCCGACCGCTGGAATAGATTTGAATAGCTAGGGTCGATGTCGATTAAGCTCTAATTTCGCAGGCCTGTTTATATGATATTCACGCTAGCTACCGATGACGGCAGTTTGCTGGCGTTCTCGTCTGCCCCAGACGCAATAGCCTACTGCGAGGGCATCGACGTGAAGCACGGCATCTGGCTGTTCTTTTCGGACGACGGATCTCCCCTCGATGCGAGGTTCGAGCGGCCGACGCCGAAAGGGCAGCCCGTGATTGGCGGGGGCGTCTACGTATTGCAACGCGCCATGTCGGGGTTATGGCTCCAGGAGCGGCTGTCTCAGGTGAAGTCGGTCGAAGGATGTGGCCTGAGCAGGCTGTCGGAGGTCATCGAACTACTGAAGGTTAATCGCGCCAAGCGTGCGCTGCGTGGAGCGTAGCAGTCGCGAGGTAATGGTTGACGCCTGCCTGGTTCATTGCACGCTCCAACCCACGCTG
>JBOIEQ010000021.1:0-40446 GCA_050741255.1 Burkholderiales bacterium | reverse complement strand
GCGTAGCCCCTCTACGCAACGACGAGCAACGACGCAGACGGGCCCTTCTGGCTCAACCCGAAGGGAACGGGCGATCAGGGGCCCATTGCGTTGTCGCCGCCCGCTTGCAGGGTCCGGCCCTGCGGCGCGACCGGCTCCTAGCACTGGACCCCTGCTTGCCCGTTCGCCGCATACGTTTAGGTCCATAACAGGCTCTCGCCCGGACGCGGCGTCGTTCCTGCCGGGGCGGACCCCCGGCGCGGCGGACTATTTCTTCAGGGTGACCGGGACGATCTGGTCGCCGTCGTACTTGACCATCACGTAGTCGTTCTCGCCCAGCGCGTCGTGGTTGTCCGGCTTGAACGGCTGCTTGTAGGTCTTGATGAGGCCCTTGTATTCGCCGACCTTGTAGAAGCCCTCGCGGATCTGGTCGCCCGAGACGCCGCCGCCGGCCTGCATGGCCATCGCGGTGAGCATCATCGCGTCGTAGGCATTGGCGTAGCCCACCGGCGGGACGATGTCGCCGACCGACTTGATGTCCGGGTATTTCTTCATGAGCGAGGCGATGTTCTGCTTGCCGACATCGCTTTGCGGGCCGAAGAAGCTGTAGGTCTGGATGAACACGACCTTCTGCGACCACGGGCCGGCGAGTTCCGGGAAACGGCCGCCGGAAATGCCCCAGTGCGAGATCACCGGCACGTTCCAGTTCATCCGCTCCAGCGATTTGACGACCTGCGCGCCGGGCCCGGCGTTGCCGACGAGAAAGATCGCGTCCGCGCCATTGGCCTTGAGGCGGGAGAGCTGCGGCGTCATGTCGACGTCCTTCTCCTCGAACTTCTCGATGCCCGCGTTGCCGAGCTTGGACTCGCCGAGCGCGGCGACGAGGCCTTTCTCGTTGGACTCGCCCCACGGATTGTTGATCAGCATCATGCCCGGCTTCTTCGCGCCGTAGGCCTTGGCGGCGTAGTTGACGAGCGCCTTGTCCACCAGCACGTCCACCGCGGACACGCGAAAGACGTAGTTGGGCGTGGCGCCGTTGCGCGTGATCAGCGTGCCGGCCGCCCAGGTGCCGATGTACGGCACCTTTTCCTTGTTGGCGATCGGCACGATGCCCATGGCCACCGGCGTGTCGATGCCGCCGAAGAGGGCGGCGACTTTTTCGTTCTGGATCAGCTCGCGCGCGGCGATCTGGCCCTTGGCGGGATTGGATTCGTCGTCGCGTTTGACCAGCACCAGCTTCTTGCCGAGCACGCCGCCCTTGGCGTTGATGTCGTCGATGGCGACTTCCAGCCCGCGCGTGATGGCCTCGCCCGACTTGGCGGAACCGCCCGACAGCGCGCCGACGTAGCCGACCTTGATGGTGTCCTGCGCCAGCGCCGCGCCGCTCAAGCCCAGCGCAGCGACAGCCAGCGTGCGGACGATCCCGAGTCTCCAGTACCTGTTCATGTTGCCCTCCCCTGTCGGTTGAATTTGCAGACTACGCCTATCAGCACGGCCTGTGCCAATCCCGCGCAGATGATCGCCGCGCCGGACGTAACCATTGTTTTTGCGGCACTTTTGGGACGGGTCATCGATCGAGCTCAGCGCCACCGAACACCGCTGCGCCCCGGCATCGGGCGTAACGCGCGGACATGCACCAATCCCGGGCGCGGTTCGCGCTGCTAGACTTCGAGCCGTCGCAACGCCTCCTCTCCCCATGAATTCCGTCTTCGCCACCCGCGGCATGTTCGTCGCGCCGCACGCGCTGGCCGCCGAATCCGGCCTCGCCATCCTGCGCGAGGGCGGCAACGCGCTCGAGGCGATGATCGCCGCCGCGGCCACCATCTCCGTCGTGTATCCACACATGAACGGCATCGGCGGCGACAGCTTCTGGCTGATCCACGAACCGGGCAAGGAGCCGATCTCCATCGACGCCTGCGGGCGCGCCGCGCGCATCGCGTCGCGCGAGTGGTATGCCGCGCACAACGTCAAGGCGATCCCGCACCGCGGGCCGCTCGCCGCGAATACGGTCGCCGGCACGGTTTCCGGCTGGGCGCAGGCGGTCACCCTCGCACGCGGCCGCTGGGACGGTCATGTCTCTACCAAGCGCCTGCTCGAGGACGCGATCCACTACGCCGAACAGGGCATCGTGGTGACCGCGAGCCAGACCGCGAGCACGCAGGCCAAGCTCGCCGAACTGCGGGACCTGCCCGGCTTCGCCGAACGTTTTCTGGTGGGCGGCGCGGTGCCTCAGCCCGGCAGCGTGCTGCGACAACCGCGCATCGCCTCCACGCTGCGCCATCTCGCCAAACGGGGCCTCGATGACTTCTACCGCGGCGAGCTCGCGCGTTCGATCGCCGATGACCTCACGCGGCTCGGCACTCCGCTGACGCTGGCCGATCTCGAGACGCACGAGGCAGAGGCAGTGCAGCCGGTGCGGCTCGACCACTCGCTCGGTTCGATCTACAACATGGCGCCGCCCACGCAGGGCGTGATCTCGCTCGCGATCCTCGGCATCCTCGACCGGCTCGACCTCGGTCGCGTGCCTGCGGACAGCGCCGAGTACGTGCACCTCTGCGTGGAGGCCACCAAGCAGGCCTTCCGCCAGATCCGCGACCGCCACGTCACCGACCCCCGCTACATGACGGTGCACCCGCAGCAACTGGTCGCCGACGTCACGCTCGCGCCGCTCGCGGAAAACGTGGACCGCGCGCGGGCCGCGCCGTGGGGCAACGCCGCCGCGCCCGGCGACACCGTGTGGATGGGCTGCATCGACGGCGCGGGCCGCGCGGTCAGCTTCATCCAGAGCATCTACCACGAGTTCGGCAGCGGCCTCGTGCTGCCGCAGACCGGCATCAACTGGCAGAACCGCGGTGCGAGTTTTTCGCTCGACCCCAGGGCGCTGCAGGCGCTGGAACCGGGCCGCAAGCCCTTCCACACGCTGAATCCCGCGCTGGCCCGCTTCAAGGACGGCGCGGTCATGCCCTACGGCACCATGGGCGGCGATGGCCAGCCGCAGACGCAGTGCGCGGTGTTCACCCGCATCGGCGTGTACGGACAAGGCGTGCAGCAGGCGATCAGCGCCCCGCGCTGGCTGCTCGGCCGCACCTGGGGCCAATCGAGCGACACGCTGAAACTGGAGTCGCGCTTCGACCCGGCACTGGTCGCGGAACTAATGCAGCGCGGCCACGACACGGAAGTGCTGCGGGCCTTCGACGAGACCATGGGTCACGCGGGCGCCATCAAGCGCTCGGCGGACGGCGTGCTGGAAGGCGGCTTCGACCCGCGCAGCGACGGCGCGGCGGCAGGCTACTGAAACCAATCACCGGAGAAACGACATGAAAAAAACGATCGCGGTTTACGGCATCCCGAACTGAGACACGGTCAAACGCGCGCGGGCGTGGCTCGCGCAGGCAGGCCGTGAACACAGTTTTCACGACTACAAGAAGCAGGGCGTGCCGGCCGACCGGCTCGCTGCGTGGGTCAAGGTGCTGGGCTGGGAAGCCCTGGTGAACCGCAAAGGCACGACCTGGCGCAAGCTGGACCCGAAGCAGCAGGCCGCTGTGAAGGATGCGGTGAGCGCCCGCACGCTGATGCTGGAGCAGGCCAGCGTGATCCGCCGGCCGGTGGTCGAATGGAGCGATGGTTCGGTGAGCGCCGGCTTCGAGCCGGACGACTGGAAAAACCGCGCCTGACCGGGCTGGGCTACTTCTTGCGGCCCACCACCAGCAGCACGACACCGAGCACGATCGCCCCGCCCCCGAGCCATTTCGGCACGTTCACGGTCTCCTTCTCCTTCACCGAGAGTTCGATCGGGCCGATCTTGGCCTGGTGCGTTTCCTTGGTGAAGCTGAACTGGTCGTAGACGAGACCGAGCGTACCCACGACGATCAATACGATGGCGGCAATGGTTTGCGGTGACATGATGTATCCCCCCTGTGGCAATGCTGCGTTCTTCGGAACGTCATGGTTGCGCCCGCATTCCACCGGGATCAGGTGCCGCCGTCTGTCGGCGTCGCGCTGACAGGGCGTCAATCGGCCCTGACCGTGCGCTCGGCCGCCCACTGCCGCAACCAGTCGATCTTTTCGGCCATCACCACCGACAAGGGCTTGGTGCGCGCGAGCTCGGCCAGGATGTGGACGGTGGCGATCGGCTGCTTTGCCGCCATCGCCTCGTAAACCGCCGAGACCACGGATTGCTCGATCTCGGCACCGGCGAAGCCCGCTGCTGCCTGCGCGAGCTGCGCGACGTCGAACAGCGCCGGGTCGAGCTTCCGTTTCTTCAGATGGATGCGGAAAATCTCCGCACGCACAACCTCCGCCGGAAGGTCCACGAAGAAGATTTCGTCCATGCGGCCCTTGCGCAGGAGTTCGGGCGGCAACTGCGAGACGTCGTTGGCGGTGGCCACCAGGAACACGCGGGCCTTGCGCTCGGACATCCACGTCAGCAGGGTGCCGAGGACACGCCGCGAGGTGCCGGTGTCGCTGCCGCCGCTGGCATCGCCCGCGAGTCCCTTCTCGATCTCGTCGATCCACAGCACGCAGGGCGCCATCGCCTCCGCCTGCTTGAGCGATTCGCGCAGGTTGCGCTCGGTTTCGCCATGAAACTTGTTGTAAAGCACGGCGAAGTCGAGCCTTGCCAGCGGCAGCCCCCATGAACCGGCGATTGCCTTGGCGGCAAGGCTCTTGCCGCTGCCCTGCACGCCGAGCAGCAGCACGCCCTTGGGCGCCTCGACGCCCAGCTTCTCGGCGTCGCCGGTCACGGCGGGGCGGCGCAGTTCCAGCCAGCGTTTGAGGTTGGCCAGGCCGCCGACCTCGGCGAAGTTCGCGGTGTCGATCTCGAAATCGAGCAGGCCCGTGTCGGCCACCGATTCGCGCTTGAATTTCAGTACGCGCCCGATGTCGTCCAGCGTAATCGCGCCGTCGTCGCGGATGGCGTGCCGGATCAGCCGCCGCGCGTCGTCCTCCGCCATGCCGGCGAGATGCTGCACCAGCAGTTCCAGCGCATCCTGCTGGCCCTTCAGCGACTGTCCGCTGTCCTGCTGCCAGACCTGCGCCTCCTCCTTGATCATCTCGCGGATCATGTCGGTGTCGGGCAGCGGCAGGCAAAAGCGCGCGCTCATGCGGCCCAGCTCGGACGGCAGCGACATGCTCCTCGACACGAACACCAGCGTCCGGGCGGTGCGGAAGTACTCCTGCGCGATCTCCTTGATCAGGCGCACGTTCACCGGATCTTCCAGGTAGGGCTGCGCGTCGAGCATGACGTAGACGCCATTCTGCGGCGTCTTGTCGATGTGGCGCAGCGCGTCGCGGAACTCGTAGGTCTGCGGGATGACATCGGTGCGCGGCACGCGGCGGACGCCGTCGGCAATGCTCCAGACAAACAGCGGCCAGTTGCCGAGGTTGGCGGCGCGTTCGAGCATTTTCATCATGCGCACCTCCTCGCCCGTCTCCACCTCGACGATCGGGAAGCGCGAGTTGATGATGAGGGTGAAATCCTTGAGATTGTCGGACATCGCGTCAGCCCGCCGCCTTTCCCGCCAGCCGTTCAATCAGTTTGACATGCACGCCGCCGAAGCCGCCGTTGCTCATGATCAGCACGTGGTCACCGGGCCGGGCGCCGCGGGCCACGGCCTCGACCAGCGCGTCGAGCTCCGCGTGCGTCTCGGCGCGGCTACCGAGCGACGCGAGCGCGCCGCCGGCGTCCCAGCCGATGCCGCCGGTATAGCAGAACACCTGCTGCGCGTCGCCAAGGCTCGAGGGCAGCGCGTCCTTCATCACACCGAGCTTCATGGTGTTGGAACGCGGTTCGAGCACGGCGAGGATGCGGTCGCGACCGACCAGGCTGCGCAGCGCCGCGATGGTCTCGCGGATCGCGGTCGGGTGATGCGCGAAGTCGTCGTAGACGGCCACACCCTTCACCGTGCCACGCAGCTCCAGCCGCCGCTTCACGCTCTCGAAGCGGGACAGAGCTTCCGCCGCGCGCGCCGGCGGCACGCCCGCATGCCGCGCGGCGGCGATCGCGGCCAGCGCGTTCGCACGGTTGTGCGCGCCGAGGAGCGGCCATTCCACATCGGCAACCTTCTCTCCCTTCAGCAAAACGTCGAAGGCATGCGCCGCGGTTTCGCGCGCAGTCCATCCAGTCTCGGCGTCGAACGCCTCCAGCGGCGTCCACAGCCCGCGCGCCAGCACGCGTGCCAGCGCCGCGTCGCGGCCATTGGCGACGACCAGCCCGCTCGCGGGGATAGTCCTGACGAGGTGGTGAAACTGCGTTTCGATCGCCGCCAGATCGGGGAAGATGTCGGCGTGGTCGTATTCGAGGTTGTTCAGGATGGCGGTGCGCGGGCGGTAGTGCACGAACTTCGAGCGTTTGTCGAAGAACGCGGTGTCGTACTCGTCGGCTTCGATCACGAAATGGCGCGAGGCATTCGCACGCGCCGACACGCCGAAATTCTCCGGTACGCCGCCGATCAGGAAACCGGGGGCGAGACCCGCGTCTTCCAGGATCCACGCGAGCATCGCGCTGGTGGTCGTCTTGCCGTGCGTGCCCGCCACCGCCAGGACATGCTTGCCGGCCAGCGCATTCTCCGCGAGCCATTGCGGACCCGACACGTAAGGCAGCCCCTGGTCGAGAATGGCCTCCATGAGGGGATTGCCGCGCGTGACCACGTTGCCGATGACGAAGGCGTCGGGTTTCAGCGCCGCCTGGTCGGCGCCCCAGCCTTCGGTGAGCGCGATGCCCTGCGCCTCCAGCTGCGTGCTCATCGGCGGATACACGTTCGCATCGCAGCCGGTCACGCGGTGGCCCAGCTCGCGCGCGATGACGGCGAGCCCGCCCATGAAGGTGCCGCAGATGCCGAGGATGTGGAGGTGCATGAAGGACGGGATAGGGATTAGGGATTGGGGATTTGAAACCGTATCCGCCGCCAAGACGCCGAGGCGCCAAGGAAAATCATCTGGGTTGTTGCCGTTCTTGGCGCCTCGGCGTCTTGGCGGCCAATTGTGCCTTTACTCTGCGCGCTCGCCTTCGCTGTGGCTCATTCAGCCCTTGAATATAAAGTAAACCGCGCCGACCAGGCACAGGCCTGCCCAGAGGTAGTTCAGCGTGAGCTTCTGTCCCATATACAGCATCGCGAAAGGCACGAACACGGCGAGCGTGATGACTTCCTGCAGGATCTTGAGCTGCCCGAGGTTCATCACCGTGAAACCGATGCGGTTGGCCGGCACCTGCAGCAGGTACTCGAACAATGCGATGCCCCAGCTCACGAGCGCGGCGACGATCCACGGCGCCGCCGACAGGTTCTTGAGGTGCCCGTACCAGGCGAACGTCATGAACAGGTTGGAGGCGGCCAGCATCAGGACGGTGAGGACGTACGGGTTGCCGGCGATCTGCATGGCGTTCGATGCGGGTGGCGGTGGCGGGAACGCGATTCTAGCGCGGGCGCGCCACTATAATCGGCGCATGCCTGCCCGGGGCAACCTCATCACCGGCTTCTTAGGCGCCGGCAAGACCACCGCGATCCTGCACCTGCTCGCGCAGCGCCCGGCGGGCGAGCGCTGGGCGGTGCTCGTCAACGACTTCGGCGCGATCGGCATCGACGGCGCCACGCTCGCCGCGGCCGACGGCGCGCTCGCGGTGCGCGAAGTCGCCGGTGGCTGCGTCTGCTGCGCGGCCAACGTGCCGCTGCGCGTGGCGATGACGAAGCTGCTGCGCGAGGTGAAACCGGACCGGGTGCTGATCGAGCCGACGGGATTGAGCCATGCGGCCCGGGTGCACGACACGCTCGCCGACGCGTGGCTGCAGGAAGCGCTGCAGTTGCAGGCCACACTGTGCCTTGTCGACCCGCAGCAATTCGCTACACCCGCGCTGGCCGGGCGCGAGGAGTACCGCGACCAGCTCGCGCTGGCCGATGTGATCGTCATCAACAAGACCGATCTCGCCCCGCCACCGGCGCTGGCGGCCGTGCGCGACCATGCCGGTACACTGTATCCGCCGCGGCGCATCGTAGAAACGGTACGCGGCGCGGTACGCGCGGAGTTGCTGGCGCTGAGCGCTGCACCACCCGCCCGCGGTGCCCGCCGTCTGCATCTGCACGGGCTGTCCGACGCGGAAGTCACGCCGCTGCTGGGCGGCGCCGCGCGGCGCGAAGTCCTGCGCGGCGACGGCATCACCGCCTTCGGCTGGCATTTCGACGCGTCCTGCCGGTTCTCGCGTCCCTGGCTGGAAGAGAAACTCGCACGCCCGCCGGTCGCGCGGCTGGTGCGCGCCAAGGCGGTGTTTCAGTGCGACGCGGGGGGCGTGGCCTGGAACTGGGCCACGAGTGGTGCGGAATGGGCGGCCCACCCCTGGCGCAGCGACACTCGTTGCGACCTGCTGATCGCGGGCACCGGGGGCGACGGCGCGGCGCTGGAGGAGGCGCTGCTGGGGTCTCTGGTGTTGCCGGAGTCCCGCCTCTAGAGGCTGTTATGGCCCCTGATCGGAATGTGCGAGTTACACGCCGCACCCTGGCAACAAAGCAAAGTCGCCGGGGGTAGCCCGGCGAAGTTGAGCACTGCCTCGAGGGCCGCCCCATCACGTCAATTCGGCACATCCTTAACAGGCTCTAGAACGCTTTTTGATAGATCAGTCCGGGGATGGGCGATTTGTCGAGATCGCTCCAGTAATGGCGCTGGATCATGCGCTGGTACTCCTCCTGACTGATGCGGCCGTCCTTGTTGCGGTCGAGCGCGCTGAAGGCGCTCTGGCCCTGCGGGGCCTCTTTCGCGAACTCCTGCCGCGACAGGAAGCCGTCATGGTCCGTATCGAGCATCCGGAAACGGTCGAGTTCGCGGCGCGCGCGAGTCTGGTACGCGCGTTCGAACTCCTCGCGCGAAACCTTGCCGTCGCGGTCTGTGTCCATGCGGTCGAACTTGCGCAGCACGTCAGGCGCATGGAGCCGCGCTTCCTGCTTGCTCAACGCACCGTCGCCGTCGCGGTCGGCCTGCCGAAACTGGCGGTCGAGGCGCTGGCCCGCCGGATCGCCCGCGGGTGGGGTCAGCGGTTGCGCACACAGCGGCGCCACGGCCAAAACCGCGGCGGCCGGCAACCAGACCCGGCGCATGGATTACTCGTCGTGGGTCACGGCGGTGATGAGGTAGCCGCCGGATTTTTCGTCGGAAGCGAGCTTGAGCAGCCCCTTGTCTTCCGCGTCCTCGAGCAGCTTGTTGAACGAGCCGAAGCCGTAATAGGACTCGTTGAACTGCGGCTGCCGGCGTTTCAGTGCCTGCTTGACCATGGAGCCCCAGATCTTCTCGCCGGCGCCGCGCTCGGCGATCAGCGCCTCGATCGTTTCCATCACGTGATCGAAGGCCTCCTGGCGCTTTTCGTCGGCGGATTTGGGCGCCGGCGTGCCGCCCGCGGTGGCGGGCTTGTCCGCCGTCTTGCGGCGGGCGCGGCGCTTCTTCTCGCCGCGCACGAGGTCGTCGTAGAAAATGAACTCGTCGCAGTTCGCCACCAGCAGGTCGGAGGTGGAATTCTTGACGCCGACGCCGATCACGCGTTTCGCGTTCTCGCGCAGCTTGGACACCAACGGCGAAAAATCCGAATCGCCGCTGATGATGACGAAACTGTCCACATGCGCCTTCGTGTAGCAAAGGTCCAGCGCGTCGACGACCATGCGGATGTCGGCGGAGTTCTTGCCGGACTGGCGGACGTGCGGGATCTCGATCAGCTCGAACGAGGCCTCGTGCATGGGCGCCTTGAAGCTCTTGTAGCGCTCCCAGTCGCAGTAGGCCTTCTTGACGACGATGGAACCCTTCACCAGCAGGCGTTCCAGCACCTTGTGGATGTCGAACTTCTCGTATTTGGCGTCCTGCACGCCGAGCGCGATGTTCTCGAAATCGCAGAACACGGCCAGGCTTTGATCATTTTGGTCAGCCATGGGGCTACCTTTCTTGGGGGTGACCCGATTGTAGAACCGGTCTACAGCGGGAGGTCCGGCAGCGCGGCGGAACGCGTGCCGGGGAGCGGCGGGTTGTCCGCCGCGTGATACGTGAAGACCGCCGAGAACTTGGTCTCCGCGGTACGGTTGTCGCCGGCCGCGTGCAGCAGCCGGCAGTGAAAGAACAGCACGTCACCTGCGTCCAGCTCGACCGCGACCTGCGTCTTCAGCAGGGGCTGGTTTTCGGGCAGATCGGGGCGGAGGAATTTCGCGGCATCGAGCCGGTCGTCGCGGAAGTCCATGCGGTGCGAGCCCGGCAGCACCAGCAGGCAGCCGTTCTCGGGCCGCTCGCGGCCGAGCGCCAGCCAGACCGACACCAGTTCCTCGCGCGTGAACGCCCAGTAGCGGATGTCGCGATGCCAGTGCGTGACGCTGGAATGCGACGGATTCTTGGTCATGACGCAGTTGTGATGCACCTGCGAGAGTTCCACCCGGGGCCCCAGCAACTGCTGGAGCCGCGCGGCCATCGGCGCGGACGTCGCCCACCGCGCGAACGCGGGATCGCGCGTCGTGGCCTGCAGCAATCGACGCGCGGTGTGGCCGCCGGGCGCATCGCGCGAGACGGGAGCGCCGGGATACTTCACGTCGGCTTCGTACTCGAGTGGCGGCACGGCCAGCGTGAGGTCGCGCTGGGCAATCGCGCGCAGCGCCCCGCAGTCCGCGGTGGCGGTCAGGCCGCGCGCGACGACGTAGCCGTCGCGCTCGAAGGCCGCGAGCTCCGCGGGCGAAAACGCTGTTGTCACGCCGCCAGCTTCGCCGGGTCGTAGGCGAGATACGGCGCGAGCCAGCGCTCGGCATCCTCCACGCCCATGCCCTTGCGGCGCGCGTAGTCCTCGACCTGATCGCGGCCGAGCTTGCCGACGGCGAAGTACTGCGAGCCGGGATGCGACAGGTAGAAGCCGCTCACCGAAGAGGCCGGCAGCATGGCGAACGACTCCGTGATCGTGATCCCGACTTCCGGCGCGCGCAGCAAGTCGAACAGCGGCCCCTTCTCCGTATGATCCGGGCACGCGGGATAGCCGGGCGCCGGACGGATGCCCCGGTATTTCTCGGCGATCATGGCGTCGTTGTCGAGCGCTTCGTCCGCCGCGTAACCCCAGAACTCGCGGCGCACGCGCTTGTGCAGCAGCTCCGCGAAGGCCTCCGCCAGCCGGTCGGCGATCGCCTTCAGCATGATCGAGTTGTAGTCATCGAGTTTTTTCTCGAACTCGGCCAGCTTCTTCTCGATGTTGAGCCCGGCCGTGACCGCGAACACGCCGAGATAGTCCGCCACCCCGCTCGCCTTGGGCGCGACGAAATCCGCCAGGCACAGGTTGGGATTGCCCGAGGGCTTGGGATTCTGCTGGCGCAGGTTGTGCCAGGTCATCACCGGGCGCGCGCGCTTTTCATCGGCGTAGAGCTCGATGTCGTCCGCGCAATCGTTTGCCCCGCTGTTTGCGGGGAACAACCCGAACACCGCGTTGGCGGTGAGCCACTTGCCCTCGATGATTTTCTTCAGCAGAGCCTGGCCGTCGGCCAGCACCTTGCGGGCTTCCGTGCCGACCACGGCGTCGTCGAGGATTTTCGGATAGGGGCCGGCCAGCTCCCAGGTCTGGAAGAACGGCGCCCAGTCGATGCACTCGGCGAGTGCCGCAAGATCGTAGTTCTTCAGGTGCTTCAGCCCGAGGAACACGGGCTTCGGCGGCGCGTAGGCCGTCCAGTCCGTCTTGAAGCCGTTCGCGCGCGCGGCCTCCAGCGCGAGCAGCGGACCGGGGCCTTTCTTCTGCTCGTGCTGCGTCCGCACGCGCTCGTAGTCGGCGCGCACTTCCTCCAGGTATTTCACGCGGCTGTCGTCCGACAGCAGGTTCGTGCACACCGACACGCTGCGCGACGCATCCGGCACCCAGACGACCGGGCCGTGATAGTGGGGCGCGATCTTGACCGCCGTGTGCGTGCGCGAGGTGGTGGCGCCGCCGATCAGCAGCGGAATCTCGTAGCCCTCGCGCTCCATCTCGCGCGCGTTGTTGGCCATTTCCTCGAGCGACGGCGTGATCAGCCCGGACAAGCCGATCATGTCGGCCTTGGCCTCGCGCGCTGCCTCGGAAATCTTCTGCCACGACACCATCACGCCGAGGTTGACGACTTCGTAGTTGTTGCACTGGAGCACGACGGCGACGATATTCTTGCCGATGTCGTGTACGTCGCCCTTGACGGTGGCGAGCACGATCCTGCCCTTGGGCTTGGCGTCCTCGCCCGAGAGCCGCTTTTCTTCCGCGAGGAAGGGCTCGAGGTGCGCGACCGCCTGCTTCATCACGCGCGCGGACTTCACCACCTGCGGCAGGAACATCTTGCCGGCGCCGAACAGGTCGCCGACGACGTTCATGCCGTCCATCAGCGGGCCCTCGATGACCTTGATCGGGCGGCCATACTTCACGCGCGCCTCTTCCGTGTCCGCGACAATGTGCGTCGCGTCGCCCTTCACCAGCGCGTGCGTCAGCCGTTCTTCAATCGTGCCTTTGCGCCAGGCTTCGTCCTCGGCCTGCGTCTTCACCACGCCCTTGACCGTCTGCGCGAACGTCACCATCCGCTCGGCGGCATCCGGCCGGCGGTTGAAAATGATGTCCTCGACGTGCTCCAGCAGGTCCTTCGGGATTTCCTCGTAGACGCCGAGCAGACCGGCGTTGACGATCGCCATCGTCATGCCCGCCTGGATGGCGTGGTAGAGGAAGGCGCTGTGGATCGCCTCACGGACCGGGTTGTTGCCGCGAAACGAGAAGGAAATGTTCGACAGGCCGCCGCTCACGCGGGCATACGGCAGGTTCCCGCGGATCCAGCGCGTGGCCTCGATGAAGTCCTTGCCGTAGTCGTTGTGCTCCTCGAGCCCCGTCGCGATCGCGAAGATGTTCGGATCGAAGATGATGTCCTCGGGCGGGAAGCCGACCTCGTTCACCAGGATCTCGTACGAACGCTGGCAGATCTCCTTCTTGCGGGCGAGCGTGTCCGCCTGGCCCGCCTCGTCGAAGGCCATCACGATCACCGCCGCGCCGTAGCGCATGGCGAGCCGGGCCTGCGTGACGAACTCATCCTTGCCCGACTTCATGCTGATCGAGTTGATGATGCATTTGCCCTGCACGCACTTGAGCCCCGCCTCGATCACCTCCCACTTGGAGGAGTCGATCATCACGGGCACGCGCGAGATGTCGGGTTCGGCGGCGATCAGGTTCAGAAAGCGCACCATCGCCGCCTTCGAATCGAGCATCGCTTCGTCCATGTTGATGTCGATCACTTGCGCGCCGTTTTCCACCTGCTGCCGCGCGACCGACAGCGCGGAGGCGTAGTCGCCGGCAAGGATCAGCTTCGAGAACGCAGGCGAGCCGGTCACGTTCGCGCGCTCGCCGACGTTCACGAACAGCGAATCGTCGCCGATGTTGAGCGGCTCCAGGCCCGACAGGCGCATGCGTTTCTCGACGTCGGGAATTTTCCTCGGCGGGAGACCCTTCACCGCCTGCGCGATGGCCCTAATGTGCGCGGGCGTGGTGCCGCAGCAGCCGCCGACGATATTGACGAAGCCCGACTGCGCGAATTCCTTCACTAGCCCGGCCGTGAAGTCCGGCGTCTCGTCGTAGCCCGTCTCGGCGAGCGGATTGGGCAGGCCGGCATTCGGATATGCGGACACGTTCGTATCGGCGATGCGCGCCAGTTCCTGGATGTACGGCCTCATCAGTTGCGCACCGAGCGCGCAGTTGAGCCCGATGGCCAGCGGCTTCGCGTGGCGCACCGAATTCCAGAACGCTTCCGTGGTCTGGCCGGACAGCGTGCGGCCGGACGCATCGGTAATCGTGCCGGAAACAATCAGCGGCAAGGAGCGGCCGAGGCTCTCGAACACGCCCTGCACCGCGAAAATCGCCGCCTTGGCGTTCAGCGTGTCGAACACGGTCTCGATCAGCAGCAGGTCGGCGCCGGCCTCGACCAGCGCCGCGGCCGCCTCGCCGTAGGCGCCCACCAGTTCGTCGAAAGACGTATTGCGGAAGCCCGGATCGTTGACGTCCGGTGAAATGGAAGCCGTGCGGCTCGTGGGCCCGATCGCGCCCGCGACGAAGCGCGGCCTGCCGTCCTTGCGCTCCGCCTCGTCGGCAGCCTCGCGCGCGAGGCGCACGCCTTCCTTGTTCAGTTCCTCGACCAGCGACTCCATGCCGTAGTCGGCCTGCGCCACCCAGGTGGAACTGAAGGTATTCGTCTCGACGATGTCGGCGCCCGCCGCGAAGTACTCGGCATGGATCTCGCGCACGATCTGCGGCTGCGTGAGGATCAGCAGGTCGTTGTTGCCCTTGAGATCACGCGGCCAGTCCTTGAAGCGTTCGCCGCGATAGGCCGCTTCGTCCAGCTTGTACTGCTGGATCATGGTGCCCATCGCGCCGTCGAGGATGACGATGCGTTCGGCGAGGAGCTTCTGGAGGGCGGCAGTGCGGTCGCGACTCATGGTGGTCTACTTGAAATGAAAAACCCGATCGGCGGTTCGCGCGGTCAAACACTCAACCAGCTGGCGCGACGGGCGATCGGGTTCCGCCGCTTTAGCTGTATTTATAACGCGCCCGGCAAGCTGGTCCTCAAATCGGCGCGAAGGCGAAACATACGGGGACGAGTCGAAATTGTCAATCCGCGCAAGGGCTTGGCTATACTTTGCCCTCTGCCCGCGAGGGTCTTGCAGCGCACCGGAGCCGCCATGACTTGGGAAGGCCGCCTAGCATTCATCCACATCACCGACCGCGGCTCGCAGCCGATGCAGGAGCAGGCGCAGGCACGGCTGATCGAAGGCGTCGGCATCGAGGGCGACCGCTATGCGACCGGTCAGGGCTTCTATTCCAAAACCCCGCGCATCGACCGCCAGTGCACGCTGATCGAGATCGAGACGCTGGAGGCGATCCTGCGCGACCACCGGATCGAGGTGCTGCCCGGCGAGTCGCGGCGCAACCTAACCACCCGCGGCACGCCCCTCAACCACCTCGTCGGCCGGGAATTCCTCGTGGGCGGCGTGCGGCTGCGCGGCGAGCGGCTGAACGTGCCGTGCAAGTATCTGGACGGCCTGCTCCAGCGCAACGTGTACACGCACCTGCTCAACCGCTCGGGCCTGAACTGCAGCATCGTCACGGGCGGCGTCATCCGGCCGGGCGACGTCCTCCGGCCAGCGTAAAGCGGCGGGACGTTCTAAAATAGTCGTTCCCCAGCGAAACATGCCCCCCCCAACGGGGGCGTGCGCGCCATCCGGAACGATGACAGGAGAATCGCCATGCCCATGGTCAAGGCTTACGACGAAGTGGAAAACCCCCGCAAGGAACGCGCCTTGAAGAACGGGCATTTCGCCTGGCGCACGGATTTCATCGAGCGCCCGGACGACAAGAGCATCGACACGCCGATGGCCTTCCTCGCCGAAGGCTCGCCCGGCCGCCTGCTGCGCACGCATTTCCACGTGGTCGACCAGTTCCAGGTGATCTACAACGGCTCCGGCACGCTGGGCAAACATGCGCTCGAGTTCGGCGCCGTGCATTTCTCGCGCGCCTATACGCCGTACGGACCGATCTCCTACGACGAGAAGAAAGGCCTGGGCTTCATCACCCTCCGCGCCCACCGCGATCCCGGCGCGCAGTCCCTGCCGGAAAGCCGGCCGGTGCTGGATCAGGTGCCCAACCGCAATCCGTGGCAGGTCACCGCGATCCCCGATTTCAAGCTCGCCCCGGGCGCGAGCGGCGTGGCGATGAAAGCGCTGGAAGGGCTGAAGGACGACCGCAATTTATTCGGTTTCTCGGTCAAGATGGCCGCAGGGGCGAAGGCCTACGCCCCCGACCCGTCCAAGGGCGACGGCCAATACATCCTCGTGATGAAGGGCAGCATCCTGCACGAAGGCAAACTCAAGAAAGAGCTGGCGATCATCTGGGTCGCCAGGAACGAGGGTCCGTTCGAGCTCGTCGCCGGTCCGGAAGGCCTGGAAGGCCTCGTCCTGAACTTCCCCATCCCGGGCGGCGGCATGCCGGACGAGGTCAAACCCGAAGCCGACGACCAGGGCGAATTCAAGACCTGGCAGTGCGTCCTGTGCGCGTTCGTGTACGACGAAGCCGCGGGCATGCCGGAAGACGGCGTCGCGCCGGGGACGCGCTGGGCGGACGTGCCGGAGACCTTCGGTTGCCCGGACTGCTCGGCCAAGAAGGCCGACTTCGAGATGATCGAGTTCTGATCAGCCCGCACTGACGCCGAGCAGGCTTCCCACCAGATAGGTCACGCCGCCGGCTGCAGCGCCGATCGCCAGCATGCGCACGCCGCTCAGGAATGCGCTGCGGCCGGTGAACAAAGACAGCGTTGCGCCGACGGCGAACAGGGCCACGGCCGTCAGGCCGATCGCGAAGTGCAGCGCCAGCGGACCGGGCCGCAGCACGAATGGCGCAAGCGGAATCAGGGCGCCCGCCGTGAACGACAAGAACGATGACGTTGCGGCGCCAACGGCCGAGCCGAGATCGTCCGGATTGAGTCCGAGTTCCTCGCGCGCGAGCGTGTCGAGCGCGTGCTCGGGATCCGCGATCAGCACGCCCGCCAGGCGCTGCGCATCGGCTTCCGGTACGCCTCGCGCGACGTAGATGCGCGCGAGTTCCTGGGCTTCTTCCTCCGGGTATTGCTCGAGTTCCTCGCGCTCGAGGCCGATCTGGTACTCGTACATTTCGCGCTGGGAACGCACGGACACGTATTCGCCCGCCGCCATCGAGCAGGCGCCGGCGATGAGACCCGCGATCCCGGTCAGCACGATCGTCTGCGGATCGGCGGACGCGCCGGCAACACCCATGATGAGGCTTGCATTGGACACCAGCCCGTCGTTCACGCCGAATACGGCGGCGCGCAGGTTGTTGCCGTTGACCGTGCCGCCGTGCCGGTGCTCGTGTCCGGCACCGCGTGGCCCGGGCCCCGGCGCGGACTTTTCGTAGAGCACCATCCCGCGCACCTTCATCGCGCTCAGTACGTTGCGCAGGCGATAGGGGCCGACTCGCCTGACCAGCGCACCGACGAGCCGGGTGCGCGTATCGGGTTGGTAGTGATCCGGCACCGGACGCCCGCGATCGCTCGCCAGCGCGGCCCAGATCGCGGCCTGCTTCTCGGCCGCCGCCGCGAGCTCCCTGAACAGCCCGGCGCGCGGCGTGGCGGCTTCCGCTTCCGCCACCAGGCGATAGAGATGCGCGGAGCGCTTCTCCTCGCGCCAGTTGTCGCGTTCGCTCACGGGGCCACCGGGATCGTTCGCGCCGTCACTCGCGGCAGTCGCGTGTACACGAGCCAGCACGCAAAGCCGCACGCGAGCAGCAGGCTCGCCGTCGCCGCCAGCCCCAGCGCGGTGCCCGAAACCCACGGCGAGACGAGTCCGGCCGTCAGCCCGGTGAAGAAACTGTGCTGCGCGCCCTGCAGCGACGAGGCCATGCCGCGGTTGTCCGGAAACAGATCCAGGGCGAGCAGTGTAAGGCTGGGCATCGCGATGGCCATCCCCATCGTATAGGCCATCACCGGCAGCACCGTCCACGGCAGCCGCGGCGGGAACGCGGCGCAATAGGCGACATTCAGTGTGACCGCCGCGAACATGATCGCGAAGCCGATCGCTATCGTGCGCCGCGGCGACAGGCGGTGCGCGACCCGGCCGGAGATGAAGGCGCCGATGATGACGCCCGAGATGCCCGGGATGAAGAGGTAGCCGAAGTCCTTCTCGCCCAGTCCCAGCAGGTCGTAGATCACCGCGGGGGCGGAGGCGATGTACAGAAAGAAGCCCGCGAAATTGAACGCGATGACCGAACACAGCAGTCCGAAAGGCAGGCTGCGCAGGAGTTTCAGATAGTTGGTGAGCAGCGGACGCGGCCGGAAGGGATGGCGCTGCGCCGGCGGCAGGGTTTCCGGCAGGATCCACGCGCACGCGGCGAACAGCACGCCGGCGAACACGACGAGAAAAACGAAGATCGAATGCCAGCCGAACCACGACTCCAGCCAGCCGCCGAGGATGGGCGCGATGGCGGGCGCGAGGCCGAACATCATGGTGATCATCGACATCACGCGTTGCGCGTGGTGCCCTTCGTAGAGATCGCGCACGATGGCGCGGCCCACGACGATGCCGCTGCCGGCGGACATCCCCTGCAGCACCCGGAACAGCAGCAACTGGTTGAAGCTCTGTGCGAGCGCGCAACCGACGGACGCCGCCGCGAACAGCGCGAGGCCGATGAGGACCACCGGCTTGCGGCCGAAGGAATCCGACAGCGTGCCGTGGAACAGCGTCATGAAAGCGAACGGGATCAGATACGCCGCGAGCGTCTGCTGCAGTTCGAGCGGCGTCGCGCCGAAGGCCCGGCCGATCGCCGGGAACGACGGCATGTAGGTGTCGATCGCGAACGGCCCCAGCGTGGCGAGGCCGGCGAGCAGGATGGCCATCACCAGCGTGCTGCGGTCGCTGCGCACGACCGCAGGCTGCTGCGTCATGAGCAGGCGCTTTGCTTCAGGGCAGTTTCCAGCCGAGCCACTCGCAGATGCCGCGTCCCATGATCCATTCGCGGTCCCCGTCGGACAGCCATGGCATTTCCTCCATCCACCAGGTGACGTGCTGGCGGTACGGGATGGGCGAGCGCGACAGATCGGTGCCCCAGAACATCCGCTTCGGGCCGAAGGCGTCGTAGACACGCTTGATATACGGCTCCAGCTTGCGGAAGGGATACGTGTCCTTCGTGTAGCACGGCAGCGCGCTCGCCTTGACCGCCACGTTGGGCCGCTTCGCGAGCGCCAGCAACTGGTCGAGGGTGCCGAAGTTGTCGGCGTCGTACTTGTGGCTCGTCAGCGACAGGTGGTCCATCGTGATGCTCAGGCCCGGATAGCGCTCGGCAACCTTGTCGATCATGGGCACGTAGGCATGCGGCACGAGGATCATCATGCGCACGCCGGCCTTCTCCGCCTCCGACCACACCCAGTCCATGCTGCCGCCGGTGAGGATCGGCAGCAGGACGGGCGTGTGGAAGGTGAAGCGCATGCCCAGCATGCCGGGTTGCTGGCGCCAGCCCGCGACCTGCGCTTTTGCGCCCGGCGCATCGGGATCGAAGCGGCCCATGATCGCGAAACGGTCGGGGTGCGCCTTCACCGCGGCGATGGCGAGATCGTTGCGGTCGCCTTCCCACGACGGCGGCACGATGACCACGCGATCCACGCCGGCCTCGTTCATTTCGCGCAGCAGATCATCCGCGCCAAGCGGGATCGGCCGCTGCGGCTCCGCCCGCTTCGGCCACGGCCGCTCCGGCGTGTCGGCGCCCCAGATGTGGACTTGCGCGTCGGTGATCAGCATTGCCTGTCGCTCCTTGATGCGGTCAAACCGGTGAATGATGCTTACTGCGCCGAGTCCACGCTGATCCCGGCATCCTTGATGACCTTGCGCCAGCGCGCGAGTTCGGACGCGATCATCGCCTGAAATCCTTCCGGCGTGGTGGTCGCCGCTTCGACGCCCTGCCCCAGCAGGCGCTGGCCGAGTTCCGGCGAACCGAACGCCTTGTTCAGCTCGGCGTTGAGCCTGGCCACGACCGCCTTCGGCGTGCCGGCAGGCGCGAGCAGGCCATACCAGGACGTGTTGTTGAAGCCCGGCAGCGTATCCGCGACGGGCGGCACCTCGGGCAGCGCCTGGATGCGGACCGGATGGCCGATGGCCACCGCCTTGAGGCGCCCCGTCTTCACGTGCGGAATCGTCTGCGGCGTGCCCGAGAACATCATCTGCATCTGGCCGCTGATCAGATCCGTCAGCGCCGGGCCGCCGCCCTTGTAGGGCACGTGCACGATGTTGATGCCGGCCATCGCCTTCAGCAGTTCACCGCCCAGATGGTTCGGCGTGCCGGTGCCCGGGGAACAGAAATTGAGCTTGCCGGGATTGGCTTTCGCGAGGTCGATGAACTCCTTCGTGGTGTTGGCCGGCACCGCGCCGTTCAGCGTCAGGATGAACGGCGCATACACCGCCAGTCCGACCGGCGCGTAGTCCTTCAGCGGGTCGTAGGCCAGTTTGGTACCGAGGGCGGGGCTCACCACCAGTCCGGCGGAGGTCCCGAGCAGCAGCGTATAGCCGTCGGGTGCGGCCTTCGCGCCGAGGTCATGGCCGAGCGTCGAGCCGGCGCCGCCGCGGTTGTCGATCACCACCTGCACCTTGAATGCCTCGCTGAGTTTCTGCGCGACTTCGCGAGCCGTGAAATCCACCGATCCCCCCGGCGGATACGGCACGATCAGCCGGATCGGCTTGTTGGGATAGTTACCCTGCGACTGGGCCAGCGGCACGCACGCCACCCCGGCCCATACGCCCAGCACGACACCTGCGACGGTACGCTGCATGGGATCCTCCTCCGGTTATTGTTCCTGCTTATAGGGCGGCGCCCAGCCGCACGTCAACCGGGCTTGCGCTTGCCGCTGTCCTTCTGCGCCGTCTCCGTGCGCAGCGGAATCACGATCTGCGTCTGCGTCACGATCGCCACCTTGCGGCCGTCCGGATTGCTGATCGTGGTCTGCCACACATTGGTGCTGCGCCCGATGTGCAGCGGAATCGACACGCCGGTCAGCACGGGTCCGGTGCCGGCCGCGAAAAAGTTCGTTTTCGATTCGAGTGTTGTCGTGCCGTGGTTCGGCGGGAGATTGGCGACGGTGCCGGCCGCGCCGAGCGCGTCCGCGAACGCCATGAGCGCGCCGCCGTTGACGCGTCCGGTGCGGTTGTAGTGGTCGGGCTTCACGCGCATCTCGGCGACGATCTTCTGCTTCGAGACCGATTTCAGCTTGACCCCCAGCGCGCGGGCGGCCGGGCTGACCACCACCTCGCGCGCGCCGGCGAGTCCGATGGACTTGCCGACCTTGAAACTCGATTGTTTGCTGCCCATGCCTTGAACCACTCCTTGAACGAAAGAAAGATGCGCGAACGCTCAGCCCCGCTCGAACCGCCGGTACTGCACCGCTTCGGCGACGTGCGCGGAAGTCACCGCCTCCACACCGGCGAGATCGGCGATCGTGCGCGCCACGCGAAGGACGCGATGATACGCGCGTGCCGACAGCCCCAGCCGCGCGATCGCCTGCTTGAGCAGCGTTTCGCCGGCCGCGTCGGTGCGGCAGTATTGGTCGATCTCGCGGGTGCCAAGCTGCGCGTTGGGCTTGCCCTGCCGCGCCAGCTGCCGGTCGTGGGCGGCGTTCACGCGCGCGCGGACCGCGGCGCTGGATTCGGTCTCGCCGCCGCGCAGCAGGTCCTGCTCCGGCACCGCGGGCACTTCGATCTGCAGGTCGATGCGGTCGAGCAGCGGGCCCGATATGCGCCCGCGGTAACGCGCCACCTGGTCGGGCGTGCAGCGGCATTTGCCGTTGTAGTGGCCGAGGTAGCCGCACGGGCAGGGATTCATCGCTGCCACCAGCTGGAAACGCGCCGGGAACTCGGCTTGGCGCGCGGCGCGTGACACGCTGATGCGCCCGGATTCCAGCGGTTCACGCAGTACCTCCAGTACGCGGCGGTCGAATTCCGGCAGTTCATCCAGGAACAGCACACCGTGCATCGCGATCGAGATCTCGCCGGGCTTGGGATTGCCGCCGCCGCCGACCAGCGCGACGCCCGACGCGGTGTGATGCGGCGCGCGGAAGGGCCGCTGCTTCCAGCGTTTCACGTCGAAACCACTGCTGCCGAGCGATTGCATCGCGGCGGATTCGATCGCTTCCGTCTCGCTCATCGGCGGCAGGATGCCGGGCAGGCGTTGCGCCAGCATCGTCTTGCCCGTGCCGGGCGGCCCGACCATGATCAGCGTGTGGCGGCCGGCGGCGGCAATCTCGAGGGCGCGCTTGGCGAAGGCCTGGCCTTTGACGTCGGCGAGGTCGGCGAGATCCGCGGTGACATCGACGGGAGGCGCGGGGCGTTGCCGCGCCAGCGCCTCGCTGCCCGCGAGGTGCGCACACACCTCCAGCAGCGTGCGCGCGGGATGCACGACGGCGCGCTCGACCAGCGCCGCCTCGGCGGCGCTGGCTTCCGGCAGCACGAAGGCACGGCCGTCGCGCGCGACGCCGAGCGCCATCGGCAGCGCGCCGCGCACCGGCCGCAACTCACCGGTCAGCGCGAGTTCACCGGCGAATTCCAGCCCGGGCAGCTTGTCCATCGGCAATTGCCCGGAGGCGGCGAGGATGCCGATCGCGATCGGCAGGTCGAAGCGCCCGGACTCCTTGGGCAGGTCGGCCGGCGCCAGATTGACGGTGATGCGGCGCGCGGGAAATTCAAAGCGCGCGTTCTGCAGGGCGGCGCGCACCCGGTCCTTGGCTTCCTTCACTTCGGTTTCGGGCAGCCCCACGATCGTGAAGCTCGGCAGCCCGTTCGCGAGATGCGCCTCCACCGTGACCAGCGGGGCGTCCATGCCGGCGAGCGCGCGGCTGTACACCACTGCAAGCGGCATGGCGGGGGTGGCGGCTAGTCGCCGTCGGATCCGGAACTGCGGGCGGCGCGGTCGCTCCCCGGCGTCGGCGCGGCTTCGAGCGCGGCGAGCCGACGCTCCAGTTCCACCAGCTGCTTCTGCGCGCGGGCGAGCAATGCCACCTGCACGTCGTACTCCTCGCGCGTGACCAGTTCGAGCCGGCCGAACAGCGCCGTCAATCCCGCGCGCAGATTTTTCTCGAGATCGCGCGCCGGACTGTCGCGCAATGCATCGCGCAGCCGCGCCGCCCAGTCGTCGATGAATTTCGGTTCGCTCATCTCGTCACGTCGTCACGGAGTGTCTTCGAAAAGTGTAGCAAGTTGTATACACAAACCACTGCGAGCGCGGATATCGTCTCGAAACCGCGACAAATGCGTGCGCACCTGAATGGTGCGAAGGCCCTGAAAGCCGCGCCTTAAAGGTGCAATTCAGCATGTTTACAACACGCCACGAGTGCAGTTATGTATCTGTATTTAAAGAATTTCTGTGCTGGCATGGTCTATGCTCAAATGGTCCCGCGAGTCACTGACTGCGCATTTGTTAACAAAACGTAGGCATACCGAAAGGGACAACATGTTGAAGAAAGCACTCATGGGGGCAGCAGTTGCCGCCGCAGCGAGCGTGTCTGGCCACGCGCTTGCCGCGGACGCGCCGCCGTCGGATCACACGCTGACGGGTAACGTAGGACTCTACAGCCAGTACATCTTCCGCGGGCTGTCGCAGACCGATCGCAAGCCTGCGCTGCAGGGCGGTTTCGACTACTCGCATTCGAGCGGTCTCTACGCCGGCACCTGGGCGTCGAATGTGAGCTGGCTGCGCGACGGCACGCCGGCGGCCTACACCAGCGGCGGCAGCCTGGAATGGGATTTCTACGGCGGCTTCAAGATGAACTTCCTCGAAGATTTCTTCTTCGACGTCGGCACGCTGTACTACTGGTATCCGGGCGCGCAGAACGCAACCACGGCTCTGACCGCACCGCCCTACCCCGTCGGTAGTTCGGTCAAGAACCCGTCCGCCGACACCTGGGAAGTCTACGGCGCGATCGGCTGGAAGTGGATCTCCCTCAAGGCTTCCGTCAGCGTGATGAGCGATACCTTCACGGTCAAGGATTCCAGCGGCACGACCTACCTCGACCTGACGGCCAACGCGCCGCTGGGCGACTGGATCGGCGTGGAAGGCCTGACCCTGGTGGCGCACGCCGGCTGGCAGAAATACCGCGGCACGGACAGCCGCAACGTGTTCGTGGGCGGCGTCCAGCAATCGAATGACGATCTGTACGGCTACTACGACTGGAAGCTTGGCCTGACCTACGCGCTGCCGATGAGCTTCACTGTCGGGGCGATGTATACGGCGACCTCCAGCCTCAACAACCTCGGCTACGGCAACACGTCGCAGTGTAATGCCGCCGCCCAGTGCGGCATCTACCCGAGCAACCTCGGCCGCAGCACGGGCACGGTGTTCGTCCAGAAAACGTTCTAACGCACTTGCGGTAAACGGGGCCGGGCATCCCCCGGCCCTTTTTTTCAACCACGGGGACATCAATGAAACTCGTTACTGCCATCATCAAGCCGTTCAAGCTTGACGAGGTGCGGGAGGCGCTGTCCGCCATCGGCGTGCAGGGCATCACCGTTACCGAAGTCAAGGGTTTCGGCCGGCAAAAAGGCCACACCGAACTGTACCGCGGCGCCGAATACGTCGTGGACTTCCTGCCCAAGGTCAAGATCGAGGCCGCCATCAAAAGCGAGCTGCTCGACCAGGTGGTCGAAGCAATCGAGAAATCCGCCAATACCGGCAAGATCGGCGACGGCAAGGTTTTCGTATTCGATCTCGAACAAGTGATCCGCATCCGCACCGGCGAGACCGGCGCGGACGCGCTATAAGGGAGACCCTCATGAAACGCCTAGCGAGACTCCTCGCGATCGTCGCCGCGCTGTCGTTCTGCGCCGGCACCGCGCCCGTGCTGGCCCAGGACAAGAAGGAATCGGTCACCGTGACCGAGACCGTCAAGGCCGACAGCAAGGGCACCGTCACGGAAACCGTCAAGGTCGAGGCCAAGGTGGAAACGGCCGCGCCGGCGCCGCTGGTGCCCAACAAGGGCGACACCACCTGGATGTCCATCGCCACGATCCTCGTGATCCTGATGACCATTCCGGGCCTGGCGCTGTTCTACGGCGGCCTGGTCCGCACCAAGAACATGCTGTCGGTGCTGATGCAGGTGTTCACCATCTTCTCGCTGCTGGCGATACTGTGGGCGGTCTATGGGTACAGCGTCGCGTTCACCGGCGGCAGCGCGTTCTTTGGCGGCTTCGACAAGCTCTTCCTGAGCGGCGTGACCACCGAATCGGTGGGCGCGACCTTCTCCAAGGGCGTCGTCATTCCCGAACTGTCGTTCGTGGCCTTCCAGCTGACTTTCGCGGCGATCACCCCGGCCCTCATCATCGGCGCCTTCGCCGAGCGCATGAAGTTCAGCGCGGTGCTGCTGTTCATGGTCCTCTGGTTCACCTTCTCGTATCTGCCCATGGCGCACATGGTCTGGTACTGGGACGGCCCGGATGCCATCACCGACCAGGCATCGTCGGATGCAGTCTCTGCCGCCGCGGGCTGGCTGTGGGCCAAGGGTGCGCTGGATTTCGCCGGCGGCACCGTGGTGCACATCAACGCCGGTATCGCCGGCCTGGTGGCGGCCTACATGGTCGGCAAGCGCATCGGCTACGGCAAGGAAGCCATGACGCCGCACAGCCTGACGATGACCATGATCGGCGCCTCGCTGCTGTGGGTGGGCTGGTTCGGCTTCAACGCCGGTTCCAACCTCGAGTCGAACGGCCTGACGGCGCTGGTGATCGTCAACACGATCCTGGCGACGGCGGCGGCCACGCTGGCCTGGCTGTTCTGCGAGTGGATGTTCAAGGGCAAACCGTCGATGCTCGGCGGCGCGTCGGGCGCGGTGGCTGGTCTCGTGGCCATCACCCCGGCCTGCGGCTTCGTGGGCGCGATGGGGGCGATCGTCATCGGCCTCATCGCCGGCGTCGTCTGCCTCTGGGCGGTCAACGGCCTGAAGAAGATGCTGGGCATGGACGACGCCCTCGACGTCTTCGGCATTCATGGCGTGGGCGGTATCGTGGGCGCGCTCCTGACGGGTGTGTTTGCGGCGCCGGCCCTCGGCGGCGGCGGGATTTTCGACTACATCAAGAACGCCGCTTCGCCCGATTACGACATCCTCGGCCAGGTCACGACGCAGGCGATTGCTGTGGGCACCACGATCGTGGTCTCCGGCGTCGTCTCGCTGGTGGCGCTGAAGATCGTCGACATCATCGTCGGACTGCGCGTTTCGGAAGAAGTGGAACGCGAAGGCCTGGACGTGAACGAGCACGGCGAGTCCGCGTATCACATGTAAGCCCACTCCCCTGTGGGAAACGGGCGCCCGCTGCGGCGCCCGTTTTTTTTGGGCGCCGGTGTGGGTTCGCGCCCGTTTTTTTTGGGCGCCGGCGTAGGGTTCGCGACCGTTTTTTTGGGCGCCGGCGTTGGGTATGCGCCCGTTTGCTGGCTACCGCCGCGTTCCCGCGGTCAGGGCCCTATTCGTTGCTTTCGATCATCCAGCGGCGGACGGTGAGCTGCGTGGTTTTCCAGCCGAGCCCGTTGTAGAACATCTCGGCGGGAACGTTCTCGCGGTCGGCCACCAGTTGCGCGCGGGTGGCGCCATGCGCGCGCGCCCAGGCGAGCAGCGCGTCGAGCAGCGCGCGGCCCATTCCGGCGCGCCGGTGGTCGCGGTGAACCACGATGTCCTCGAACCAGGCCGACGGCGCGCCCTCGGACGTGGAGATCACCAGTTGCGCGCTGCCCATGCCGATCACCTGGCCGCCGCCATCGCGTGCAACCAGCACCGTGGCCTGCGCCGGCGGCTGGGCGATCAGCAGGGTGAGCCCGCGCGTCTGCGCCGTGACGTCCGCCGTGAAATCAAGTTCGGTGCCGAACAGGTCGAGCAGCAGTTCGACCAGCCTGGGCACGTCTTCGGCACGGGCGGCATCGATGGCGTAGGGTGCGGCTGGCATGGGGCTCGATTCGGGGATTAGCGTTCAGGCGGGCGTATCGCCGCCGTACATGATGACAGAGAGGAAGGCGATCGGGAGTTCCAGCAGGCGTTCCGGGCCATGCGGCACGTCGCCGCGGAAGGTCATGGCGTCGCCGGGCTCGAGCACGTGGGTCACGCTGCCGTGGCGGTATTCGAGCCGGCCGCGCAGCATGTAGATGAATTCGGTGCCGGGGTGCTCGAACACCGGGAACACCTCGGAGGCGTCGTCCATCGTGATCAGGAAGGGTTCGAAGATCTTCTGCGGGCCCTGGTCGTAGGCCAGCAGGTGATAGGTATGGCCCCGCTTCGTGCCACGCCGCACGACCTCCATGCCCTGGCCGTGCTTCACGAGCTGTGCGCTGCCGCCGGGAATGTTGTAGTGGCGGAAGAGATGGGCGAGCGACACGCCCAGCGCCTGCGCGATCTTCTCCAGCGTCTCGAGGCTGGTCGAGACCTGTCCGTTCTCGATCTTGGACAGCATGCCGCGGCTGATGCCCGCCTGCGCGGCGACGTCGGCTATTGTGAGGTGATCGCCCTGACGCAGGTCGCGGATGACCGTGCCGAGGTGGCGGTCGAGGGGACGCACGCCCCGCCGGGCAGAGGCCGGTGATGGCGCTTTCCGCGGTGCCGGTGGATTCATCACACTCCTTGCATCAACGGACCGGCGTGCCGGTCGGGAGGCCGTGCAGGACCGTTACGCGCCCGGCGCGCCGGGGATCCAGTGCGTGCCCGCGAGCGGCACGTTCGCCATCGCGGCGGCCTCGAGCGTGAGCGCCACGAGATCCTCGCGTTCCAGGTGGTGCACGCTCGACTTGCCGCAGGCGCGCGCGATCGTGGTCAGTTCCATGTTCATGGTCTTGAGATAGTTGCGCAGGCGGCGCGCGCCCACCGCCGGCTCCAGCCGGCGCTCCAGCACCGGATCCTGCGTGGTAATGCCGACGGGGCAGCGCCCGGTGTGGCACTGGTGGCAATAGCCGGCCGCGGTGCCGAGTGTTTCGTAATCGGTGCGCGCGGAATGCTGCTCGCCATTCTGCGTATACCACTCGCTGTTGCAGCCCAGCGCCATCATTGCCGCCTGTCCGATCGAGACCGCGTCCGCGCCCATCGCCAGCGCTTTTGCGACGTCGGCGCCGGTACGGATGCCGCCGGAAATGATCAGTTGCACCTTGTCCTTCATGTTCATGTCTTCCAGCGCGTCCACGGCCTGGCGCAGCGCGGCGAGCGTGGGGATGCCGACGTGCTCGATGAATACGCTCTGCGTGGCCGCGGTGCCGCCCTGCATGCCGTCCAGCACGATTACGTCGGCGCCGGCATGCACGCACAGCTTGACGTCGTGGAAAACGCGCGTGGCGGCGATCTTCACGTAGATGGGCTTTTCCCAGTCCGTCAGCTCGCGCAGTTCCAGGATCTTGATCGCCAGGTCATCAGGCCCGGTCCAGTCGGGATGCCGGCACGCGGAACGCTGGTCGATGCCCTCGGGCAGCGTGCGCATCGCGGCGATGCGCGGGCTGACCTTCCTACCGAGCAGCACGCCGCCGCCGCCGGGCTTGGCACCCTGGCCAATGACCACTTCGATGGCGTCGGCGCGCCGCACGTCGTCGGGATTGAAACCGTAGCGGGAGGGCAGGCACTGGTAGACGAGGGTCTTCGACGCGCGCCGCTCCTCTTCCGTCATGCCACCGTCGCCGGTCGTCGTGGACGTCCCGACTTCCGCGGCGGCGAGGCCGAAGGCTTCTTTCACATTCGCCGAGATGGCGCCGAAGCTCATGCCGCCGATCGTGATGGGGATGGCCAGTTCGATGGGCTTCTTCGCAAAGCGCGTGCCTAGTGTCACGTTCGTCGTACAACGCTCGCGGTAGCCTTCCAGCGGATAGCGCGAGATCGACGCGGCCAGAAACACGAGATCATCGAAACTCGGCAGCGCCCGCTTGGCGCCGAGCCCGCGGAATTCATACAGGCCGGTGGCCGCGGCATTCTGGATGTAATGCAGGATGCCGCGGTCGTAGCCCGCGCTTTCCTCGAGATACAGTTTGCCGGTCACGATCAATACTCCTGATTGGCGTCGGCGTTCCAGTGATACAACTGGCGCGCGGACGCCACGCGTTTGAAGGTCATGGGATCGTGATCGAGGCCGGCGCGCTTCAGCAGTTCGCCAACCACGGCATAGTCGGCCTCGCGCATGGGTTCTTCCTGCGCGTCGGAGCCGAGCGACTTGATGCGGCCGCGCACGTAGATCACCGTTTCGTAGAGCGAATCGCCCAGGGCGTCACCGGCGTCGCCGCACACCACGATACGGCCGGCCTGGGCCATGAACGCGGTGAAGTTGCCGACGCTGCCGCCGACCACGATGTCGCCGCCCTTGAGGCCGATGCCGCAGCGCAGGCTGGCGTCGCCTTCGATGATGAGCAGGCCGCCGTGGGCGCTCGCGCCGGCCGATTCGGAGGCGAACCCCTTCACCCGCACGGTGCCCGACATCATGTTTTCCGCTACGCCCCAGCCGACGTTGCCGTCGATGGTGACGCTGGCGTGCTTGTTCATGCCGGCGCAGTAGTAGCCGGCGTGCCCGCGGATCGCGATGGCGATGGGCGTATTCACGCCCACCGCGAGGTTGTGTGCGCCGTCCGGGTTCAGGACTTCAAGCGCCGGCACCTTGCCCGACACGGCGTCGTGGTGCAGGAACTGGTTGAGGTCGCGCACCGTGCGGTGCGCGAGGTCTACGACTTCCATACGTACAGCTGTTCCGGCACCGGCTCGAACAGGTGCGCGTGCTTCACGCCCGGCAGTTTCGCCAGCGAACGGAACTCCGAGGCAATCGCCACATAGTCATCGGTCTCGGCGACTACCGCAGGCTTGCAGGCGAAGGGGTCGCGCACCAGCGCCAGCGAATCGCCGGTGCCGATCAGGAAGGTGAAGAAGCCGTCGAGCTCGCGGAAGCTGCTTTCCAGCGCGGTTTCGAGGTCGTCGCCCTCGCGCATGCGCCATTCGAGATAGCGGCAGGCGGCCTCGGTGTCGTTGTCGGTCTCGAAACGGATGCCGAGCGGCTCCAGCTTGCGCCGGATGGAGTAGGGATTGGACAGCGAGCCGTTGTGCACGAGGCAGAAATCCTCGCCCGCGGTGAACGGATGCGCGTGTGCCGGCGTCACCGCGGATTCGGTCGCCATGCGCGTATGGCCGACGAGATGCGTGCCGGTCAGGCCCTTGAACGCATAGCGCTCGGCGACGGCGGCCGGATGGCCCACGTCCTTGTAGACGTCGATCGAACGCCCGACCGACAACAGGTGCAAGGCCGGGAAACTTGCCTTCACCGCAGCCGCGACTTTCTGCGGATCGTCCGCGGAGATCAGGATGGCGTGATTGCCCTTGGCGGTGAATTCGACCGGATGCGCGAGCGCGCGGTTCAATGCGGCGACGCAGGCGGCCCAGTCGAAGTTCCACTCCGGCGCGTGCAGGCTGTAGCGGCGGCCAGCCGTTGCCGGCAGCGCGTCGCCGAACACGGCGAGTCCGGCCGAGTCCGGCCCGCGCTCGCCCATGCCGATGAGCATGGGCAGCATGAGCGCGCCCAGCTGCGCCTTGAGTTCGGGTTTCTTCACCAGCAGACCGACGATGCCGCACATGGTGCGCTCCGTTTCAGAAAAATTCGAGGTAACGTCCGACTTCCCAGTCGGACACATGACGCGAATACTCGACCCACTCCATGCGCTTTAGCGTCAGGAACTCCGCCGCGAGCCTGGGTCCGAGCGCGCCCTTCACCACCGCGTCCTTCTCCAGCGCATCCAGCGCTTCCGACAGGTTCTGCGGCAGGAGCTGGATACCTTTTTTCGCGATCTCGTCCAGCGAAGAGTCGTAAAGATTGGTGTTGTTCGGCTTGCCCGGATCGAGCTTGCGCTTCACGCCGTCCATGCCCGCGGCAAGAATCGCCGCCGAAGCGAGATAGGGATTGCACGACCCGTCCGGCAGCCGAAGTTCCAGCCGCCCGCCCGGGATGCGCACGCAGGCGCTGCGGTTGTTGTCGCCGTAAGCCACGTAGGCGGGCGCCCAGGTCGAGCCGGACAATGAACGCCCCACGACCAGCCGTTTGTACGAGTTGACCGTGGGCGCACAGACCGCCGCCAGCGCCCGCGCGTGCGCGAGGATGCCGCCGACGAACCAGTAGCCCATTTTCGACAGCTTGAGCCCGTGCTTGTCCTTCGCGTCGTAAAACAGGTTCTTCTGCTTCGCGCTGCCGATGGACAGGTGGAAATGCGCGCCGATACCCGTACGGTTGGAAAAGGGCTTCGGCATGAACGTGCACACCATGCCGTGCGCGCGCGCGACTTCCGACGCCGCCATCTTGAAGAATACGTAGTTGTCCGCGGTCTTCAGCGCGTCCGCGTAGGTGAAGTTCACCTCGAACTGGCCGTTCGCGTCCTCATGGTCGATCTGATACACGTCGATGCCCGCGGGTTTCAGGCCGTCGACCAGCTTTTCCAGAAACGCCGATGAGCGCGAGAGCCCCTTGTAGTCGTAGCAGGGCTTGTCGAGCGTGTCGGTACCGTCAAAGGGCGCGACGGAGCCGTCGGCGCGGCGGTCGAGCAGCATGAACTCGGGCTCGATGCCGGTGTAGAAGGTGAGTCCTTCTTTCGCCAGCGCCTTCAAGCGCTCCTTCAACACGACGCGCGAGCAATACTCGTAAGGCTTGCCGAGCACGTGGCCGTCGCAGGCCATGCGCGCGTAGCCCGGCATCCACGGCATCAGCGACAGCGTGGAGAGATCGCCCACGCCCATGTAGTCGGGACCGTGCGGCCCCATACCGAGCCCCCACACCGCGAAGCCGGCAAAACCGGCGCCGTCGGTGAGCACCATGTCGAGGTGTTCGCTGGGCACCGCCTTGGCCTTCGCGGCGCCGTGGATATCCACGAATTGCGCGAGGACAAACTTGATCTGATGGTCCTTGAGAAATTTGCGGGCGGCTGCGGGCGTCATTGCGTTCTCCACCGATGAAGAGGGCTGGAAGCCCTCGGGAGTGAAAATATTAGCTAATTAAAACAATTGCTTGCAATTTAATACCCGAGGGTGTCGGCACCGGACATGCGGGTAGTTACAGGCAGAATGTTTCTTGTAGATTAACTAATGTTCTCATTGTGAAGCGCCAACCAGACCCGGTCAAGCCTGCGGCACCCCCGGTCCGCCATGCCGGAGGCGCGGAAACGATGGGATAGAATCGTGCGCTCTTTTGCTGCCGGATCGGCCTTCATGCCTGACGTTCCCCGCCTCGCCACTGCATTGTCCGGCCCGCTGCCCGAACTGGAGCGGCGGATCCTGCAGGCCATGCCGGCGATCGAGCACTGGTTCCGCGGACAGTGGCAGGAGCATACCGTCCCGTTTTACGCCTCGACCGACCTGCGCAACGCGGGCTTCAAGCTCGCGCCGGTCGACACCAACCTGTTTCCGGGCGGCTTCAACAACCTGAACCCGGAATTCCATCCCCTGTGCGTGCAGGCGGTGATGGGCGCCATCGACAAGATCTGCCCCGACGCGCGCGGCGCGCTGCTGGTGCCGGAGAACCACACCCGCAATACCTTCTACCTGGAAAACGTCGGCGTCCTCGTCAAGCTGCTGCGCCAGGCCGGCGTCAATGTGCGCGTCGGCAGCCTGCTGCCGGAGATCACCGCGCCCACCGACATCGCGCTGCCTTCGGGCGGCAAGCTGACGCTGGAGCCGCTGCGCCGGAAAGGCAACCGCCTCGGCGTGGACGGTTTCGATCCCTGCGTCGTGCTGCTGAACAACGACCTGTCCGCGGGCGTGCCCGACATCCTGCAGAACCTCGAGCAGGCGGTGCTGCCGCCGCTCATCGCCGGCTGGACCACACGGCGCAAGTCGCGCCACTTCGCCGCCTACCACCAGGTCGCGGTCGAGTTCGCCAAGCTGCTCGACGTCGATCCGTGGTTCATCGACCCCTTCTTCGAGCGCTGCGGCAAGATCGACTTCCGCGGCCGGCAGGGCGAGGAATGCCTCGAGGGCTACGTGTCCGAAATGCTCGACGACATCCGTGCCAAGTACAAGGAATACGGCATCACGCAGCAGCCCTTCGTCATCGTCAAGGCGGACGCCGGCACCTATGGCATGGGCGTGATGACCGTGAAGACCGTCGATGACGTGAAAGGCCTGAACCGCAAGCAGCGCAACAAGATGGCGGTGGTGAAGGAAGGTCTTGAAGTCCACGAAGTCCTGGTGCAGGAAGGCGTGCCGACCTTCGAGACGGTCAACGACGCAGTGGCCGAGCCGGTCGTCTACATGATCGACCGCTTCGTCGTCGGCGGCTTCTACCGCGTGCACACCGAACGCGGCCAGGACCAGAACCTCAACGCGCCGGGGATGCATTTCGAACCTCTCGCGTTCGCCTCGCCCTGCTCCTCGCCGGACCCGGATGCCGACCCCGGCTGCCCGCCCAACCGCTTCTACGCCTACGGCGTGGTCGCCCGCCTCGCACTGCTGGCGGCGGCGGTGGAACTCGAGCAGATGGAAGCCGAACTCGAGCAGCCGGCCCCGCGGCTCACCGCCGCGTCGTAGCAACGCGCCGGCCGACGGCCCCGCGCAGCCTCCGCACCGTCCCATGAAGTTCGCCTTTGTCGCCGACCCGCTCGGCACGTTCAAGATCTACAAGGACTCCACCTTCGCGATGATGGAGGCGGCGGCAGCGCGCGGCCACGTGCTGTACGCGCTGGAACCGCGCGATCTGGCGTGGACCGGCGGCCGCGTCGAGGCCTTCGCGCAGCGCATCACGCTCACCGGTGACGCCGACGCCTGGTATCGCGCCGAAGCCGCCACGCGCCAGTCGCTGACCGCGTTCGACGCGGTGATCATGCGCAAGGATCCGCCCTTCGACATGGAGTACGTCTACGCGACCTACCTCCTGGAGATGGCGGAAACCGCGGGCGCGAAAGTGTTCAACCGCCCGCGCGCCATCCGCGACCACAATGAAAAACTCGCCATCGCCCGCTTCGCGCAGTTCACCGCGCCGACGCTGGTCACGCGCCGTGAAGACCTGATCCGCGAATTCCACGCCGCGCACGGCGACATGATCCTGAAACCACTCGACGGCATGGGCGGTTCCTCCGTGTTCCGGGTCACGCGCGACGACCCTAATCTCAGCGTCATGATCGAGACGCTGACGGCACTGGGGACCCGCACGATCATGGCGCAGCGCTACCTGCCGGCGATCAGCGACGGCGACAAGCGCATCCTGCTGATCGGCGGCAAGCCCGTGCCGTTCGCGCTGGCGCGCATCCCCAAGGCCGGTGAAACGCGCGGCAACCTTGCCGCGGGCGGCACCGGCGTGGCGCGGCCGCTCACCGCGCGCGACCGTGAAATCGCCGAGGCGCTGGCGCCCGTGCTGTGGCGCGACGGCCTGCTCGTCGTCGGCCTGGACGTGATCGGCGAGTGCCTGACCGAGGTCAACGTCACCAGTCCCACCTGCTTCCGCGAAATCGCCGAACAGACCGGCTGCAACGTCGCCGGCCTCTTCATCGACGCGCTGGAACAGGCTGTCGCCACACCCGCATAGCCACAGGCGGGTGGAAGCCCGGCTGACGCCGGCACCGACGGGACCCGCGCCACCTTTGTTGCAGCGCGGTAAACTAGTCACATGTTCGTCATCTCCCACCCTTTATGATCGGCATTCTGATCATCAGCCACGGCGCGCTGGGCGAGTCCCTCATCCACTGCGCGGGCCACATGCTGAACAAACGCCCCCCGCGCCTCAAGCCACTGAGCGTGACCGGCAAGGACGACCCGGTGCTGCTACTGCCGCAGGCGCGGGCGATGGTCCGCGAACTCGACACGGGGACCGGCGTGCTGGTGTTCACCGACATGTACGGCGGCACCCCGTCCAACATCACCTCCAAGCTGGTCATCCCCGGCAAGATCGAGGGCGTGGCGGGGGTCAACCTGCCCATGCTGATCCGCGCGCTCACCTACCGCGACCGCGATCTCGCCACCATCATCACCAAGGCGGTGAGCGGCGGCTGCGAAGGCGTGCTGCGCATTCCCGCGTTTACCCTGCACAATGCTGCAACGGGAAGCTGAAATCGTGAACAAGCTCGGGCTGCATGCCCGGGCCTCCGCGAAACTGACGCAGGTGGCCAGCGGCTTCGAGTCCGACATCTGGCTGTCCCGCAACGGCAAGCGCGTGAACGCCAAGAGCATCATGGGCGTGATGATGCTGGCCGCCGCCAAGGGGTCGAGCATCCGCATCGAGACCGAGGGCGCCGACGAACAGGCGGCCATGGACACCGTGGCCGGACTGATCGCGGACAAGTTCGGCGAAGGAGAGTGAGGGGTGAGGAGAGAGGAGTGAGGGGACGCGCGTAACCCGCGGCATCACCGTCGGGCGGACAGGCATTTCCCCCTCACCCCTCTCCCCTCACTCCTCGCGGTGCAGCCATGAGCTTCACCCTCCACGGCATCCCCGTGGCCGGCGGCATCGCCATCGGCCACGCGCACCTCGTCTCGCACACCTCGCTCGAGGCGGCGCATTACCTGGTGCCGCAGCACCAGCTCGCCGACGAATCCTCGCGCTTCGAAGCCGCGGTGGCCTCGGTTCACGCGGAACTCGAGACCCTGCGCGGCGAGATTCCCGCCGATGCGCCGAAGGAGTTTTCGGCCTTCCTCGACGTGCACCAGCTGATCCTCGCCGACACCACGCTGTCGAAGAAGCCGCGCGAGATCATCGAGCACGAGCAATGCAACGCCGAGTGGGCGCTCAAGGTGCAGGCGGACGCGCTGCTCGCGCAGTTCGACGCCATCGAGGACAGCTACCTGCGCGAGCGCAAGGCCGACGTGATTCAGGTCGTCGAGCGCATCATGAAGGCGCTGCAGGGCAGTCCCGGCTACGTGCCGCCCACGGTCAGCGAGGATGAAACCCTGATCCTCGTCGCGCGCGACCTGTCGCCCGCCGACGTCATCCAGTTCAAGCAGCACCGCGTCGCCAGCTTCCTGACGGACCTCGGCGGCACCACCTCGCACACGGCGATCGTCGCGCGCAGCCTCAACATTCCGTCGGTGGTGGCGCTGCACCACGCGCGGCAACTGGTGCGCGAGCGCGATCTGCTGATTGTCGACGGCACCCAGGGCGTGGTGATCGTCGATCCCGATCCGGGGGTACTGGCCGACTACCGGCTGCGCCAGCACCAGTGGGAACTCGAGCGCTCGAAACTCAAGCGCCTGCGCAACACGCGCGCGGCGACGCTGGACGGCACCACCATCGAGCTGCACGCCAACATCGAGCTGCCGGACGACGTGGCCGCGGTGCGCGAGAACGGCGCCACCGGCATCGGGCTCTTTCGCACCGAGTTCCTGTTCCTCAACCGCGAACAGCTCCCCGACGAGGACGAGCAGTTCGAGGCCTACCGCCGTGTCGTGCGGGAGATGGACGGCGCGCCGGTCACCATCCGCACCTACGATCTGGGCGCCGACAAGCAGCTGGCGGGCGAGGTCGCCGCCCAGCCGCCGAACCCGGCGCTGGGCCTGCGCGCCATCCGGCTGTCGCTCGCCGAACCGCGCATGTTCCTCGTGCAACTGCGGGCGCTGCTGCGCGCCTCGCATTACGGCAAGCTGAAGATCCTGATTCCGATGCTGATGAGCACGACGGAAATCCAGCAGAGCCTGGCCTTCATCGCGCAGGCCAAGCAGAGCCTGGAGGACCAGTTCATCCCCTACGACCGCCAGGTACCCATCGGCGGCATGATCGAGATTCCGGCCGCCGCGCTGTCGCCGGGGTCCTTCCTGAAGCACCTCGACTTCCTGTCGATCGGCACCAACGACCTGATCCAGTACATGCTCGCGATCGACCGCACCGACGACCAGGTGGCGCATCTCTACGACCCCCTGCACCCCGCGATCCTGCAAGTCCTCGCCCAGATCATCAAGACCTGCGAGAAGGCCGGCAAGCCGATCGCGCTGTGCGGCGAGATGGCGGGCGAGGTGCCGCTCACGCGGCTGCTGCTGGGCTTTGGCCTGCGCCAGTTCTCGATGCACCCGGCGCACCTGCTGGAGGTCAAGCAACGCGTCCTGCAGACCAACCTGAAGGACGTCACCGCCGCCGTGCAGCGCATGCTGCGCTCGGACGACCCGGACCGCCTGCACGCGATGCTGGACAAGCTGAACGTCTGACCCGTGTTTGACAAGCCCCGGGCGGCCCGGTAAGTTGCCTTCGCCACGGCCCATCGTGGATCGCGCCGATTTGATATTCAGATTGCGGGCGCGTAACAAATCCGGCTAAAGAGAAACTCTGGCTTTCCAGATTTCCCCGACCCGGCCCGCGCAAGCGCTCCGGGTTTTTGCGTTTATGGACAGCAGACAACAAGCTCGTTCGATCGGCCACGCGACACCGCAACGCGCGCGCTTCAGCGAACCGCTGCAGCTCCGCTGCGGCCGCGCGCTCGCCGACTACGAGCTCGCCTACGAGACCTACGGCACCTTGAACGCGGACCGGTCCAACGCGGTCCTCGTGTGCCACGCGCTGAACGCCTCCCACCATGTCGCGGGCACCTATGCCGACGACCCCGGCAACGTCGGCTGGTGGGACAACATGATCGGGCCCGGCAAGCCGCTCGACACCGAACGCTTCTTCGTCATCGGCGTCAACAATCCGGGCGGCTGCTTCGGCTCCACCGGGCCCGCCTCCGTGAACCCTGCGACGGGTCAGCCGTGGGGCGCGGACTTCCCGCTGGTCACCGTGGAGGACTGGGTGGACGCGCAGGCGCGGCTCGCCGACCGGCTCGGCATCCGACGCTTCGCGGCCGTGATGGGCGGCAGCCTGGGGGCCATGCAGGCGCTGTCGTGGACCACGCAGTACCCGGAGCGCATCGGCCACGCGCTGGTCATCGCCTGCGCGCCCAACCTGTCGGCGCAGAACATCGCCTTCAACGAGATCGCGCGCCAGGCCATCATCACCGACCCCGACTTCCACGGCGGGCACTACTACGCGCATGGCGTGAAGCCGGGCCGCGGGCTGCGCGTGGCGCGCATGGTCGGCCACATCACCTACCTGTCGGATGACGCGATGGCGGACAAGTTCGGCCGCCAATTGAAGAACGGGTCGCTCAAGTATTCCTTCGAGCCGGAATTCCAGATCGAGTCCTACCTGCGCTACCAGGCCGCGAAGTTCGCCGACTACTTCGACGCCAATACCTACCTGCGCATCACCAAGGCGCTCGACTATTTCGACCCGGCGCTCGCCACCGGCGGCGACCTCGCGCGCGCACTGGCGCCCGCGACCGCGCGCTTCCTGGTGGTGTCGTTCACCACGGACTGGCGGTTTTCCCCCGAGCGCTCCCGCGAGATCGTGGAAGCGCTGCTCGCCAACCGGCGCGACGTCACCTACGCCGAGATCGAGGCGCCCCACGGCCACGACGCCTTCCTGCTCGACGATGCGCGCTACCACCGGCTGGTGGCGGCCTACTTCGACGGCATCGCGGCATGACGCCAAGCACACACGTGAATCCGGTCACACGCGCGGACTTCGATGCGATCGCCGGCTGGGTGCGCCCCGGCGCGCACGTGCTCGACCTCGGCTGCGGCGACGGCGCGCTGCTCGCTTACCTCACTTCGCGGCGCCAGGTCACCGGCTACGGCGTGGAAATCGACGACGCCAGCGTACTCGCGTGCGTGAAGAACGGCGTCAACGTGATCCAGGGCGACCTCGAACGCGGGCTCGAGGGCTTCGCCGACCGCTCGTTCGATTACGTGATCCTGTCGCAGACGCTGCAGGCGATGAAGAACACCGACCGCGTGGTCGATGAAATGCTGCGCGTGGGCCGCGAAGGCATCGTGACCTTTCCCAACTTCGGCTACTGGAAGAACCGCGCCCAGATCGCGCTCGGGGGCCATATGCCGGTGTCGGACAACCTGCCCTTCCAGTGGTGGAACACGCCGAATGTCCACCTGTGCACGATGAGCGACTTCGAGGACTACTGCGCCCTGCACGGGGTACGCATCCTCGAGCGCATCGTGTTCGCGCAGCGCACGCCGGTGACCTGGCTCGCGAACCTCCGCGGCAGCCTCGCCGTCTACCGCTTCGAGAAAGCCGCTGCCCTTGAGTAGCCCCGCCAGCCCCGCCCCAGCCACGTCGGTGCTGCGCTCCAAGCTGTTCTGGGTCGGCGTGCTGTATTTCGCGGAAGGCTTCCCGCTCGGCGTGTTCTTCGAATTGTTCCCGGTGCACTTCCGCCAGCAGGGCGTGGAGCTGCGCCAGATCGGCGTGCTGTCGCTGCTCGGGCTCGCCTGGACGTTGAAATTCCTGTGGGCGCCGGCCATCGACCACTTCCGCGGCCACCGCCGCTGGATGGCGGCCGCCGACCTCGGCATGGGCGCCGTCATGGTCGCCTTCGCGCTCGCGCACGGGCTGCCGCCGTGGGTATGGGTGGCGATCGCGGTGTTTGCCCTGCTGTCGGCGACCAACGACATCGCCATCGACGGCTACACCATCGAACTGCTCGACAAGCACGAACTCGGTTTCGCCAACGGCATCCGCATCGGCTTCTATCGCGTCGGCATGCTCGCCGCCGGCGCGGTGCTGATCCTGGTGGACATCGTGGGCTGGAACGGCGCCTACCTCGCGGCGGCTGGCATCCTGCTCGTCTGCGCCGGGGCCTGTCTCGCCGCCCCGCGCGAAGCGGCGCGCACCGGTCCGCCGCCGCTGCCGCTGCGACGGGAACTCGCGGCCGTCGCGGCGAATCCGTGGACGCTGGCGGTCGTGCTGGGCCTGCTGCTGGGCTGCCTGTGGCTGATCGACACCGTCACGCAGTTCTCCAAACACTGGCGATGGACCTGGGAGGCGCTCGCGGTCGGCGCCACGCTGGCGTGGGCCGTCGTGCCGCCGATCGTGCGCGCCGCCAGCCGGTCCCCGGCGCCATCCCCGACGGTCGTGCCGGCCATGGATACCAGCGCGGACGGACCACTGTTCGGCGCCCTCCTTGAACTCGCGCGCCGGCCGGGAATCGTGCCGGTGATCGCCTTCATCCTCACCTTCAAGCTCGCCGATGCCGCGATGGGCTTCATGGTGAAGCCGTTCTGGGTGGACAGCGGGTTCACCGCGACGGAGATCGGGCTGGTCTCGGTCAACCTCGGGCTGGGCCTGTCGATCGCGGGCGGGCTCGCGGGCGGTTGGTACGCGGACCGCGTCGGCATCTTCCGGGCGCTGTGGGTACTGGGCCTCGCACAGGCCCTGTCCAACATCGGCTACGCGTTCGCCGCGGGCGCGGTCCCGCACGACCCGACCGGCGCCTCGTTGACCGATGCGCACCGCGCCATCGTCTACGCCGCGAGCGGCCTCGAATCCTTCACCGGCGGGCTCGGCACCGCGGCCTTCCTCGCCTTCCTGATGGCGATCACGGACAAGCGGCGCGCCGCCGCCCAATACGCCCTGTTGTCCTCGGTATTCGCGCTGTCGCGCTCGGTGGCCGGCTGGGCCGGCGGTTTCGGCGCCGAGCAGATGGGCTTCGCCGGCTACTTCCTGTTCACCTTCTTCCTCGCCTTCCCTGCGTACTGCCTGCTGCCGTGGGTGCGCGGGATGCTGAACGCCACCCCCGACCCGGTGCCTGACTCAGAGCAAGGCGCCGCGCCCGGTAATCGGCCATAGCGCTTCCACGCGGCCGCCGCGCACGCACACGAACCAGTCGTAAAGGTTGACCGTGGGGTCGCAATGCCCCGGGATCAGCCTGAGCTTGGTGCCCAGCGGCAGGTCGGTGCCGTTCAGCTTCAGCACGCCATGCTCGTCGGAGGCGCGCACGTATTCGACGCCGGGATAATCCGCCACGCGCGGCATGCCGGAATCGATGCTGGACGCCTTGAGACCCGCGTCGACGATCGCCGTGTCCGGCGCGGGACGGCTCATCACCGTGGCCCACACGTGCAGGCTGTGCTCGAAGCGCGGGATGCCGCTTTCGGTCCAGTCGTTCTTCGCATAGTCGGCATCCATGAAGACATAGGAACCGACCTGCAGTTCGGTGTAGATCTCGCT
>JBOIEQ010000020.1:0-41647 GCA_050741255.1 Burkholderiales bacterium | reverse complement strand
GTTCAGCAGCGTGTAGCCGTCCGGAGGGGACTTGGCGACGGACATGGAGCCGATGTTGCCGGCGGCGCCGGCGCGGTTGTCCACGACCACGGGCTGGCCCAGGGTCTCCGCGAGCTTTTGCGCCACGATGCGGGCGGACGTGTCGTTCGGCCCGCCAGGTGGATAGGCGACGATGATGCGGATGGGTTTGGAGGGCCAGGCTTGCGCGTGCGCGGGTGCGTGCGGCCAGAGCAGGAGGGCCAGCAGGGGAAGCAGCAGGGGACGGGACATGATTGGTGGTCTCGGGGCTGAGGATGCGGGGATTAGAATAATCGTTTCATCGAACCAGGGCGGAGCATATTCCATGCCGGATCAATCTTCGAGTGGTGCACGGCAGCGCCTCCACGTGCGTTTCATGGATGCCCCGCTGGGCGCGGAAATCTCGGGCATCGATCTCGCCCAGCCGCTGGATGACGCGACCTTCGCGGAAATCGACCGCCTGTACAACGAGCGCGCGGTGCTGGTGTTCCGGGGCCAGAAGCTGACGCCGGAGACGCACGTGCGCTTCAGCCAGCGCTTCGGCGAGGTGGAGATTCCCACCAACCGGCAGTACTCGCTGGCGTCGCAACCGGAAGTGTACGTGGTGTCCAACATCGTTGAGAACGGGCGCCACATCGGCAACGCGGACGCGGGGCGCGTGTGGCACACGGATTCCTGCTACATGAAGGTGCCGAGCCGCGGTTCGCTGCTCTACGCGATCGAGGTGCCGCGCGACGAGCAGGGTCAACCGCTGGGCGATACCCTGTTCGCCAGCATGTCCGCCGCCTACGAGGCGCTGCCGGAAGCGACCAAGAAACGCGGCGAAGGCCTGGAAGGCGTCCACAACTACAGCATCCAGTACGAGCGCCGCCTGGCGAAGATCAAGGCAGCGGGCGGCCAGCGCGCGGAGCTGGACGAGACGACGAAGTCCAAGGTGCCGCCAGTGGCGCATCCGGTGTTCCGGCCGCACCCGATCACCGGCAGGCGCTGCATCTTCGTGAACATCGCCTTCGTCCACGAGATCATCGGGCTGCCCGAAGCAGTGGGATTGGCGCTGCGCGACGAACTGATCGCGCACTGTACGCAACCGCAGTTCGTCTACCGGCACCGCTGGCAGGAAGGCGACCTCGTGATGTGGGACAACGCCTCGACCCAGCACCTGGCGATCGCGGACTACGCGCTGCCGCAGCGGCGGCTGATGTACCGGACGACGGTCAAGGGCGCCGCCCCGCGGGCGTAAAAAAACCGTGGCGGTCGAAGACGGCCACGGTTTTGCTGGCGGGAAGCGCGGTCAGAGGTAGGTGACGAGCAGGTCGCCCACGCCGTCCACGTGACCTTCGAGCTTGTAGCCCTTCTTCACCTGGCTGACGCCGGCGGGCGTGCCCGAGTAAATCAGGTCGCCGGGGCGCAGCGTGATGGTGTGCGAGAGGTAGGAGATCATTTCGGGCACGCTCCAGATCATCTGGTCGAGGGTGCCTTTCTGCTTTACTTCGCCGTTGACCTTGAGCCAGATCTCGCCCTTGGCGGGATGGCCGATTTTCGAGGCGGACACCAGCGCGGTGCAGGGCGCGGAGTTGTCGAAGGCCTTGCCCATTTCCCACGGGCGCTGCATTTTCTTCGCTTCACCCTGAATGTCGCGGCGGGTCATGTCGAGACCGACGCCGTAGCCCCAGACGTGCTCCAGCGCTTTTTCGACGGGAATGTCGTTGCCGCCCTTGTGGAGCGCGACCACCATTTCGATTTCATGGTGGAGGTCCTTGGTGACCTGCGGAAAGGGAATCTTCGCGCCGTGGTCGATGATCGCGTCGGCGGGCTTCATGAAGAAGAACGGCGGCTCGCGGTCCGGATCGTGGCCCATCTCGCGGGCATGGTCGGCGTAGTTGCGGCCGACGCAGTAGATGCGGCCGACCTGGAAGCGCTGGCTGCTGCCGGCAACCGGCAGGGTGACGGCGGGGACGCGCACGACGAGGTCGGCGGCGGGGATATCGACGGGTTTGTTCATCAGGAGTCCTTGGCGGGGTATGGGGATCGACTCGGGGCGGGATTCTACAGTGAGGCGTGAGACACCGCTGCCGTGGCGCCCGGGCCGCTGGTATTGCTAGGTGGCGTCGATAAACTCGTCGGCGGAAACTTCGGCCTGACGCAGCACTCCGGCCAGGGTGCCGACTTTCACTTCCTTGTGCATCGGCACGACGCAGCCCTTCGCGCCACGCCGCAGCACGACGTGGCTACCGCTTTGGCGCACTTTCTCGAATCCCAGCCGTTGCAGTGTTTTCACGATTTCCGCCCCGGATATGCGCGGCAGCTTGGGCATCAGGCATGCGCGGGCAGGCTGAACGTCGTGATGACCGGCCGTCCGGTGTCGACCAGCGGAAACTCGGTAAGGTAAAGCGCCGTGGCTTCTTTCAGGTTCGCCACCGCTTCTTCAACCGTTTCACCTTGCGTCGTCGTCCCTGTTTCGGGATTCAGCGCAATGTAACCGCCTTCTTCCGCGTGCGTGAGAACTGCTGTGAGTTCCATCTCGGACCTCCGGATTCGTCAGCCGATATTGTCGCGCAATCCGGACTTCGGCGCCCGTCCGGTACGGTCGGGCGCCGAAGTAGTGGCCAATGGCGGGAGGCTTACTCGATCTTGATGCCCGCTGCGCGGATGACCTTGGTGTACTTGTCGATTTCCGTCTTGATCAACGCCGACAGTTCGGCCGGCGTCATGGTGATGGCCTCGGCGCCGTTGCGCTCGAACTGTTCCTTCATTTCGGGCGTGTTGGCGATGGCCACCAGTTCCTTGTTGAGGCGGGTGAGGATGGGCTGCGGCGTGCCGGTCGGCGCGAAGAAGCCCAGCCAGAGCGACGCTTCGAAGCCGGGGTAGCCGGATTCGGCAACCGTCGGGACGTCGGGCAGCGCGGGGGAGCGTTTCGCTGTGCCGACCGCGAGCGCGCGCAGGCGCCCCGCCTTGGCCTGCGGCAATACCGCCGGCATGCTGCCGAACAGCACCTGCACCTGGCCGCCCATGGTGGCGGTGTTGGCCGGGCCGTTGCCGCTGTAGGGCACGTGCACGACGTCGATGCCGGCCGCACTCTTCAGCATCTCCATCGCGAGTTGCGTGGTGGTGCCGGTGCCGGCAGACGCGTAGTTGAGCTTGCCCGGCTGCGACTTGGCGAGCGCGACCAGTTCCTTCAGTGAGTTCGCCTTGACGCCGGGATTCACGACCAGCAGGTAGGGCGTGGTCGCCACCAGCGTGATGGGCGCGAAATCCTTGAGCGGGCTGTACTTGAGGCTGGCGTAGGTGGGCACCGCGATGACATGCGTGCTGGTGGTACCCATGGTGAGCGTGTAGCCGTCCGGATTGGCGCGCGCGGCGATCTCCGTGCCGATGGTGCCGCCGGCGCCGCCGCGGTTGTCCACGATCACCTGCTGGCCGAGCTTTTCACCAAGCTTCTGGGCGACCAGCCGCGCGATGATGTCGGTGGAGCCGCCGGGCGGGAAGGCGACGATCAGGCGGATCGCCTTCTCCGGGTAGTTTTGCGCGGCGGCCGGGAACGAAACGGTGAGACTGGCAAGTGCTGCGGTGGCGAGTGCGAACGCGCCCGCGGGCGTGGCTGATTTCATGATTCTCCTCCGTGCTTGTAGTTGTAAAAACGTGCCGCCTTCGGCAGACGGGCAGCAGAATACCAGACGGCAGGCCGTCGGAATGCCCGACGCTGAAGACATGGCCGGGTCCCGATTACAATCGCGGCCTGCTGCACTCATGCAGGCAAACCAGGAGCAATCGTGATCAAGACCGAAGACCTCGTGACCCGGTTCAGGGGCCTCATGGCCGATTTGCGGGCCAAGACCAACGCCAGCCGCACGACGCTGCGGCTGGATGACGAACGGCATGGCTTCTTCGTGAACGGCGTGGTGGCCGAAGCGCTGGGTGAAGGCGTCAAGTCGATCGCGGCGGAAACCTCCCTGCAGCAGCGGAAAAGCGGGACCGCGAGCCATCTGGAAAAGCACCGGAAGATCCTCGTGCAGAGCGACTGCGTGAACGCGGATCCGCCGCCGCCCAAGGAGTTGATGCAGATCTACGGCACCAAGGCGCAGATGCTGGCGCCGATCGAACGCGACGGGAAGCTGAAGGGCTGGATTTCGGTCCACTACAACCTGTCCACCCGGGAATGGGCCCCCGCGGATGTCGCCGCGCTCGAAGCGGCGGTCGCCGCCACCCACCGCGAACTGGACGCCGCCTAAGCTGGCGCGGTGGAGCGACCTCTCGTGCCCGCACACGATTCCTCATCCGCCGTCGGCATCGTCGGCCTCGGCATCATGGGCCTGGCCATGGCGCGCAATCTCGTCGCCGCGGGACGCCGGGTCGTCGGCCACGACATCGAGGCAGGCAGGGCACAGGCGCTGGCCGATGCAGGCGGCAGTGCGGCCGCATCGCCGCAGGGGGTCGCGGAACAGGCCGACGTGGTTCTCACGGTCCTCCCTGCCGCCGGCGTGCTGGAGGAGGTGCTGGTCGCTGGCAACGGCCTGATTGCCGCGGGTAACAAGAATCTGATCGTCGCCGATTGCGGCACCTTCGAGATCGCCGACAAGCAGCGGTGCCAGGCGCTACTGATCGGTGCGGGCATGCAAATGCTCGACTGCACGATCAGCGGCACGGGTGCGCAGGCAGTCACCAAGGATCTCGTCGTGTACGCCAGCGGCGACCGGGCGGCGTACGAACAATGCCAGCCGGCGTTCGCCGGTTTCGCCCGCGCCAGTCATTACGTCGGCCCGTTCGGCGACGGCAGCAAGGTCAAGTTCGTCGCCAATCTGCTGGTCGCGATCCACACCGCGGCGACCGCGGAGGCGATGGTGCTCGCGCAGCGCGCGGGGCTGGACCTGCAGGCGGTCTACGACCTGGTGCGCGACGGCGCCGGCAACTCGCGCATGTTCGAATTGCGCGGGCCGGCGATGGTCGCCGGCGAATACGGCCGGAACGTCGCCTCGAAGCTCGAGCTCTGGCAGAAGGACATGCAGGTGATCGGCCGCTTTGCCGCGGAGGTGCAAAGTCCCGTGCCGCTGTTCGCGGCGTCCGCGCAGCTGTATGCGGCCGCGCTGGAGCAGGGGCTGGGCGCGCAGGACATGGCCGCCATCTGCGCGGTGCTCGAGGGCCGCGCCGGCATCACGCGCAAGCGCGGCCCCTGAAACGGGGGGCTTATTCCGGTTTGATGCCGACCTGCTTGATGACCTTCGCCATGCGGGGGAAGTCGGCGGTCAGCGTTTTGGTCACTTCCTCCGGCGTGCTGCCCTGCGCTTCCAGCGCCTGCTGGGCAAGGATGTCGCGCACTTCCTGCGATTTCAGGATTTTTACCGCTTCCGTGTTGAGCCGGCTGATGATCTCGGGCGGCGTGCGTGCCGGGGCGAGCAGCGCGACCCACTGCTCGTAGACGTAACCCTTGACGCCGGCTTCCTGCATGGTCGGAATGTCCGGGAGGAGTTCCGAGCGCTTGCCTCCCGCCATGGCCAGCGCGCGCAGGCGGCCCGACTTGATGTGGGGCAGCGGGAACGACAACCCGTTGAGCATGACCTGCACATGCCCGCCGACGAGATCGAGCGAGGCCGGCACCGCGCCCTTGTACGGCACGTGCAGCAGGTCGATGCCCGCCATGTTCTTGTACATTTCCATGGCGAGGTGCTGTGGGCTGCCGACGCCACCCGAGGAGAACAGCAGCTGACCCGGCCGCGCCTTGGCCAGCGCGGTCAGTTCCTTGACGGACTTGACCGGCAGGCTGGGATGCACGATCAGCACGGTGGGAATGCTCGCCAGCATCGTCACCGGCGTGAAGCTCTTGAACGGGTCGTAGCCGGGTTTTTCGTAGATGTTCGGCAGGCTCGTCATGATGGCGCTGTTCAGCGCGGTGAGCGTGTAGCCGTCCGGCGCGGCTTTCCCCGCGCGCTCGGCGCCGATCAGGCCCGCGGCGCCGGGCTGATTCTCGACCACGATCTGCTGCTTCAGGACCTGGGACAGCCGTTCGGTGAGGGTGCGCACCGCCACATCCGATCCGCTGGCCGCGGCCAGCGGCAGGATGAGCAGGATCGGTTTGGTGGGGTAGGTCTGCTGCGCGTGGGCGGTGCCCGCGGAGGCGATTGCGAGTAGAGCGCCCGCGCATCCCGCGGCCTGTTGCCTGTTCATGACGTACTCCCTGTGGATGAGCCGAGAAAACGAAACGGTCAGACCGCGCCTTCCATGACCTGGACCTGCACGAGCGCACCGGCGGCGACGTTGCCCTGATCGGTGGGCATGATGATGAAGCAGTTCGCCTCCGCCATCGAGCGCAGGATGCCGGAGCCCTGCTCGCCGGTGACGCGCACGCTCCACAGGCCGTGGTCGTCCTGGGTCAGGATGCCGCGCTGGAACTCCGTGCGGCCGGGTGCTTTTTTCAGGGCGCTGGTGCAGGGCACGAGGAAGGTCGGCAGCACCGGAACGGGATTGCGGCCGGTCAGCGCCCACAGCGCGTCGCGCACGAACTGGTAGAACGTCACCATCACCGAGACAGGATTCCCGGGCAGACCGAAGAAGTGCGCCTTGCCGATCCGGCCGTAGGCGAGCGGGCGGCCCGGTTTCATGGCGATCTTCCAGAATACGACTTCGCCCAGCTTGTCGAGCAGGGGCTTGACGAAGTCGGCTTCGCCCACGGAAACGCCGCCGCTGGTGATCACGACGTCGGCCTTTGCCGCGGCCTCCTGAAACGCCTTTTCCAGCAGCGCGGGGTCGTCGCGCACGACCCCCATATCGAGGATCTCGCAGCCCACGCGCTCCAGCATGGCGTGCAGCGTGTAGCGGTTGGAGTCGTAGATCTGGCCTTCGCCGAGCGGCTTGCCGATCGACACCAGTTCGTCGCCGGTGGAGAAGAAGGCGACCTTCAGCTTGCGGAAGACCGTGACCTCGCCGACGCCGAGCGACGCGATCAGGCCGACCTCCGCGGGCCGCATATACGCGCCGCGCGCGAGCGCCGTCTGGCCGCGCTTAAGATCTTCTCCCGCGCGTCGTAAGTGCTGGCCGGCTTTGTGCCCGTCGCCGATGACGGCCCAGCCGTCCTCCGCCTTGGCGTGTTCCTGCATGACGATCGTATCGGCGCCGGACGGCATCACGCCACCCGTCATGATGCGCACGCATTCGCCGCTCTTCACCTCACTTTTGAACGGCACGCCGGCGAAGGAACTGCCGATGACCTTGAGCTTGATGTCGCCCGGCGGCTCGATGTTGGCGTAGCGCACCGCGTAACCGTCCATCGCCGAGTTGTCGTGCGAGGGCACGTCCAGCGGCGACACGACGTCGGCGGCCAGCACGCGGCCCAGCGCCGCGCGGACCGGGATGCGTTCGGTTTCGGCGACCGGCGTGAGGAAACGCGCGATGAAGGCGCGCGCCTTGTCCACCGGCATCGAGTTCGGGTCGTAGTCGTCGGCGCAGGAGGCGGCGCGGATGGAGTCGGCGGGGGAAGCGGGGGTGTTCATCGGGTCGGCGCGGTGTTACGTGCGGAAGAAACGGACGTTTGAATTCTACTCCGCGCGCACGGCCTTGCCGGCGGCGCCGAGCCAGGGAAACGCCGCATCGACGGTGAGCACGGTGCCGGCGTTTTCGCTGTCGTAGCCGGCGAGTGGCACGATCGCCTGCGCGAACGCCGGGCTGCGGATGAGTTCCAGCAGGGTCCGGCAGGCGGGCTGCTCGAGGGCATCGGCCCGCAGCAGCAGCAGGTAACGCTCCGTGGCGACGGGCTGGAAGTCGAGTTTGAACTGGTCGGCGGCCGCCTGGACGCCGAATCCGGCGTCGGCCATGCCGCTCGCGACAAAGGCGGCGACCGCCGCATGGGTGAACTCCTCCGTGCGGTAGCCGTGGATGGCGGTGGGCGCGAGTTTGAGGTCCGCCAGCAGTTCGTCCAGCAGCAGGCGCGTGCCCGAGCCCGGCTGGCGGTTGACGAAACGCACGCCCGGCCTGGCCAGGTCGGCGAGCGAGGTGATCCGCAGCGGGTTGCCCGGCATCAGCATGAGGCCCTGCGTGCGCCGCACGAGATGGATGATGCGGTGCTGCCGCCGGTCGATCTGCGACGCGTAGCTGGCAAACACCCGCTGCGCCAGCGGCCCCTCAGGCACGTGAAATCCGGCGATGTCGCAGCCGCCCTGGGATAGCGAGACCAGCGCATCGATGCTGCCGCGGTACTGCAGGTCGAGCTGGAGCCGGGTATGCGTCTTGATCAGCGCTGGCAATTGCGCGACCGCAAAGCCATGGCTGGCGTGCAGGCGGATGACCGGCTCGGTCGTGGACAGGGCGAGCCCTATTTCCAGATTGAGTTCGGAGGCCAGGCTTTCGAGTTGCGGGCCCAGACGCGCATGGGCCCGCTGCTCGCACCACAGGAGCTTCTCGCCGAGCGGGCTCAGGTGCGCACCCCGGCCGCGCTCGAGGATGACGAGCGGCACGCCGAAGAACTGTTCCCAGCGCTTCACGAGATTCCAGGCATGGCGGTAGGACAGGCGGGCTGCGCGCGCGGCGACCGTCAGCTTGCGGGCGAGGCGGATTTCCCGGAGCAGGGCAAACAGCTGCGGGTCCACGCTCTCCCCGCGACCGTTGGTGAAGGTCCAGGCGGGCCGGATGGCGATGTCAGACATAGGCAATAGCAGTCATATTTACGGAGGCTCTCCCATTCGATAGAAGTCCTGCAAAACAAGGGTTTCTACCCAAAAGTTATGCATACTTATACACAACTTTTCTGCTCGCAGTGAGAACCCGATATGCATGATCTCGGTAGCGCTTTCGGCGCGGCCGCGACGCTGGTGTTCAGTGGCGACGGTTCCCTGTGGAACATCGTCAGCCTGAGCCTCGGGGTCAGCCTGTCCGCGGTGGTGCTGGCGTCGGTCGTTGCGCTGCCGTTCGGCGCCTGGGTCGCGGTGGCGCGCTTCCCGGGTCGAAGGGCGCTGATCGTGGCGATGAACGCACTGATGGGTTTCCCGCCGGTGGTGGCGGGACTGCTCGTCTACCTGCTGCTGTCGCGGGCGGGACCGCTCGGGCACTACGGCCTGCTGTTCACGCCCAAGGCGATGGTGATCGCGCAGGCGATCCTGATTGCGCCGGTCATCGCGGCCCTGGCGCGCCAGGCCATCGAGGACGCGTGGCACGAATACCGCGAGCAACTGCGCTCGCTCGGCGCGTCCACCGTGCAGTCGGCGCTGACGCTGCTGTGGGACACGCGTTTTTCCCTGCTGACGGCGGTGCTGGCCGGACTCGGGCGCGCGTGCGCCGAAGTCGGCGCGGTCATGATCGTGGGCGGCAACATCGATGGCGTGACGCGCGTGATGACGACCGCGATCGCGCTGGAGACGAGCAAGGGCGACCTGCCGCTCGCGCTGGGGCTGGGCATCATCCTCATGCTGGTCGTCCTGCTGCTGAATGCCGCCGCCGATCTGGTGCGCGCGGTGGCGCAGCGACGGTATGGATAAGACAGGGCTAACGCGCATGGCCGCCGATACGCTTTCGCCGACGCTGCCCCTCGCCCTCGACGGCGTCACGTTCGCGGTGGCGGGGCGGCGGCTGATCGATGGCATCAGCGCGGACATCACGGCTGAAGGCCGCACGATCATCCTCGGCCCGAACGGCGCGGGCAAAAGCCTGCTGATGCGGCTGTGCCATGGTTTGCTGGAGCCTACTGCCGGCGCCGTGCGCTGGCAGGGCAGCGCGCCGATCCCGGGACGGCAGCGCCAGGCGATGGTGTTCCAGCGTCCCGTGATGCTGCGCCGCTCCGCGCTCGACAACATCCGCTACGGGCTCGCGCTGGCCAACGTCCCTGCCAAAGAGCGCGATGAGCGCGCACGCGGCGCGCTGGCGCGGGTGGGGCTCGATCGCCTGGCCGATCGCGCGGCCCGCGTGCTGTCGGGCGGCGAGCAGCAGCGCCTCGCGCTGGCCCGCGCCTGGGCGCTGAATCCGGACGTGCTGTTTCTCGACGAGCCGACCGCCAGCATCGACCCCGCTGCCACGCGCTGGGTGGAAGCGGCGATCGAGGCCATTCATGCGGACGGCACGAAAATCGTGATGACCACTCACAACCTCGGGCAGGCGCGGCGCCTCGGCGATGAAATCCTGTTCCTGGACCGTGGGAGGCTCGTCGAACGCGCGCCCGCGGAACGTTTTTTCCGACAACCACAGTCGGCCGAAGCCGACGCCTTCCTCAAAGGAGAATTGCCATGGACCTGAAACGACGATGGTTCTTCGCGCTGGTACTGGCCGCCGGTATGGCCAGCCCGGTGCTGGCGCAGGACAAGTTCATCACGGTGTCGTCCACCACCTCGACCGAACAGTCCGGCTTGTTCAAGCATATCCTGCCGATCTTCGAGAAGAAGACCGGTATCCAGGTGCGGGTGGTGGCGCTCGGCACCGGTCAGGCGCTGGACATGGCGCGGCGCGGCGACGCGGACGTGGTGTTCGTGCATGACAAGCCCGCCGAGGAGAAATTCGTGACGGAGGGTTACGGCCTGGCGCGCCGCGAGGTGATGTACAACGATTTCGTGCTGGTGGGGCCGAAGACGGATCCGGCGCGGACGGCCGGCAAGGACATCGTCGCCGCGCTGAAGAAAGTCAAGGATGCGCAGGCGCCGTTCGCGTCCCGCGCGGACAAGAGCGGCACCCATGCTGCCGAAGTGCGTTACTGGAGCATGGCCGGCATCGACATCGGCAAGGACAAGGGTGCGTGGTACCGCGAGACAGGGTCGGGCATGGGGCCCACGCTCAACACGGCCGCCGCGATGAACGCCTACGCGCTGACCGACCGCGGCACCTGGCTGTCGTTCAAGAACCGCGGTGATCTCGTCGTGCTGGTCGAGGGCGACGAAAAGCTCTTCAACCAGTACGGCGTGATGCTGGTCAACCCGGCGAAACACCCGCACGTGAAGAAGGACCCGGGCCAGGCATTCATCGACTGGGTGCTGTCGGCGGACGGGCAGGCGGCGATCGCGAGCTACAAGATCGGTGGCGAACAGTTGTTCTTCCCGAACGCCAAGCGGTAGCGGCCGCGTTTCTACTGTCGCATGCCGGGGCCGGGCATAATCCCGCCCCATGCGAACGATCGCTGCGTTGTTACTGGTGGCAGTGCTGGTGGCCGCAGGCTTGCTGGTGGGGCCGGCGTCCTTGTCCGTGGCTGACGTCGGCGGCGCCCTCCTGCGGCGGCTTTCAGGCGAGCCCACGAATGCGGTTGCCGATGCCATCATTTTCCAGCTGCGGTTGCCGCGCGTGATGGCGGCGCTCGTGGTGGGCGCCGCACTGGCGGCATCGGGCGCCGCCTTCCAGCAATTGTTCCGCAATCCGCTGGTGTCCTCCGACATCCTCGGCGTGTCCGCCGGCGCGGCGTTCGGCGCCGCGCTCGCGCTGGTGGCGGGCGCGGGGGGGCTGATCGTGGAGGCGGCCGCCTTCGCGGGCGGGCTCGGCGCGGTGGCGCTGGTCTGCGCGATCGCCGCCGCGGTGCGCCGCCACGATCCCGTGCTGGTACTGGTGCTGACCGGCGTCGTCGTCGGCGCTTTGCTGGGCGCCGGACTCGCCATCGTGAAAATGCTCGCCGATCCTTATCGCGACCTGCCCGCGCTGACATTCTGGCTGCTCGGCAGCCTCGCGGGGGCTGAGCCGCGCACGGTATGGACCGCGGGGATCGCCGCCGCGGCGGGGCTTGCTGCGCTGTGGGCCGTGCGCGGCCGGCTCGATGTGCTGGCGCTGGGCGAGGACGATGCGCGGGCGCTGGGCGTGAACGTCGCTGCCATCCGCATGGTCGCCATCGCGGGGGCGACGCTCGCCACCGCTGCCACGGTCGCGCTCGCCGGCATGATCGGCTGGGTCGGCCTGCTCATTCCGCATGCCGCGCGCCTGCTGGCCGGATCGCATTTCGCGCGCCTGCTGCCGGCCTCGGCCCTGCTCGGCGCCGGCTTCCTGTTGGCGGTGGACACTGCCGCGCGCGCGGTGACCGACACGGAGATTCCGCTGGGTGTGCTGACCGCGGTATTCGGCGCGCCGCTGTTCCTGTGGCTGCTCGCGCGCGGCAGGGGAACCGCATGAGCGTGCCGTTGCTGGAAGCGCAGGGCCTGGCCTTTGGCCACCGGACCGCGTTGGCGCGGGAGACGGCGCTTGCGCTGGGCGCGGGCGAAGTCGTTTGCCTGCTCGGCCGCAACGGCAGCGGCAAGACGACGCTGATACGGACGCTGCTGGGCCTGCTGCCGCCGCTGGCGGGTGAAGTACGCGTTGGCGGGACGCTGCTGCCGGCACTTCCCGCCGCCGTGCGCGCGCGGCACTTGAGTTACGTGCCGCAGGCGCAGGAGATGCCGTTTCCGTACACGCTCGAAGCGATCGTGACGATGGGACTCACGGTGCAACGGGCGCCCTGGCAGACGCCGGGCGCGGAAGATCGTGCCGCGGCGCGCGCAGCGCTCGAGCGCGTGGGCCTGGCTCCGCTGGCGGATGCGGTCTACGCCGAAGTCTCCGCGGGCGAACGGCAACTGGCGCTGATCGCCCGCGCGCTGGCGCAGGGCGCGGTGGCGATGCTGCTCGACGAGCCGACCGCGCACCTCGACCTCGGCAACCGGCATCGCCTGCTGCAACTGCTGCGCACGCTCGCCGGCGGCGGCATCGGCGTGCTGTTCACCACCCACGAGCCGGCCGACGCGCTGCGTTACGCGGATCGCGTGGCGCTGCTGCAGGCGGGGCAACTGGAATGCGGTGCGCCGGATGTGGTGCTCACCGCCGCACGGCTGTCCGCGGCGTACGGGGTGCCGGTGCGCATCGAGCACTGCGCGGACGGCACGCCGGTCTGCGTGCTCTGACGGTTTGGTGGGAGACGCAGGCGCGCGTATCATCGATGACCATGAATCTATTCGGTTTTGCCGGATTTTCCGGCAGCGGCAAGACGACGCTGATCGAACGGCTGGTTCCGCGCCTGACGGCTGCCGGGCTGCGCGTGTCGCTCGTCAAGCACGCGCATCACACCTTCGATGTCGATCAGCCGGGCAAGGACTCGCATCGCCACCGCCAGGCCGGCTGCACCGAGGTGCTGGTCACCTCGTCGCGACGCTGGGCGTTGATGCATGAGCTGCGCGGCGCACCGGAACCCGTACTCGACGAACTGATCACGCAACTCGCGCCCTGCGACCTCGTGCTGGTCGAGGGCTTCAAGCGCGAGGCGATTCCCAAGCTGGAAGTGCACCGGGCGGCGGTCGGCGAGCCACTGCTGTTTCCGCATGATCCGCACATCGTCGCGGTGGCGAGCGACGCCAGGATCGATACCGCGCTGCCGCGGTTCGGGCTCGACGACATCGACGGCATCGCCGCATTCGTCATGACGCACACGGGTCTTGGCGCTGGCCGCGGCCTGCGGTCGGTGAAATGAGGACGCAGTGAGCGCGCCGATGGCTGCGACGATCAGGGTGTTGTACTTCGCAAGACTGCGCGAACAGGTGGGGCGCGGCGAAGAGACGCTCGCCTTGCCGCCGGGCATTGCCGACATCGGAAGCCTGCGCGCCCATCTTGCGGCGCGCGGCGGCGCGTGGGCGGAGGCGCTGGCGTCGACCCGGCTGGTGCGAGCGGCGGTCAACCAGGACATGGCGGACGGTGTGACGCCGGTGAAGGACGGCGACGAGATCGCGTTCTTTCCGCCGGTCACCGGGGGCTGACATGACAGTGCGCATCCAGGCGGAGGACTTCGACGTGTCGCGCGAGATCGCAGCGTTGCGCGCCGCCAATCACGGCATCGGTGCGGTGGCGACCTTCCTCGGCTGCGTGCGCGACACCAACGACGGCGCGCAGGTCGGCCGCATGACCCTTGAACACTATCCGGGCATGACCGAGAAGGCGATCGAAGGCATCGTCGCGCAGGCGCAGGTGCGCTGGAAGATCCAGGCCGCGCTGGTCATCCACCGCATTGGCACGCTGAATCCCGGCGACCAGATCGTGCTGGTGGTGACCGCCGGCGCGCATCGCGGCGAGGCCTTCGCCGCCTGCGAGTTCATCATGGACTACCTCAAGACGCAGGCGCCATTCTGGAAGAAGGAGCAGACGCCGGAGGGCGAACGCTGGGTGGATGCCCGCGTGACCGATGACGCTGCCGCCGAGCGCTGGCGGGCGAAAGGATAGGGGGACCGTGAAGCGGAAGATCGGCCGCGTGACGGTCAAGCCTCGGCTGCGGGTGGAGTTGGGCGCCGAGATCGCGATCGGTCCCGGCAAGGCCGACCTGCTGGAAGCAATTGCGAACGGTGGGTCCATCTCCGAAGCGGCCCGCGTGCTTGAAATGTCCTACCGTCGCGCGTGGCTGCTGGTGGACACGATGAACCGCTGCTTCCGCGAACCCGTGGTGGCGGCGGCGACCGGTGGCAAGGGCGGCGGCGGGGCGCAGATCACGGCATTTGGACGGGACGTGCTCAAGCGCTACCGGCACATGGAATCGCGCGCGCTGGCGGCGATCGCCAGCGATGTGAAGGCGCTGGAAGCGGGCCTGCTCAAGCGCAGCTAGTGGCGGCAGTCCGGCCTCGTGGGCTGGACTTTTTTTGGCGAATCGTTATATTCCTATGAATATAACGTGCCGTTGCCCCTTTCCAGATCCTCCGTGCGGATCCTCCATGTCAGTTGAAGTGCTGATGCTGATCGCCGCCGCGTTCTTCGTGGTGGCCGTCCTCTACACCACCGTGGGTCACGCGGGCGCGTCGGGTTACCTCGCGGTGATGGCCATCGCGGGACTGGCGCCGGAGGTGATGCGACCCACGGCGCTCGCACTCAATATCGTGGTCGCGTCGATCACCGTCTATCGGTTTCGGCGGGCACGCTTCGTATCGTGGCCCGCGTTGTGGCCATTTCTGCTGGGCTCCGTGCCTCTCGCCGCAATCGGCGGCGCGCTGCGGTTGCCGCCGGGGCTCTATTACAAGCTGGTGGGCGTCGTGCTGCTGTTGTCCGCGGTGCTGCTGGTGTGGCGCGTCTATTACCGGGGTTTCCGCAGCGACGAACAGCCGATCCGCATCCGCAAGGCGCTCGCAACACCGATTGGCGCCGGGGTGGGGCTGCTGTCAGGAATCACGGGCACGGGCGGCGGGATCTTTCTGAGTCCGATCCTCCTGCTGTCCGGGTGGGCAGGGCCCAAGGGCACGGCGGGGATCTCGGCCCCCTTCATTCTGATCAATTCGATCACGGCCCTGGTGGCGGGTTCGCTGACCACGCGGACATTCCCCCCCGAATTGCCGTGGCTCGCGGCCGCGGCGGTGGGCGGGGCGTTGCTCGGCACCTGGCTTGGTCTTTCCAGACTTTCGCAGCGGGGGCTGGTGATCACGCTCGCGGTGGTCATGCTGGTGGCCGCCGGCAAGCTGTTCGGCATTTCCTGACGGTTTGCGTTGACGGTGTCCGTGGCGGTGGCTTTTAATGCGGGCATGGAGTCTTCCGTATGACCGCCGCCGGTTTCGCCGCGATCGCCGTCGGCGCCACGCTGGGTGCCTGGCTGCGCTACCTGCTCACGCACTTTCTCAACGCGGTGGCGCCCAGCCTGCCGCTCGGCACGCTGGCCGCGAACCTGATCGGCGGCTTCCTGGTCGGCGTGGCGGTGGAATTCTTCTTTCTCCGCCATTCCACGCTGCCGCCGGAATGGCGATTGCTCGTCATCACCGGCTTCCTCGGCGGGCTGACGACGTTTTCGACCTTCTCGGCGGAGTCGGTGGAACTGATGCAACGCGGGGCCTACGGCTGGGCGCTGGCGCACACCGGTGCGCACCTGTTCGGCTCCCTGACGCTGACCGCGCTGGGGATGTTCTGTGCCAGGGCGCTGAAACTATAGAGATCTGTTCAGCACCGCGCGGGCTTCGAGCGCGACTTCGGAGGCCGTGAGGCCGACAGGGCCGACGCTACGGGCGACCAGGGCATCCGCCGCGGCGCCGTGCAGGCACACGGCGCCAGCCAGCGCGAGATCCGGTGCCGCGCCTTGCGCGAGCAGTGCAACCGTGATCCCGGTCAACACGTCACCCATGCCGGCCGCGGCCATGCCGGGATTGCCGCTCGCGTTGATGGCCCAGCGTCCGTCCGGGGAGGCGCACACGCTGCCGGCGCCTTTGAGCACGACGTGCGCGTTCAGGAGTGTGGCCAGCTTGCCGGCGGCGGCAATGCGATCGGCCTGAACGTCGCGCGTGGCCACGCCCAGCAGGCGCGCGGCCTCGGCGGGATGCGGCGTGGCGAGCGTGGGCGCGCCGCGCTGCGCGACGGCTGCGAGGCGGGCCTTGTCGTAGGCCACGAGGTTCAGCGCGTCCGCGTCCAGCACCAGCGGCAGATCGCGCGCGATCGCGGCATCCAGTGCGATCGCGGCATCCGGGCCCATGCCCAGACCCGGCCCGGCGGCGATGCAGGTGAGTTGGCCGAGCTGCGGCAGGTCGTAGGCAGGACGCAGCATCAGCTCCGGTTGCAGGGGATCGGCGGCGGGATCGTCGTCGTCGAGCACGCCGACGTGGACGCGGCCCGCGCCGGTGAGCAGCGCCGCGCGTCCGGCCAGCAGCGCAGCCCCGCGCATGCCGCGCGCCCCACCCAGAATGGCGACGCTGCCGAAGTCACCTTTGTGGCTGTTGCGTGCGCGGGTGGGAAGCAGGCCGTTCAATAGCGCTGCGTCGAGGCGTGCGCCCGGTGCTTGCGGTTGCGACGGATCGAGGTCCAGCGCCGCGACGTCGACCGCGCCGCAGTGATCCGGGCCGTCGAGGGTCAGCAGTCCCGCTTTCAGTCCGATGAAGGTCAGTGTGTGCGTCGCGCGTGCGGCGCAACCCAGCACGCGCCCGGTGTCGGCTTCAAGGCCGCTCGGAATGTCCAGGGCGAGGCGCGGACAAGTCAGTGCGTTGAAGCGGGCGATGAGGGCGGCGTACGGCCCCTTGAGCGGGCGCGCCAGACCGATCCCGAACAGGCCGTCCACCGCCAGCGCCCAGCGGCGATCCGCGGGAATGGCCGTTACGCAGGCGCCGCCGGCTTCGCGCCACGCCGCAAATGCGGCCTTCGCATCGGCGGGCAGTGTGGCCGCATCGCCGGCGAAGACCACGGTGACGTCGAAGAACCAGGACTTGAGATGGCGGGCCGCCACGAAGGCATCGCCGCCGTTGTTGCCGGGGCCGGCGAGGATCAGGACGGGTTCGCCGCGTTCCCCGGCGAGCCGGCGGGCGCATTCCGCGGCGGCGAGTCCCGCGCGTTCCATCAGCGGCGCCGGCGGCTGCTGCGCGAACGCCTGCGCCTCGATCGCGCGGATCGAGGCGACGGTATGGACGGGTTGGAGGGTGGAGTGCACGGGGTCGACGGACGGAGGCGCGCAGTTTAACGTAAGGCTCGCGGCGCCCGGGGCGGTACGCGGAGCTTTCCAGTAAAATCGCGGCTTGAATTCGTCCATCTCGCAAGCCTCCGGCGTTCCCGGCCCTGCCATCCTGAAGCTGCGCGGCTCCTCCGCGCTGTCGGGCTTCCGCCTCACCAAGCTGCGCGATACGCTTGCCGCTGCCGGTGTCGAGGCGCTATCCATTTCCGCCAATTTCCGGCATTTCGTGGCCACGGTCCGCGTGCTCTCCGCAGCAGAGGGCGCCACGCTGGCCCGCATCCTGACCTATGGTCCCGCAGCCACACCCGAGGCAGCCGGCGGACACCTGTTCCTGGTGGTGCCGCGCCTCGGCACGATCTCGCCCTGGGCTTCCAAGGCCACCGATATCGCGCACAACTGCGGGCTGGCCGCCGTCGAGCGCATCGAACGCGGTGTCGCCTGGCGCATCGAGGTGAAGGGCGGTTGGTCCGCCGCAACGCTCGCCGCCGCACGCGCACTGCTGCATGACCGCATGACGGAAGCCGTGCTGGACGACGAGGCGGCAGCCGACGCGCTGTTCCGGCATGTCGCGCCGCAGCCGCTGGCGACGGTCGACGTGCAGGGCGGCGGTCGCGGCGCGCTGGAAGCGGCCAACCGCAGCATGGGCCTCGCACTGTCGGCAGACGAGATCGACTATCTGCTGGCGAGCTTCACAGGGCTGAAGCGCAACCCGACCGACGTCGAGCTCATGATGTTTGCGCAGGCGAATTCGGAGCATTGCCGGCACAAGATCTTCAATGCGGACTGGATCGTGGACGGCGTACCGCAGGACCGTACCTTGTTCGCGATGATCCGCAACACGCACGCCGTGAGCCCGCAGGGCACGGTGGTCGCCTACTCGGACAACTCGGCGGTGATGGAAGGCGCGCGCATCGAGCGCTTCCATCCGCGCGCAGGTGGCGCCTACGGTTATGCCGAAGACGACACGCACATCCTGATGAAGGTGGAGACGCACAACCATCCGACGGCCATCGCGCCGTTTCCGGGGGCGTCCACCGGTTCGGGCGGCGAGATCCGGGACGAGGGCGCGACCGGCACCGGTGCGCGGCCCAAGGCCGGGCTGACGGGGTTCTCGGTGTCGCATCTGCGGATTCCGGGCTACGCGCAACCCTGGGAGTCGGCGCACTACGGCAAGCCGGGACGCATCGCCTCCGCGCTGCAGATCATGCTGGACGGCCCGCTCGGCGGCGCCGCCTTCAACAACGAATTCGGCCGACCCAACCTGTGCGGCTACTTCCGCAACTTCGAGCTGGAGGCCGCGGGCGAGGTGCGCGGCTATCACAAGCCGATCATGATCGCGGGCGGGCTCGGCAACATCGCGGCGCAGCATACGCACAAGCATCCGCTGCCGCCGGGCACGCCGCTCGTGCAGCTCGGCGGCCCGGGCATGCTGATCGGGCTGGGCGGCGGCGCCGCGTCCAGCATGGCGACGGGTGCCAACCAGGAAGACCTCGACTTCGATTCGGTGCAGCGCGGCAACGCCGAGATCGAACGCCGCGCGCAGGAAGTCATCGACCGCTGCTGGGCGCTCGGCGACGCGAATCCTATCCTCTCGATCCACGACGTGGGGGCGGGCGGCCTGTCCAACGCGCTGCCGGAGATCGTGCACGGCGCGGATCGCGGCGCGCGCGTGAACCTGCGCGCGATCCCGAGCGAAGAACCGGGCATGACGCCGCTGCAGATCTGGTGCAACGAGGCGCAGGAGCGCTACATGCTCGCGATCGCGCGCGAGGCGCTGCCGCTGTTCGAGGCAATCTGCGCACGTGAACGCTGCCCGTTTGCGGTGCTGGGCGAAGTCACGGCGGAACAGCAGCTGGTGGTCGAAGACCCGCTGCTCGGCGGCAAACCGGTCGATGTGCCGCTGGAAGTGATCCTCGGCAAGCCGCCGAAGATGCTGCGCGACGTGCGCCACGCGGGGAAGGCGCTGCCGGTGTTCGATGGCGCGAAGATCGACCTCAGGGACGCCGCGTTACGCGTGCTGCGCTTCCCTGCAGTGGCGGACAAAACATTCCTGATCAGTATCGGCGACCGCACCGTCGGCGGCATGACGGCGCGCGACCAGATGGTGGGCCCGTGGCAGGTGCCGGTGGCCGATGTCGCGGTGACGACGATGGGCTTCAAGACCCACAAGGGCGAGGCGATGGCGATGGGCGAGCGCACGCCGCTCGCCGTCATCAACGCAGCCGCCAGCGCACGCATGGCGGTGGGCGAGGCGATCACCAATGTCGCCGCGGCCGACATCGATAGCCTGGGGGCGATCAAGCTCTCGGCGAACTGGATGGCGGCAGCAGGACATCCCGGCGAAGACGCAGCGCTGTTCGACGCGGTACGCGCGGTCGGCATGGAACTGTGTCCGGCGCTGGGCGTCAGCATTCCGGTCGGCAAGGATTCGCTGTCGATGAAGACGACCTGGCGCGAGGGGACGCAGGACAAGGCGGTCGTCGGCCCGGTGTCATTGATCGTGTCGGCATTCGCACCGGTCGCGGACGCGCGGCGCACGCTGACGCCGCAGTTGCGCACCGATGCTGGCGACACGGACCTGTGGCTGATCGACCTCGCGACGGGCCGCCAGCGTCTGGGCGGTTCGGTGTTGGCGCAGACGGCGGGCCAGCTCGGCAACGAGGCACCCGACGTGGTGTCGCCGGCACTGCTGAAGGATTTCTTTACGGCGCTGCGCAAGCTCGCACGCGACGGTGCGATTCTCGCCTATCACGACCGTTCCGATGGCGGCCTGCTGGCGACGCTCGTGGAGATGATGTTCGCGGGCGGCTGCGGCGCCACGGTCGAGCTGCCCGGCTCGGGTTCCACTGCCGCAGCACTGTTCAACGAAGAGTTGGGTGCGGTCATCCAGACACGCGCCGCGGACCGCGCACGGATCGGCCAGGCGTTCGGGGGTGCGGCGCTGCGCCTGGGCAGTCTCAACACGGAAGACCGGCTGGTCGTGCGACAGGCCAGCGTGGAACAGCTCGCGCTGTCACGCACCGAACTGCGCCAGGCGTGGTCGGAGACAACGTTCCGCATGCAGCAGTTGCGCGACAATCCGGACTGCGCGGCGGCGGAGTACGCGCGCAACACCGACGCCGCCGATCGTGGGCTGGCGCCGGTGTTGCGCTTTGACCCGCAGGAGGATGTCGCCGCGCCCTTCATCAGCAAGGGCGCGCGCCCGCGCATGGCGATCCTGCGCGAGCAGGGGGTCAACGGCCAGATCGAAATGGCGGCGGCCTTCGACCGTGCCGGTTTCGACGCGGTGGACGTGCACATGAGCGACATCATCGTCGGCCGCGTCGCGCTGACCGGATTCAAGGGCTTTGCGGCGTGCGGCGGCTTTTCCTACGGCGACGTGCTGGGCGCGGGCGAAGGCTGGGCCAAATCCATATTGTTCAACGCGCGTGCGCGCGACCAGTTCGCGGCATTCTTCCATCGCACCGACACCTTCGCGCTGGGCGTCTGCAACGGCTGCCAGATGATGAGCAACCTGCGCGACCTGATCCCGGGCGCGGCGGCGTGGCCGCGCTTCGTCCGCAACCGCTCCGAGCAGTTCGAGGCGCGCTTCGTGCTGGTGGAAGTGCCGCGCTCGCCCTCGCTGCTGTTCGAGGGCATGGCCGGCAGCCGTATCGCGGTGCCGACGGCGCACGGCGAGGGTTACGCGGAATTCCCGGGGTCCGCGGCAGTGGTGGCGGCCGAGCAGTCGGCACTGGTGTGCCTGCGCTACGTCGACCACGCCGGCCGGGCGACGGAAGCCTATCCGTACAACCCCAACGGCTCGCCACGGGGCATTACCGGGCTGACCACGGCCGACGGCCGTTTCACGATCGTGATGCCGCATCCCGAACGCGCGTTTCGCAGCGTGCAGAATTCCTGGCATCCGGACGGCTGGGAAGAGGACGGGCCCTGGTTGCGGATGTTCCGCAATGCTCGCAGGTGGGTCGGGTAAGCCGACCCGCCTGCGAGGTGAGGGGTGAGGCGAGAGGGGTGAGGGGAAAAGCGAGATAGAAGTGCAGCGGGTGAGGGTTTGGCGTTTCCCCCTCACGCCTCACCCCTATCCCCTCACGTTTTACTCGACCTTGGCCTTCGCGCGGAGGTCGCTGACGTAGCGGCCGATCGCCTGCTGCTGGGCTTGCTGCATCAGTTGCGGTTTCACTTCGTCGAAGGGCGGGATCTTGAGCGGGCGCTCGTCCTCGAGCTTAACGACGAGCCAGCCGCCGGGCACCTGGACCGGCTGGTCGGCGAGTTGGCCCTTCTTCAACTTGCGCACCGCCTCGACAAGCGTCGGCGGGTAACGGACAACCGGACCCCAGTCGAGGTCGCCGCCCTTGCCCTTGGTGCCGGGATCCTTGGATTTCTCGGCCGCGAGTTTCTCGAAGTTGGCACCCTTCTTGAGGGAGGCGATGATCTGCTTGGCTTCGTCCTCGGTGTCCACCGCGATCACGCGCAGGCGGACGTCCTTGTCACCGGCGGCCGCTTTCGCCTTGTCGTATTCCTTGCGCAGTTGGTCATCGGTGATGGGGTTGGCCTTCAGGTAATCGGCGAAGACCGCGTTGCGCAGAACTTCCTGGCGATTGAGATCCAGTTGCTGGACCACCTCTGGCGTCTTGTCGAGGCCCTTTTTGTTGGCCTCCTGCGTGATGATTTCCAGCGTGATCAGGGCTTCCTTGATCTGGGTGCGCGCCTCGGGGCTGTCGCCACCCTTGCCGGACGCCGCGGCGTTCTTGGCGATGAAGTCCATCCGGGATTGCGGGATGTTGACGCCATTGACCTTGGCGACCTGGGCGTGCGCGAAAGGCCCCACGGCGAGCCCCAAGGCGAGCACGGCGAAGCGAAGCGGATGGTGCATGGTGGTTTCCTTTGGGAGTAACAATAACGAATAACGTCTGAATATTCAGAGCTCTTCGGGCGTAAACGCCCGGATGGACAGGGCGTGGATGTCGCGCCGCATCAGGTCCGCAAGCGCATCATAAACCATCCGGTGGCGCGCCACCGGGGACGCGCCGGCGAAGCGGTGGGACACCACGACGAGCTGATAGTGCCCGCCGCCGTCTTTCGCGCCTGCGTGTCCTACATGCTGCCCGCTGTCGTCGTAGAGATCGACCCGCTCGGGCTCGAGCACGGCGAGACGGGCTTCGATGGTGGCGATGAGGCCGGGAGCGCTCAAGGCTTCGGCGCCTCCCGCGCGTAACGGGACAGCGCCAGAGTTTGTGCGATCGCGAAGGCGAAGGTGAGGGCCAGCCCGCCGAACACCTTGAACTTGACCCACAGGTCGGTGCTGAGCGTGAAGGCGATGGCGAGGTTCAGGAAGCCGAGGACGATGAAGAAGCCCGCCCACAGGTAGAGCCAGCGGTTCCAGACGGCCGCGGGCGCATCGAAGTGCGCGTCCATCATGGCGCGGATCGCGTTCTTGCTGAACGCGTGGTGCGCGACCACCAGGCCGATGCCGATGACCCAGTACACCATGGTCGGCTTGACCTTGATGAAGCGCTCGTCGTGCAGCAGCAGGGTCAGCGCGCCGAAGAACATGATCGCGCCGAAGTTGATCCACAGCAGTTTGTCGACTTTGTGGTGGCGAAACCACGACCACGCCACCTGGAGTACGGTCGCGACCATGGCCGCGGCGGTCGCGTAGTAGATGTCTTTCGCGGCATAGACCGCGAAGAACAGGATCAGCGGAAAAAAGTCGAACAGGAATTTCACGGGACTGGCGCAACGTTCGGCGGGGCAAGGGCGCGGATTATAGGGGTTTCTCCACGTGCTTGCGCCGCCAGGCCGGGCATCAGGTTTTTTTGTCGAATTTCAGAGAAGCCGAGTTGATGCAGTAACGCAGGCCGGTCGGTTGCGGGCCGTCCTCGAAGACGTGTCCGAGGTGGGCGTCACACTTGCTGCACAGCACCTCGGTGCGGCGCATGCCGTGACTGACGTCCGTTTCGGCCGCCACGTTTTCCGTGTTCGCCGGCTGCCAGAAACTGGGCCAGCCGCTGCCGGATTCGAACTTGTGGTCGGAGGCGAACAGCTCCGTCCCGCAGCAGACGCAGCGGTAGATGCCCTGCTCGTGATTGTCCCAGTACGCGCCGGTGAAGGGGCGCTCGGTCCCTTTCTTGCGGGCGACCTGGAACTGTTCCGGCGTCAGTTCCTTTTTCCAGTCCGCATCGGGTTTCTCGATCTTGTCCGTCATGGTGGGCTCCGTCCTTGAGGTGGGTCTTGGAACGTTTCTGCGTGATAAAGTTGCCTGGAAAATCCGCGCTGTCCGATGCCGGCCGGAATGATGATATTGGTCGTGCCGCGCCGTGAAAACTTTCAAGGAAAGCACATGACCTTCGCGTACTGGATGGTCCTCGTCGCGGCGCTGCTGCCGTATTGTGCCACCCTCTATTTCAAGCTCGCCGGCGGCGGCGGGAGGACCTATGACAACCACGCCCCGCGGGCCGGGGTGGACACGCTCCCGCCTGACCGCCGGCGTGCCTACTGGGCGCAACTGAATGCTTTCGAGGCGTTTCCCCCATTCGCGGCGGGCGTGATCATCGCCCACCTGGCCGGCGGACCGCAGCGATGGATCGATGTTTTGGCGGCGACCTTCGTGCTGCTGCGGGTGGCATACACGCTGCTCTACATCCACGACCGGCCGACCCCGCGGTCGCTGGTGTGGTGTGCGGGCCTGCTGTGCGTCTTTGGACTGTTCGCCGTCGGCGCGCGCTAAACCACCACTTCGCGCGCAATCCCGCGGGCATCCATCTCGAATTCGAGGTCCACCACTGGCGGGTACACGTAGTGCCAGGTCAGCCCGCCCGGCGCCGCGCCGCGGCGGACGATTTCCGCGCCGAGGAAGGGGTGGAGATCGTGCACGGTGTAGGCCTGCGTGTCGGTCACGTCCTGCCAGGCAAAGCCCAGCGGCTGCATGCGGCCTTCCATCACGCCCAGCACGTAGCGCGCTTTTTCCACCAGGGCGCCCGGCGAGACGTCGCCGCGCCGCACGATGTGGTCGCGGTAGTTGGGCTGATTCTCCGGGGCTTCCGCGCCGCCGGCGACGATGAAGCTCGGGCGGGACGCGTTCGTCGCGGGCACGGTGTACGAGAATGCGTAGAAGGAAGGTTCTGTCGGCGGATCGATCGCCGGGCAGACGTTGCTGCGTGCCACGGGATTCGCGCCGTCCCTGTAGAGTCCCCACGCGGCCAGCGGTGCCACGTACTGCCGGTTGAAGGCCTCGAAGCCGGCTTCGGTGAAGGGCGCCGGCGAGCGCAGTTCGCAGGCGCAGAACGCCGTCAGCGGACGGCCGATGGCACGCAGCCGGGCTTCGATCAGTCGGAAGCCTTCGGCGAGCGGCACGGGCCGGTGAAAGCGCGCCCGTTCGATTTCAAAACCGGGCTCGGCGGCGACGGAGGCGGAATAGCGGAAAACCCCTTTGACGTAGCGGTAGCCACCGGGAACAAACGTGACAACCTCTGCTGCGGCCATGCCTGTTACAGGACCTTTCCGGGGTTCATGATGCCCAGCGGGTCGAAGGTCTTTTTCACCGCCCGCATCAGTTCCATTTCCACCGCGCTCTTGTAGTGCGGCAACTCCGCGCGTTTGGCCTGGCCGATGCCGTGCTCGGCGCTGATCGAGCCGTTGCGTTCGCGCACCATTTTGTAGACGGCTTCATTGACATCGGTCATGGCGATGGCCGCCAGGTCGTCGCGCCGGCGGCCCGGCACAAAGCAGTTGTAGTGCAGGTTGCCGTCGCCGATGTGGCCGAAGCAGATGATGCGCACGCCGGGGAACTGTTTTTCGAGCGCCGCGCCGGCTTCGGTGATGAAGGCCGGGATGCCGCTGATCGGCACCGAAATGTCATGGCGGTAGAGCAGGCCGTCGCTCTTGGACGCTTCGGGAATCGTCTCGCGGATGCGCCAGAAGGCCTGCGCCTGCGCGGCGCTTTCGGCGAGCGCCACGTCCGTCACCAGGCCTTTCTCGATCGCGGCGGCGAGCGCCTGCTCGACCGCGTCGCGCAGGCCGGGATCGACCGCCGGGTCGTCCACGTTGGTGAGGAAGTACCAGGCCGCGGGCGCCGCCAGCGGGTCGCGCGTACCGGGGATGTGCTTCAGCACGATTTCGATGCAGTGGCGCGAGATGATCTCGAAGGCGCTGATACGGTCGCCGATTTCGCCGCGCAGGTGCGAGAGCAGGGCGATGGCCGCGTCCGGATCGGGAATCGCGCCGAACGCGGTGACGGAGGTGCGCGGCTGCGGGAAGAGTTTCAGCACCGCGCCGGTGATGACGCCCAGCGTGCCTTCGGAACCGACGAAGAGTTGCTTCAGGTCGTAGCCGGTGTTGTCCTTGCGCAGCCCGCGCAGCCCGCCCCACACCTGGCCGTCGGCCAGCACGACTTCCAGGCCCAGCGTCAGGTCGCGCGTGTTGCCGTAGCGCAGCACGTTGATGCCGCCGGCGTTGGTCGCGAGGTTGCCGCCGATCTGGCAGCTGCCCTCGGCGCCGAGGGATAACGGGAAGTAGCGGTCGGCCTCGCGCGCCGCCTGCTGGATGTTCGCGAGGATGCAGCCGGCCTCGACGGTGATCGTGTTGTTGAGCGGATCGAGCGCGACGACGCGATTCATGCGCGTCAGCAACAGCACGACGGCATCGCCCTTGGCGGTCGGCGTTGCCGCGCCGCACATGCCGGTGTTGCCGCCCTGGGCGACGACGGGGGTTCGTGTTTCGCTGCATAGCTTCAGCACCGCCGCCACTTCGGCCGTGTTCGCCGGGCGCACCACGGCGACCGCCTTGCCGATGTAAAAGCCGCGCCAGTCGTGCAGGTTGGGCGAGATCTCCTGCGCGTCGGTCAGGACGTGGGTGGGACCGACGATGGCGGCGAGGCGTTCGACGAGACTGGACGGGGACAACACGGCGCTCATGGGGATGGAATTCCTCCTGCGCCGATTATAGCCGCGCAAAAAAACAGGCGGCATCTTGTGGATGCCGGCCTGTCGGGGGAGCGGCGCCGGGTGGGCACCGCCATAGCCTGTGGGTCTTCAGTGGAGCTACGCGGCGAGCAATTCGCGCAGCACGTAGGGCAGGATCCCGCCGTGCCGGTAGTAATCCACTTCGATCGGGGTGTCGATGCGCAGGATCAGCGGAACCGACTCGATTTTGCCGCCCTTGCGCGTGATCGTCATGGTTACGTCCTGCATCGGGACGATCCCCTTCTCGATGCCGGTGATGTCGATGAGCTCCGAGCCGTCGAGCTTGAGTGTCTGCGCGGTCGTGCCGGGCTTGAACTGCAGGGGTAGTACGCCCATGAACACGAGGTTGGCGCGGTGGATACGCTCGAAGGCGCGCACGATCACGGCCTTTACGCCCAGCAGTTGCGGGCCCTTGGCGGCCCAATCGCGCGAGGAGCCCTGGCCGTATTCGTCGCCACCGAACACGACCGACGCGATGCCGTCCTTTTTGTAGCGCATCGCGGCTTCGTAGATGGACGTCTGTTCGCCGGAGGGTTGGTGGATCGTCACGCCGCCTTCAGTGCCCGGCAGCATCAGGTTCTTGATGCGGATGTTGGCGAAGGTGCCGCGCATCATGACTTCATGGTTGCCGCGGCGCGCGCCGTAGGTGTTGAAGTCGGCGATGGCCACGCCGTGCTCCTGCAGATATTTCCCGGCCGGCGAGGTGGCGCGGATGCCGCCCGCAGGGCTGATGTGATCGGTGGTGATCGCGTCGCCGAAGATGCCCAGCACGCGGGCGTCTTTGACGTCGGACACCTTGCCAGGCTGCATGCCGAAGCCGTCGAAGTAGGGCGGGTGGCGCACGTAGGTGGATTGTTCGTTCCACTGGTAGGTCGCGCCGACCGAAGTCGGGATCTCGTCCCACATCGGGTTGCCTTCGCCGAAGGCCGAGAAGAGTTTCTTGTACATCGCGGGATCGGTGGCGTACTTCATCGCCGCGGCGATTTCCGCCGTGGAAGGCCAGAGGTCCTTCAGGTATACCGGCAGGCCGTCCTTGCCGGTGCCGATCGGATCTTTCGACATGTCGATGTCGACGGTACCGGCGAGGCCGAAGGCGACCACCAGGGGCGGGCTCATCAGGAAGTTGGCCTTGATGCTCTGGTGGATGCGCGCTTCGAAGTTGCGGTTGCCCGACAGCACGGCGGCGGCGATCACGTCGTTCTTCGTCACGGCATCGTCGAGGTAACCGTCCAGCGGGCCCGAGTTGCCGATGCAGGTCGTGCAGCCGTAGCCGGAGACGTAGTAGCCGAGCTGTTCCAGGTAAGGCAGCAGGCCCGCGTTCTTCAGGTATTCGGTGACGGCCAGCGAGCCGGGCCCGAGCGAGGTCTTCACCCATACCGGCGGCTTAAGGCCTTTCTCCACCGCTTTTCTGGCCAGCAGCCCCGCGCCGAGCATGACGCCCGGGTTGGAGGTGTTGGTGCAGGAGGTGATGGCGGAGATCAGCACGTCGCCGTGGCCGATCTTCACCGCCGGTTTGCTGGTCGGAAATTCCTTGCCGATCTCGCCGGCCTTGCCGTAGCCGCCGTCGTTAAACGGCTTGTCGAGCAGCTCGCGGAACTTGCCCTTGATCGCCGGGAGGTCGAGGCGGTCGTTCGGGCGGCGCGGACCGGAGACGGCCGGTTTGACGCCGGCGAGATCGAGCTGGACGACCTCGCTGTAATCAATGTCGCCATCCTTCGGCATGCCGAACATGCCTTGCGCCTCGTAATACGCCTTCACCGCCGGTACCACGTCGCCGCGCCCGGTCATGCGCAGGAATTCGCAGGCGACCTCGTCCACCGGGAAGAAACCGCAGGTCGCGCCGTACTCGGGCGCCATGTTGCCGATGGTCGCGCGGTCGGGCAGGGGCAGTGAGGCCGCGCCGGCGCCGAAGTATTCGACGAATTTTCCGACGACTTTCTTCGCACGCAGCAATTCGGTGATGGCCAGCACGAGATCGGTGGCGGTGACGCCGTCGCTCAACTTGCCGGTGAGATGCACGCCGACCACGTCGGGCTGCAGGAAGTACAGGGGCTGGCCGAGCATCGCGGCCTCGGCTTCGATACCGCCGACGCCCCAGCCCAGCACCCCCAGGCCGTTGACCATCGGCGTATGCGAATCGATGCCGACCAGGCTGTCCGGGTAATACAGGTCACCCTTGTTCCAGACGACCTGGGACACGTACTCGAGGTTGATCTGGTGGCAGATGCCGTTGCCCGGCGGGATGATCTCGAAGGTGTCGAAGGCCTGCGCGCTCCACTTCAGGAATTCATAGCGCTCGCGGTTGCGTCTGAACTCGACTTCCATGTTCTTCTTCAGCGCGTCCTTGTTGCCGTAGAAGTCGATCTGCACCGAGTGGTCCATGATCAGGTGGGCGGGCACCAGCGGCTCGATGATGGCGGGATTCGCGCCGTGTTGTTTCGCGGCTTCGCGCATGGCGGCAAAGTCCACCACCAGCGGCACGCCGGTCATGTCCTGCAGCAGCACGCGGGCTACGACGAACGGCACTTCCTCGGTGCGCGGGGCTTTCGGCTTCCAGCCCGCGAGGCTTTTCAGGTGCGCCTCGGTGATCTTCCTGCCGTCGTAGTGGCGCAGGGCCGATTCCAGCACGACGCGCAGACTGACCGGCAGACGCGAGATTTTCCCCATGCCCGCCTTTTCCAGCGCCGGGAGCGAGTAGTAGCGGCCGGTGTTGCCGGCGAAGGTGAAGCTCTGGAGCGTGTCGTGGAGGTTATGCGGCATGGGGACTCCTGGTGCGCCTGGATTTGCGGCTGTCGGACGAGTACATAGGACTGGTGTGTCGCCGGAAAATTCGGGCGCGGCGCCCGACAGTCACTTACTGCTTGTTTTTGCGCGGGAAATAGCGAACAGCATGGTGTTTCAGCCTAAGCCTGGGCGCTGCATGCGTCAATAAGCTCACGACATGGCTGCCGGAACGATCCTTGCATCATGCGATGCAGCGCGCGGTGAGTGTGTAACCAAAAACCGGTAAAGTCGCGCCTTTTTGGGACGGGGCATGCCGTCCCTGAACCTTGATACGGGAAAGCGAACAGATGAGCACTCCAGTAACCCTGATTGCCGGTGACGGCATCGGACCCGAAGTGGCCGCCGCCGTGAAGCAAATCGTTTCCGCCTCCGGCGCGAACATCGAATGGGATCCGGTGCTGGTGGGCATGGTGGCGATGGACAAGCACGGCACGCCGTTGCCGGTGGAGGCGCTGGCGTCCGTCGGGCGCACCAAAATCGCGCTGAAGGGACCGACGCAAACCCCATTCGGGGGCGATTACCGCATCAAGCTGACGCATCCCGCGCGCGACGGCTCGACCGCGCCCCGGGATTACCCGAGCATCGCCATCGCCCTGCGCAAGGAACTGGGCCTGTACGGCGCGGTGCGTCCCGCCAAGAACTACCCCGGCATTGCTTCCCGCTTCCAGGGCGTGGATCTCCTGATCTTCCGCGAGAACAGCGAGGATCTGTATCTCGGCATCGAAAAGCGCGTGAGCGAAGACCGCGTGGAGGCGACGAAAGTCATCACCTTCAGCGCCACGGACCGCATGGCGCATTTCGCCTGCCGCTACATGGAAAAGACCGGCCGCAAGCGCCTGACCGTGGCGCACAAGGCCAACGTGTTGAAACTGACCGATGGCACCTTCCTCAAGGTGGCGCAGGAGGCGGCGGCGGAACATCCGTCGATCACCTGCGATTCGCGGGTGATCGACGCCTTGTGCATGGAACTCGTGATCCGGCCGGAAACCTTCGACAGCCTGCTGCTCGCCAATCTCTACGGCGACATCGTTTCGGACCTGGCGGCGGGGCTGGTGGGCGGTCTCGGCGTGGCGCCGGGCGCAAACCTCGGCGAGGACTGCGCGATGTTCGAAGCCGTGCATGGCAGCGCGCCGGACATCGCGGGCAAGGATCTCGCCAACCCGACCGCGCTGCTGCTGTCGTCGGTGATGATGCTGCGCTATCTGGAGCAGGGCGAGGCCGCCGATCGCATCGAGGCCGCGCTGTCGAAGGCGCTGCTGGACAAGCAGGCGGTGACCAAGGATCTGGGCGGCAACGGCGGCACGAAGTCGTTCACCGCGGCGATTCTGCGGGCGCTGGGCTAGACCCGCCGTTTACTCCACCTTGATGTTGGCCTCGCGGACCACTTTGGTCCATTTCTCGCGGTCGGCGCGCAGGTAACGCTCGAATTCCTCCACGCTCACGTCCGGCACTTCGGCCGCGAAGCGGGCGAAGGTGTCGCGCGTGGCCGGTGTGCGCAGGATCTTCTGCATTGCGGCGGTCAGGCGCTGCTGGATGTCCCTGGGGGTTGCCGACGGCACGAGGATCGCGGCGAAGGTCGAGGCTTCGAATCCCTGGTAGCCGGACTCATCAACGGTCGGCACGTTGGGCAGGGATGACGAGCGCTTGAGCGTGGTGACCGCGATCGCGCGCAGCTTGCCGCTCTGGATGAAGCCGAGCGAAGACGAGAGCTGGTCGAAGTGCATGTCCACCTGGCCGCCCATGACGTCCACAAGCGCGGGACCGCTGCCCTTGTACGGGATGTGGATCAGTTTGGTGCCGGTCACGGACTGGAACAGTTCGCCCGCGAGATGATTGCTGCTGCCGGACCCGGCGGAGGCCATCGTCACCTTGCCGGGGCGCGCCTTGACCATCGCCAGGAATTCCCGGAAGTCGCGAGCCGGCAGCGAAGGGTGGATGACAATCACGATGGGTACGACGGACACCATCGCAATGGCGGCGAAGTCGCGCTGCGGGTCGTAGCCCAGCTTCGGGTAGAGGGCGGGCGCGGCCGTCAGTGTGCCGGTGGAGCCGACCAGCAGCGTGTAGCCGTCGGGTGGCGATTTGGCGGCGAGCTCGGTGCCGATGGTGCCGCCGGCGCCGCCGCGGTTGTCCACGACCACCGGCTGCCCCAGGGTTTCGGTCAGGCCGGGCGCCAGGGTGCGACCGGTGATATCGATGTTGCCGCCCGGCGGGAAGGGCACGATGATCCGGAACGGCTTGACGGGCCAGGGCTGTGCGTGGACAGCGGCGGCGGTCAGCAGAAGGGCGACGGCGGCGGACATGCGCATGATTCCTCCTTGGCGTTGCGGCGCTGCCGGCATGCGAGGCCGGCAGTCGCTCGACGCGTGCGGGGCATGCTACGGAAAGAACGCGGCGCCCGCAAACAGCCATGCTTTCGTGACGCCGACTCTATAATGCGATTCCTTTTTTGCCGTCCGTTCGAGGAATCCATGTTGCCCAGCCAACGCCTGCCGTACTCCCCCGTTGTCGACCGTCCGCCGCTGCGTTTGCCCGGTGGCGCGCGGGTGGTGGTGTGGCCCATCGTCAACGTCGAGGTCTGGGACATCGGCCGTGCGATGCCGCGCCAGGCGCTGCCGCCGCCGACGGGCCAGACGATGTTGCCGGACGTGCCGCACTGGGCCTGGCACGAATACGGCATGCGGGTCGGTTTCTGGCGGCTGAAGGCGGCGCTCGACCGGCTGGATATCACACCGACGTTGTCGATCAACGGCCGCGTGTGCGAGGACTACCCGCAGGTGGCCGGGGCCGCGCGCGACGCGGGCTGGGAGTTCATGGGCCATTCCTACGACCAGCGCCCGATCCATTTGGAGCCCAACCAGAAGAAGACGATCCGCAAGACCGTCAAGATTCTCAAGAAATTCACGGGCAAGCCGGTCGTGGGCTGGCTGGGGCCGGGGCTGACTGAAACCTACGACTCCCCGGACCTGCTGGCCGAGGCCGGCATCCGCTACCTCGCCGACTGGGTGGTGGACGACGAACCTTGCGAGGTAAAGACCAAGCACGGCCCGGTGCTGTCGATGCCCTACACGGTGGAGCTGAACGACATCTCGATGATGATGGTGCAGCACCACGCCGCGCAGGAGTTCGTCACGCGCAGCCTCGATACTTTCGACCGGTTGCATGACGAAGGCGCCTCGCGCGCGAAGATCATGGCGATCGCCGTGCACCCGTACATTTCCGGGGTGCCGCACCGGATCAAGTACTTCGAGGAAGTCTTCACCAAGCTGCGCCGGAAGAAGGGCGTGCTGTTCTGGACCGGCGAGCAGATCATGGAGTGGTATTGGAGCCAGCGCGGGGCCAAGGTCGCGAAGAAGTAGCCGGCGCGCGTTACTTCAGGGCATCGAACAGCGCTGGATCGAGTTCCTTCCGGTATTTCTCCAGCATCGGCGCGAGCGCGGCCACGAAGGCCGCGTGTTCCGCCGGTGTGAGCGTCACGATCTCGACGTCTTCGGTCTTGAGTTTGGCCATGATCGCGGCGTCTTCCGCCGCTGCCAGCTGGCGCTGGTAAACCGTCGCTTCGCGGCCCGCGGCATCCACCGCAGCCTGTACATCCGCCGGCCAGCTTGCGTACTTCGCCGCGTTGCCGATCATTGCGCTCGCGCCGAAGAAATGGCTGGAGAGCGTGTGGTAGCGGTGGTGCTTCTGCACGCCGAAGTTGTAGGTATTGGTCAGCGGATTGTCCTGTGCCTGGAAGCGGTCGCCGCCGACCTCCGCCGCGAACTCCTTGATATCGGCCGGCACCGGCACGAAGCCCAGCGCCGCAAACGCCTCGCCGTGCAGCGCGCTCATCTGCGTGCGGATGCGCAAGCCCGCGCAGTCGGCGGGCGTGCGGATGGGGCGCACCTTGTTCGACAGGTGACGGAAGCCGTTGTCCCAGTAGCCGAGCACCCGGTGCGGCGTGCGGGCATGCATCTGGCGGGTAAAGCGTGCCCCCAGTTCGCCGTCCAGTGCGCGGCACACGGCGTCGCGGCTCGGCACGACGAAGGGCAGTTCCAGCAGCTTCAGCTCCGGCACGTCGTCCGCGAAACGCACGGTCGAGATGTAGCAGAAGTCCAGTTCCCCGTTCTCGACCATGATGGGCAGGTCGCCGGAACCGCGGCCGAGGTCCAGCACGTTGCCGATCAGCTCGAAGCTGACGCGGTCGCCGAGTTTCTGTTGCAGCAGTTCGCCGAAGCGGACGGCGGCCTGGTTGTGGATGGAGGCGGGCTTCTGGTAGCCGCCGAATTTGAAGTGGAGGGGTTGCATTTCAGGACTCGAAGATTAGCTATTGGGGGGATTGAAGATCGGCAATCAGCGCGCCGAGGAAACGTCCCGCTTCGCCGCCGGTCACCGCGCGATGATCGAAGGTCAGCGACAGCGGCAGCACGCGATGCACCGCCGGCCGGTCGTCTGACACGACGACCTCCTTGCGCACGCGCCCGGCGCCGACGATGGCGACCGTGGGCGGCACGATGATCGGCGAGGCGTAACGGCCCGCGATCGTGCCGAAGTTGGAGAGTGTGATGGTGTTGGCGCGCAGGTCTTCCGGCGGCACGCGGCGCGCGCGGGTGTCTTCCACCAGTTTGATGAGGGCCGGTTCAATTTCACCGGGTGCGCGGGTTTCGAGGTTCCGCAGCACCGGCACCAGCAGTCCGTCCGGTGTGTCCACGGCCACGCCGAGATCGACCTGCTTCAGCAGGCGGCGGCCCAGCGCCTGGCCGTCGAACCAGGCGTTCAGACCAGGCTCGGCCTTGCAGGCGGCGACGATCGCGCGGATCAGGCGCAGCGTGACCTTCTGACCGGGCGCCCAGGCGTTGATATCGGCATCGTCCATGAGGGTGGCGGAGGCGACCTCGGCATGGGCTAGCGTCATGCTCTGTGCCATCGCGCGGCGCACGCCGCGCAGCACCTCCTGCGGCCCGAGGCCGGCGAGGATGCGGGCCGCGCGCTGCACGTCGGCAGCGGTGATCAGGCCGTCCGCGCCGGTCGGCGTGACCATGGCCAGGTCGACGTCGGCCTTGCGGGCCATCGCGCGCACGGCGGGCGTGGCCTTGATGCCGTGGGCAAGCGGTGAGGCTGCGATCGGGGCATCGGCCATGACCTTGCCGGTTTCGACCTTGCCGACGACCGTGCCGGTGTCCTCGCCGTCGCCTTCGAAGCCAATCAGGGGCGCGCCGACGTATGCGATGTCGTGCTCGCCGCCGAACAGGCGGGCCACCTTGCCGGAATAGGGCGCGGGCACGTCGACGATGGCCTTGGCCGTTTCCACCGAGACCAGCGGCTGGTCCACCGCGACCTCGTCGCCGACGGCGACGTGCCACTTGACGATCTCGGCCTCCTGCAGGCCTTCGCCGAGATCCGGCAGCTTGAAGAGCTTCATGCGAACTCCAGGGTTTTCCTGACCGCGGCGACGATCTGCCGCTTGCCGGGCAGGTAGTGGTGTTCCAGCCGTGCGTAGGGGACGATGATGTCCGGCGCGGTGACGCGCACGACCGGCGCCAGCAGCGTAAGCAGCCCGTGTTCGGCCAGCCCGGCCGCGATTTCGTTCGCGAAGCCCGCGGTGCGCGGCGCTTCGCTCACGATCACGCAGCGGCCGGTGCGCGCCACCGACGCCAGGACGCTATCGAGATCGAAAGGCTTGAGCGTCACGCAGTCGATGACCTCCGCCATCACGCCCTGTTCGGCCAGTTCGTCGGCGGCCTGCAGCGTGTCGAACACCATCGCGCCCCAGGTGACGAGCGTAACGTCGGTCCCTTCGCGCAGCGTCACGCACTGGTCGAGCGGCAGGGCCTCGCCGCTGTCGGCGACCTCCTCCTTGAACAGCCGGTAGAGGCGGGTGGGTTCGAGGAAGATCACCGGATCAGGATCGCGGATCGCGGCGAGCAGCAGGCCGTAGGCGCGCCTCGGCGACGATGGATACACGACCCGGATGCCCGGGATGTGCGCGAACATCGCTTCCGGGCTTTCCGAATGATGCTCGGGCGGATGGATGCCGGCGCCGCAGGGCGTGCGCAGCACCAGCGGGCAGGACAGCCGGCCCTGGGTGCGGTGCCGCAGACGGCCGGCGTGGTTGAGGATCTGGTCGATGACGGTGTAGGCGAAGCCGGAGAACTGGATTTCCGCGACGGGTTTCAGACCCTCCGCCGCCATGCCGATGGCCATGCCGGCGATCAGCGCTTCCGCGAGCGGCGTGTCGATCACGCGTTCGCCGCCGAAGCGGTCGAGCAGGCCGAGCGTCGCGCGAAACACGCCACCGTTGGTGCCGATGTCTTGGCCAAGCAAGACGACGCGCTCATCGTCCGCCATCGCGCGGGCGAGTGCTAAGTTGACCGCCTCAACGAGGGTGATCTGCGCCATCGGGACCGGACAGCCATTGCTCGCGTTGCGCGGCGAGCGCGGCGGGCAGCGTGGCGTAGTGGTGATCGAACATCTGCGACAGCGGCGGGGGCGGCGTATCGAGATAGGACTGGGCTGCCGCCTGTACTTCCTCGTTGACCTGTTTGAGCAGCGCGTCCTCCTGCACCTTGTCCCACACCCCCTGCGCAACGAGGTAGCTCCGCAGCCGCGCGACGGGCTCGCGTTGCCAGGCGTCCGCGAGTTCCTCGGCCGGCCGGTAGCGGGAGGCATCGTCGGCGGTGGTGTGGTCCGAGAGCCGGTAGGTGACCGCTTCGATCAGCGCCGGTCCGCCGCCCGTGCGCGCCGTTTCAACCGCCTCGCCGATCGCCTGGCGCATGGCGATGACGTCGTTGCCGTCCACCTGCAGGCCCGGCACGCCGCCGGCGATGGCTTTCTGCGCGAGCGTCTGCGCGGCGCTCTGCGCGGTGCGTGGCACGGAGATCGCCCACTGGTTGTTCGTCAGCACGATCACCAGCGGCAACCGCCACGCGCCCGCCGCGTTCAGCGCCTCGTAGAAGTCGCCCTTGGAGGACGCGCCGTCACCCAGCGTGCAGAGGGCCACGCGCGGCTCGCGCTTGATCTTCAGCGCGTAGGCAACGCCCGCGGCGTGCAGGCATTGCGAGGCGATTGTCACGCAGATCGGGAAGTCGTGGACAGACTTCGCAAACGCGCTGCCGCGCTCGTCCCCGCCCCAGTAAAGGAACAGCTCGCGCATGGTGATGCCGCGCATCAGCTGTGCGCCGTTCTCGCGGTAGGTGCAGAGGAAGACGTCCTCGGGTTTCAGCGCCGCACCGATGCCGGCCTCGACGGCCTCCTTGCCGAGCATGGACGCATAGGTGCCGAGCTGGCCTGTACGCTGAAGAGCGATGGCCTTGGTGTCGTAGGCGCGCATGCGCTGCATCCAGCGGTAGAGCGGGACCAGCGCCGAGGTGTCCTGCGCCCATATGGGCAGCGTGCCCACCGGCTGCCCATGCGCGCCGAGGCACTGCAGGTATGGGATCTCGAACGAGGCGGCGACGGTCATGACGATGACGATTGTAACGGCGCCGGACAAGCCAACGGCCGCGCACTGGATTGAACCAGCCGCGCGGCCGTTGAGGAACGGGCTATCGCTTACTTGCGCAGTTTGCCCAGCCAGTACTCCATCTGCTTGCCGGCGGCTTCGCGTCCGCCGAGGCCGAAGGACAGCGCGAAGGCGATCGCGATCGCGCCCAGCGTCAGTCCGAAGGCAAGCTGCACGATCTCGTTGGCGATGCCCATCGCGCGCAGGCCCATGGCGAGCACCAGCCCGAGGATCGCGAGCTGGGCGATGCGCGCCATGTTGGCGGCGGCGGGATTGGCCTTGACGATGGTCCGGTACGCCAGACTCGCCAGCCAGAATCCGATCACCAGGATGGCGCCGCCCAGCAGCAGGTCGCCGCCGAACTTGATGAAGGCGGCGACGACATCGCGCACCTGCCCGAAGCCGAGCTGGTTGGACGCCTCCACGGTGGCGAACAGCATGGCAAAAAACAGGATCAGTCCGCTGACGAGGCTGGAGGGCTTCAAGCCGCCGGAGAGGGCCTGCCCCACCCCCAGCTTTTGCGGCAGCGCGTCGAACCCCAGCCGCGTCAGCAGCTGGCCGGCGAAGCCGGACGCGAACTTGGCGACGTAGTAGGTGAGGGTCAGGATGACCGCAGCCGCCAGCACGTGCGGGATGGCGTCGAGCATCTTGCCCAGCATCTCGGTGGCGGGGCGCGACACGGCTTCGATCTTCAGCGCGTCCAGCGCCGCGATCAGCGTGGGCACGAAGACGAAGATGAAGACCAGCATGCCGGCCAGGCGGGAGATCTGCACCGACGGGTCGAGGCCCGCGGATTTGCCGAGGCGGTCCGCGCCGGCGGCGAGCAGCAGGTTCGTCACCAGTCCGCGCAGCACTTTGGCCACCAGCCAGCCGACAAAACCGATGACGCAGGCGGCGAAGATGTTGGGCAGGATGTCGAGCATCTTGTTGACCATTGCCCGCACCGGCTCGAGCAGGCCTTCCAGCTGGAAGGCGCCGAGGATGGCCGGAATGAAGAGCAGGATCACGAGCCAGAACAGGACGTTGCTCACGCTCTTGCTCATGGGCTCCATGCCGGCCTGCTTGGAGAGCTTGTCGTCCCAGGCGGTGGCGGCGAGCCCCCGGTTGACCAGCGTTCGCAGCGCGGTGGCGATCACCCAGACGATGAGCAGCAGCAGCACCCCGCCGATCAGGCGCGGCAGGTAGCCGAGGATCTGCGTGACCAGCGCGGCGAAGGGGTTGGAAACGGACTGCAGGTCGAGTGAATTGAACACGCCGACCAGCGTGATGAGGATGATCAGCCAGAACACGCCCAGTGCGATCGGGCTTTCGACATCAATCGCCTGTTCGGTGCTTTCCCGGATGCGGTTGTTGACCTTGAGGTAGGTCAGCAGCGTGCGGGTGCCGGCGCGGGCGGCGACGGCGATGATCCAGCCGGCGATGAGGATGGCGAGCGCGCCGAGGATGGCGGGCAGATGCGCGCCGAGTGTTTGCTGCAGCGACTGGAACAAGGTTTCCATGACGATCTCCCCGGTGGTGACAACTGGCTGAACCTGTTGTGCGTGCGGCGCATGCGGTGCATGCGTTCTGACCATCCTGACCGTTCCGGCCAGAAGTAAAAATGACTATAGCATGTGCCTGCAGGCCGGGGCTGCGCGCAAGGCGCCCTCCCGCAAGCAACGGAAATTGCAGGAGAAAAAACAAGGGCCCGGACGATGGCTCGCCCGGGCCCTGTTGGTGTCTTGCGGTCTGTAGCGTCAGGCCGCCAGCAGGTTGCGCAGTACGTAGGGCAGGATGCCGCCGTGCTTCAGGTAGTCGACCTCAATGACGGTATCGATGCGCAGCGTGAGCGGCACGCGCTGCTGGGCCCCGTCCTTGCGGGTGATGACGAGCGTCACGTCCTGCAGGGGTTTCACGTCGCCGCCGGCCACGCCCTCGACAGCGAAGGTTTCGGTACCGTCGATGCCGAGCGACTTGACGTCGGTGCCCGGCTTGAACTGCAGGGGCAGCACGCCCATGCCGATCAGGTTGGCGCGGTGGATGCGCTCGAAGCTCTTCACGATCACGGCCTTGACGCCCAGCAGTTGCACGCCCTTGGCCGCCCAGTCGCGCGAGGAGCCCATGCCGTAATCCTCGCCGCCGAAGATGACGAGCGGTGTGCCGGCCTTCTGGTACAGCTCGGACGCCTCGAAGATCGTCATCTGCGCGCCGTCGGGCTGGTGCTTCGTGATCGGACCCTCGGTGCCGGGCGCGACCGCGTTGCGCAGCCGGACGTTGGCGAAGGTGCCGCGCACCATCAGCTCGTGGTTGCAGCGGCGCACACCGAAGTGGCCCCACTCGGCGGGCGGGGTGCCGAAGGGTTCCAGCCATTTGCCGGCCGGCGTGCCGGGCTTGATCTTGGTGGAGGGGCTGATGTGGTCGGTCGTGATGGAGTCGCCGAGGATCGCCAGTGCGCGCGCGCCCTGGATGTCGCTGACCTTGCCGGGCACGCGGGTGACGCCGTCGAAGAAGGGCGGTTCCTTGATGAAGGTGGACTTGGCGTCCCATTTGTAGACCGCGCCTTCGACGGTGGGGATGGCTTCCCACAGCTTCCGGTTGCCGGACAGGTCGCCGTACTCGCGGCGGAAGTGCTCCGCGTTGGAGGCGAACTTCATCAGCGAGGCGACTTCCGTGTCGCTGGGCCATACGTCCTTCAGATACACAGGCTTGCCGTCCGCACCCGTGCCCAGCGGGTCCTTGGTGAGGTCGGTGCGCACCGTGCCGGCAATGCCGTAGGCCACCACCAGTGCGGGGCTGGCCAGGTAGTTCGCGCGCAGGTTGGCGTGCACGCGCGCCTCGAAGTTGCGGTTGCCGGAGAGCACCGCGGCGGTGACGAGATCCTTGGACACCACGGCTTCCTCGATCTTGGCGTCCAGCGGGCCGGCCGCGCCCATGCAGGTGGTGCAGCCGTAGGCGACGACGCCGTAACCGAGCTGTTCGAGGTACGGCAGCAGACCCGCGTCGCGCAGATAGGCCGTGGCGACCTTGGAGCCGGGCGCGAGCGAGGTTTTGACGCGCGGACTCACCTTGAGCCCCTTTTCGACCGCGCGCTTGGCCAGCAGGCCGGCGGCGATCAGCAGCGCGGGATTGGAGGTGTTGGTGCAGGAGGTGATTGACGAGATCAGCACGTCGCCGTGGCCGACATCGAACTCCGGATGCCCGCTCGGTTCGCGGCGCGTCAGGTCGGCGGCGGGGCGGGCGTAGCCGTTCTTGTCGGTGGGTGCCGAGAACAGCGCGTCGAAACCGCGGCCCAGATCGGGCAGATTGACGCGGTCCTGCGGACGTTTCGGGCCCGACAGGCTGGGCACGACGCTGTCGAGATCCAGCTCGATCAGCTCGCTGTAGTCGATCTCGCCCTTCTTGGGCATGCCGAACATGTCCTGCGCCTTGTAGTACGACTCGATGGCGGCGACCTGTTCCGGCTCGCGGCCGGTGGTGCGGAAGTAGTCGACCGTCTTGTCGTCGACCGGGAAGAAGCCCATGGTGGCGCCGTATTCGGGCGCCATGTTGGCGACGGTGCAACGGTCGGCGGCGGTCAACGCGGTGGCGCCTGCGCCGAAGAACTCGACGAATTTGCCCACCACCTTGGCCTTGCGCATGAGTTCGGTGACGGTGAGCGCGAGATCGGTGGCCGTGACGCCTTCGCGCAGCTTGCCGGTCATGTGGCAGCCCACCACATCAGGCGTGAGGAAGGCATTGGGCTGGCCGAGCATGCCGGCTTCGGCTTCGATGCCGCCCACGCCCCAGGCCACGACACCGATGCCGTTGACCATGGTGGTGTGCGAGTCGGTGCCGAACACGGTGTCCGGGAACCACACGCCGTCCTTTTCCCACACGCCGCGGGAGAGGTACTCCATGTTGATCTGGTGAATGATGCCGTTGCCGGGGGGGACGACGCGGACGGTCTTGAACGCGCCCTGCGCCCATTTGACGAACAGATAGCGCTCGGCATTGCGCTTGAATTCGATTTCCTGGTTGCGCTGTACGGCGTCCGGCGTGTTGTGCACGTCGATTTCCACCGAGTGGTCGACGACCACGTCCACCGGCACCAGGGGCTCGATGCTGCCGGGCTCCAGGCCCAGGCGACCCGCGGCCGCACGCATCGCGGACAAATCGTTCAGCGTGCCGAAGCCGATCAGGTCCTGCAGCACGATGCGCACGACGATGAAGGGAATCTCCGACGTGCGCTTGCCCTTGGGCTGCCACGCCGCCAGTGCCTTCACGTGGTCTTCCGTCACCAGTTTGCCGTCGCAATGGCGCACCAGCGCCTCCAGCACCACGCGGATGGAGCGCGGCAGGCGCGAGATCTTGCCGAAGCCCGCCGCCTCGAGCGCGGCGAGCGAGTGGTAGCGCCCGGCCTTGCCTTTGGACGGCGTGAAGTCGCGCAGCGTTTTGAAAGGATCGTTTGCCATGTCTTGGTGCCTTTATCCGGTGATGACTACGCGGCCATCAGCTCGCGCAGGACGTAGGGAAGGATTCCGCCGTGCTTGAGGTATTCCACCTCGATCGGCGAATCCACGCGCAGCGTGACGGTGATGTTCTGCGTGGAGCCATCCTTGCGGTGGATCACCAGCGTCACGTCCTGCAGCGGCTTCACGTTGCCGCCGGCCACGCCGAGGAGGTCAAAGGTCTCGCTGCCGTCGATCTTCAGCGACTGCACGCTGTCGTCACCCTTGAACTGGCAGGGCAGCACGCCCATGCCGACGAGGTTGGAGCGGTGGATGCGCTCATAGCCGCGCGCAACGACGACCTTGATGCCCAGCATCTGGGTGCCTTTCGCCGCCCAGTCGCGCGACGAACCCGTGCCGTATTCCTCGCCGCCGAAGACGAAGAGCGGAACGCCGTCCTTCTGGTAGCGCATCGAGGCTTCGAAAATCGTCATCTTGTCGCCGCTCGGCTGGTGGATCGTCACGCCGCCTTCGGTGCCGGGCGCGAGCAGGTTCTTGATGCGCGGGTTGGCGAAGGCGCCGCGGACCATGACTTCATGGTTGGTGCGGCGTGAACCGAAGCTCGACAGGTCCGTGCTGCCGGCCGCGACCAGCCAGTCGCCGGCCAGCGTGCCCTTGCGGATGGGTGCCACCGGAC
>JBOIEQ010000019.1:0-42130 GCA_050741255.1 Burkholderiales bacterium | reverse complement strand
TCAGCAGCATGCACCGGGGTGGAGGCACCAAGCGTATCAGCATAATGTCGCTATGGCCTTGCCGGGGCAAGGCCCGCCGCGCACTGTTTCGATGCGGGGCGGCACACCGCGGGCACACATGCCAACGGCCGGCGAATCGCCAGCCGCTGTGCGTTGAACACCGCTGCCCGCGGCTACGCGGTCTTCGGCACGTCCGGTTCGGCCAGCGCCGGCGTTTCGTTCGGCAGAAACAGCACCATTCCCACCTTGCACATGGCGAGTACTGCCATCACCCAGAACAGCACGGTGAAGCCGGCGTCCTTGACCAGCGGTCCCAGTGCCCACACCGCGAGCGAACTGATGCCGAAGGACACCGCGAGCCGCATGCCCGCCACACGGGAGCGCAACCGGTCATCCACGTAGCGCACGATCATGGCGTCGGTGAAGGGGATGGAACCGAAAATGAAGATCATGGTGGCGAGCAGCCACACGTACAGCCACCAGCCCTGCGCGTAGGCGGCGAGGATGAGGAACGGAATCTGCGCGAGCGCCATCCAGATGTTGAGCCACTTGAAGGGCATGCGATCGATCATGCGGCCGACGACGATCTGCGCGAGCGAGGCGATGGCGTATATCCCCGCCAGCAGCGCGCCGAGCACGGCCGGATCCTCGATGAGGCCGCGGAAGCGCTCGGTCATGAGCTGCGCGTTGCCGTTCAGCGTGAAGTTGAACAGCAGGCTCGCCGTGGCCGCCGCGGCGGTCATGATGAAGAACACGCGGGCCAGCACATCCGGCGGCAGCGACACCTTCGCCTTGCCCTTGCGCTTGGCGGGTGCTTCCGTTTCCTGCGGGCACAGCAGGGCGAACGCAACGCCGAGGCCCAGACACACGAGGCCCGGCAGGATGAAGGCCATCCGCCAGCCGAACCATTTGATGAGGAAGCCGGTGACGAGCGCCGCGGCGGCGACGCCGAGGTTGCCGGCCAGCCCGTTGATGCCGATGACCGCGCCGGGATTCTTCGCGTGCTGCACCAGCATCGGGATGCCGACGGGGTGATAGATCGAGGCGAACGCGCCCAGCAACGTCAGCGCCGCGGCGAGCTGCCAGGCGTTCTGCGTCGCGGCGGCAATGAGTGCCGAAACCCCCATGCCGAAGAAGAACAGCAGCATCATCTGGCGGCGGCCCCACAGGTCACCCAGGCGCCCGGCGGGCACGGAGCCGATGCCGAACAGGAAGAACGCCCCGACGCTGTAGGGCATCAGGTCCTCCCACCGCGCGATGCCGAACTCGGTGGCGATCGTGCCGACGGCGGTGGCGAAGATGAGCAGGAACATGTGGTCGATGCCGTGCGCGATGTTGAGCAGCAGCGCGACGGGACGGGGAAATTCCGCGGCAGCGGGCAGGGTCGCAGTGGTCGTGTTCATGCGCGGGATTGTGCTTGACTTACAATCGTCTGTCTTTCGCCGTTTTACCCGCTTTTTGCTCAAAATGGACAAGCCCCCCAAGCCCCTCCGCCCCCGCCGGCGCAGCTATCTTGCAGCCCCGAAGCGGCCCTCGGCCCGCCGCCCCGCGCACGGGCTGGTGGCGCGCAAGGTGTCGTACGCGAGCGGCCACCACATCACGCCGCACTTTCATCCTCACGCGCAGTTCCTGTTCGCCGTGGCCGGCACGATGGCCGTGCGCACGCCGCGTCGCGCGTGGATTGTGCCGCCCAGCCGTGCGCTGTGGATCCCCGCCGACACCGTGCACGAACTCCGGATGAGCGGCACGGTGGAGATGCGCAGCGTGTACGTGGATGCGGCCAACAGCGCGGGCATGCCCGCCACCTGCGTGGTGCTCGACGTCACGCCGCTCGCGCGCGAGCTGATCCTGCGCGCAGCGACGCTGCCCGCGGACTACGACGCGCGCGGCGGGGACGGCCTGCTGATGCGCCTGCTGATGGCGGAGATCCGGCGGCTGCCGGCGTGCGCGCTCGACCTGCCGCTGCCGGAGAGCGCCGACCTCACGCAGCTGTGTGAGCGCGTGACCGCCAGTTTCGCCACGCGCCGGCCGTGCGGGGACGATGCGGCGGACCTGAACATGAGTACCCGCACGCTGTACCGGCGCTTCCTGCAGGAGACCGGCATCACGTTCGCGCGCTGGAAGCAGCAGGCGCGGCTGCTGGAGGCCATCCGCCGCCTGGCGGCCGGCGCGTCGGTGACCGCCGTGGCGCTGGATCTGGGTTACGAGAGCACCAGCGCGTTCTCGACGATGTTCCGGCGCGCGCTCGGCACGGTGCCGCGCTCGTTCATCCTGCGCGACAATGGGCGCCCCGCGACAGCGTCCCGAGGAGGAAGCCTCCGATGAGCAGCCCCGTGACCACCGGCGACATCAACCAGGCCTTCCGCGGCGGCGGCCGCGCCGTCGAGTTCCTCGACCGGATCAACCAGGCGTCGATCGTGATGCTGGCCGAAACGGGCATCGTGCCGCGGCCGCTCGCCGGCCGGATCGCGCAGGGCATCGCGCAGGTGATGGAAAACGACCGGCAGTTGCCGCCGCAGCGTTCCGCCGATTATCTCGACTACGAACCGCGGCTGATCGCCGCCGCCGGCCCGGACGCCTCGCGGCTGCACAGCGGCCGCAGCCGCCAGGACATCGCCGGCACCATCGCGCGCATGAACCTGCGCGACGGGCTGCTGCAGCAGTACGAGGCGCTGGTGACCGCGCGCGAGAAACTGCTCGCCGTGGCGGGCCGGCATATGGAAACCATCATCCCCGCCTACACCCACGGCGTGCAGGCGCAGCCGACGACCTTCGCGCACTACCTGCTCGCGCTGGCGGCGGCGCTGGACCGCCAGTGCGAGCGGCTGCAGCAGGCGTATCGGCGCATCAACCAGAGCCCGCTCGGCACCGCCGCGCTCGCCACCTCCAGCTTTCCGCTCGACCGCGAACGCCTGGCCGCGCTGCTGGGCTTCGAGGGACTGGTCGAGAACGCCTACGACGCGAATCACCTCGCGCCGGTGGACGCGAGCCTAGATGTCGCGAGTGCGCTGGCCATCGCGGCCGTGCAGCTCGGACAGTTCGCACAGGACCTCCACGCGCAGTACGACGCGCCGGCGCCGTGGCTGCTGCTCGCCACCGGCGCGCTGACGGGCACCAGCAGCATCATGCCGCAGAAGCGCAATCCCGCGGCGCTGGAACAACTGCGCGCGCAGGCGAGCCTGATGCTGGGCGACATGCAGACCATGGTCCTGATGGCGCACAACGTGCGCACCGGCATGTTCGACTACCGCTGCTACGACCCGGTGCCGGGCGCGCGGCCGCTGCAGGTGTTCACGCTCTTCCAGCAGATCCTGGACGGCATCGTTGTCCATCCGGAGCGCGCACTCGCCGAAGTGCGCGCGGACTACTCGACGACGACGGAGATCGCCGACGCGCTGCTGCAGCGGGCAGACGTGCCCTTCCGTATCGGTCATCACTTCGCATCGGCACTGACGGACTATGGCCGCTCGCGAGATCTCAAGCTGCACGACATCCCGTTTGCGGAAGTCCTGCGTCTCTATGAGACCGCAACAAAACAGGTGTTGCCGCTGACGGAGCAGGCCTACCGGGAAATCATCAGCGCCGAATACATGGTGTTCGGCCGCAAGGGCATCGGCGGGCCGCAGCTCGCCGAGGTGAACCGGATGCTGGCGCACGAGCAGGCGAAGGCGGACCTGGATCGCGGGTGGGTGGAAGAGCGGAACGACGCCCTGGTTCGCGCCATGGCTACGCTCGATGAGGCCTTTGCCGCGCTGGCGGCAGGTGTCTAGTCGAACAGCGTCGCGTTCTCCGCGGCGCGCGGCCGGGCCGGTTTGGCCGGCGCCGCGCCCGGTTTGCTCAGCGCCCCGATCCGCACGCCCAGCAGCCGGATGCGCCGGTCGAGCGGCACGCGCTTCAGGCACTCCCCCGCCGCGCGGCGGATCACCGCCGCATCGCCCGTCGGCGTTTCGATGGTGCGGTCGCGGGTAACGGTTTTGAAATTGTCGTAGCGCAGCTTGAGGCCGATCGTCTTCCCGACGTAACCCTTGCGCTCGAGGTCGCCGGCCAGCCGTACGCACAGGTCGGTGAAGATGCGCGACAGCCGCTCGCGATCGCGCACGGGATGAAGATCAGCGTCGAACGTGGTTTCTCGGCTGATCGACTTGGGTTCGCTGTGCGTGACGACCGGCCGCTCGTCGCGCCCATGCGCCGCCGCGTGCAGCCACGCGCCATAGCTCGCACCGAATTGTTCGACCAGCCACGCCGGGTCCGCCGCCGCCAGTTCGCCGATCGTTCGGATGCCGAGCGCTTCGAGCCGCGCGGCCGCCTTGGGGCCGATGCCGTTGATCTTGCGCGCGGCCAGCGGCCAGATGCGGCCGGGAATGTCCGTGACATCGAGCAGCGTCAGGCCGCCGGGCTTGTCGAGCTCGGACGCGATCTTCGACAGCAGCTTGTTGGGCGTGATGCCGATGGAACACGACAGGCCGGTGGCGTCGCGGACAGCGTTCTGAATGGCGATGGCGAGCTCGCGGGCGCGCGTCCACGGTTCCGCCGGATCGCCGGCGGCCACCAATCCGCTGAGGTCGATATAGATCTCGTCGATGCCGCGGTCCTCGACCTGCGGTGCCAGGGCGCGCACGGTCTCCTTGAAGAGGCGCGAGTAATGCCGGTACTGGTCGAAATCCGCGGGCAGCAGCAGCGCCTCGGGCGCCAGCCGCGCGGCTTTCATCAACCCCATGCCGGAATGGACGCCCAGCGCACGGGCCTCATAGGTGGCGGTGGTGATCACGCCGCGGCCCACGTAGTCGCGCAGCAGCGGAAACGCGGCCGGATCTTCGCCCTCCGGACGACGCCGGCGTCCGCCGACGACGGCGGGCCGGCCGCGCAGTTCCGGGTAACGCAGCAGTTCGACGGACGCATAGAACGCGTCCATGTCGAGATGCGCGATGAAACGCTCTGTCATGGTGCCTATGGTAATCAAGGTCGCGCCCTGCCTCGCCGCCATATCGCACTGCAGCACACCAGAAGTACCGCGCGCCGGGCCTGCATCGCATAAAATCCTGCCCTTTTCCCTGTTTACGAACGAAAGAATCGCCGTGGCAAAAACCGCATCACAGAAAAATCCCGCGCCGCAGAGCGCGCTTCCGCGCGGCATGGATCTCCTGCGCGACCCGCTGCTGTCCAAGGGCACCGCCTTCACCGAAGCCGAGCGCGATGCCCTTGGCCTGCGCGGCCTGCTGCCCGCGCACGTCTCCACCCAGGACGAACAGGCGGAACGCTTCATGGCCGCCCTGCGCCGCCTGCCCGACGAGCTGGAGAAGTTCATCGCCCTGCGCTCGCTGCACGACCGCAGCGAGGCGCTGTTCTTCCGCGTGGTGATCGACCACATCGACGAGATCCAGCCGATCATCTACACGCCCGGCGTGGGCCTCGCCTGCCAGAAGTTCAGCCTCATTTTCCAGCGCCCGCGCGGCATGTTCATCACCGCGAACGACCGCGGCCGCGTGAAGGAAGTGCTGCGCAACTGGCCGTACCGGGCGGGACTGATTGTCGTCACCGACGGCGAGCGCATCCTGGGCCTCGGCGACCTCGGCGCGAACGGCATGGGCATCCCGATCGGCAAGCTTGCGCTGTATTCGGCCTGCGCGGGCGTGCATCCCGAGCAATGCCTGCCGGTGACCATCGACGTCGGCACGGATAACGCGGAACTGCTCTCCGACCCGTTCTACATCGGCCTGCGTCAGCGGCGCCTGCGCGGCGAGGCTTACGATGCGTTGATCGACGAGTTCATGACGGCCGCGCTGGAGGTGTTCCCGGGCGTGCTGGTGCAGTTCGAGGACTTCGGCAACCAGAACGCGTTCCGGCTACTGGAGAAGTACGAACATCGCCAGTGCGTGTTCAACGACGACATCCAGGGCACGGCGGCCGTCGCGCTGGCGGGCCTGTTCTCGGCGCTGCGCATCACCGGCGCGAAGCTCGAAGACCAGCGCGTGCTGTTCCTCGGCGCGGGCGAGGCGGCGATCGGGATCGCGACGCTGATCAGCGAGGCGGTCGAAGCGCAGGGCCTTCCGGCCGCCGAGGCGCGCCAGCGCTGCTGGCTGATGGACTCGCGCGGGCTGGTGGTGAAAAGCCGCACCGACCTGACGGAGCACAAGAAGCCGTTCGCGCACGAACATCCGACCACGAGCGATTTCCTGTCCGCGATCCGCGCGCTGAAGCCGACCGCGATCATCGGCGTCGCCGCCGTGGGCGGCACTTTCACCAGGGAGGTACTCGAGGAGATGGCCCGCATCAACACGCGGCCCATCGTGTTCGCGCTGTCGAATCCGACTTCCAAATCGGAATGCACGGCGGAAGAGGCCTATCGCCACACCGGCGGACGCGCACTGTTCGCGTGCGGCAGCCCCTTCAATCCGGTGGCGCTGGACGGCAAAACCTTCGTGCCGCGCCAGGGCAACAACTCCTACATCTTCCCGGGCATCGGCCTTGGCGCGATCATCAGCCGCTGCAAGACGCTGACGCCCGAGATGTTCATGGGCTCGGCGCACACGCTGGCGAGCCTCACCACCGAATCGGACCTCGCACAGGGCAGCCTGTATCCCTCCCTGACCCGCGTGCGGGAAGTCTCCGCGCACATCGCGGCGGGGCTTGCGAAAACGGCGCACCGGCGCGGCCTCGCCGGCACGGAAGAGCCGGCGGACCTGCTGAAGCATGCGGAGTCGAACATGTACGACCCCGCGTTTCCCAACTACGCCTGAGCGACGGCGGGGCCCTGCGGCCCCGCCCTGCCGGGTTCTATTTGCGGCTCAACAGCTCCACGCTCACCCCGTCGGGCGCGGTGATGAAGGCGATGCGCGTGCTGGGGTTGATGTCGGTCGGCTCCATGCTGAAGGCGACGCCCTTGGCGCGCAGTCCCGTGCAGAACGCTTCGAAGTCGCCCTTCACCTGCATGCCGAAGTGGTCGACGCCCCATTCGAGGCTGGGCTTGTCGGCGGCCTTTTCGCCCGGGCGCTCACCGCGCACGATCACCATCGCGCCGCCGAAGGACACGTAGATCTGCGGCGCGTTGTGCGAGACGGCGCTTTTGGTGATGGCGCCGCCGAGCTTGTCGACATACCAGGCGGCGGTAGCGTGCGGGTCCTTGGCTATGACATGGACGTGGTCGAAGGCGAGGCTGGTGGCGGTCATGGGGGGCTGTTCCGGGTTGGTCTGAAGGCGCGCGGGCAGCCAGTGTATCCCCGCCGGCAGGAAATGCGCACCCCCGCAACCCGCGTAAAACCGAATCATGACAATGGCAAGGACGCGCTATCGCACGATCCACATGAACCGGCGCCCGCGGCGGGGAGCGCACACACCGGTTGTCACTCCCTGAGGCTTGCCCCAGAATCCGGAAAAAATCATTCTCAGCCAAGACCGCCGGGAGGAACGATGCTGTCCACGTCATCCAGAGTCTGGTTCCCTGTCATGTGCGCGCTCTCGCTGGCCGGGCTGGCCGGCTGCATGGCGCAGCCGACCCAACAAGCGGCCATGACGAGCGAGCCGGCGGCGCCCCTGCCGCAGGCACCCGCGCAAACCCCGCAACCGGTGAAGACACCGCTGCCGCCGGCCACCAAGGGCCCCGCGGTACCGCCCGCTGACGCCCCGGCCGCCTCCGCACCCCCGGCCAGCCGCTCCGCACCAAGCGTTGGGGGTCCCTACGTCGGCGCGCAGCTCGGCTATTCCCGCGCCCGCAACGCCAATTTCCAGGAAGACAATCCGGCCGCGGCGAACTGCTTTCTGTTCGCGACGGCCACCGGCTGCGGGGGCATCCTCAACAGCGCGGGGTCATCCGCCGTGCTCGGCCTCTCCGCCGGCTACCGCTTCGGCCCGTTCCGGGCCGACGTGAGCTACCAGCGCCGCGGCGGCTACAACCTGTCGGGCTGGGATCCGGCGGGAACGTATTTCGATCCGCCGATCACATCCAACGCGATGATCGTCTCCGGGTTCTACGACTTCCCGACCAAGATCGGCGGCTGGTTCCAGCCCTATGTCGGTCTCGGGCTCGGCGCCAGCAGGAACGAGATGAAAGCCCTGAAGTGGAATGATCCCACCTGCTGTACCGGCATGCTGAACGGCGGCGGTTCCACCACCTCCCCCGCCTGGCAGGGCACGCTGGGCGCGGCGATCTCGCTCGACTCGCTCGCCAAGGGACTGATCCTCGACATCGCGTTCCGCTACACGGATATGGGCGAATTCAAGAAGCCCGCGGGTTTCGACCAGGCCGGCAACTTCAACGGCACGGGCACCACGGCGTCCGCCACCGGCAACCTCCGCGCGAACGAGTTTCTGTTCGGCATGCGCTGGGAATACTAAGGACGCCATGCACCGCGCGGACATCAAGCTCGCTTCCAGCAGCGGCACGGGAAGCTTCGACTGCTACATCGTCACCCCCGACGGCACGGGCAAGGCGCCGGCCATCGTGCTCGCCTCGGCCATCTTCGGCGTGGACGCCGACCTGCGCGGGATCGCGGACGAGTTCGCCGCGGCGGGCTACCTCGCGGCGGCGCCGGACCTGTTCTCGCGCTCGGTGCCCGGCCCGCTCGCGCGCGGCGACGCGCGCACCACGCCGCGCGGCCAACCGCGCCTGGAGAAGATCAAGGCGGGCGAAGCCGACATGGCGGATACGCTCGCGCACCTGCGTACGCTGCCGCGGTTCAACGGCCGGGCGGCGGCGATGGGCTTCTGCTACGGCGGCCCCTACGCGTTGCTCGGCCCCAGCCGTCTGGGTTACGACGCCGGGATCTCCTGCCACGGCACCCAGCTGGGTGACTTCATCAAAACGCTCGACGGCGTGACCAAGCCCGTCTGCATCATCTGGGGCGACCAAGACCACGCGGCACCGCCGGAAGTGCAGGCGATGTACCGCGCGGTGCCGGCGCGCATGAAGAACGTCGAGGTGCACATTTTCCCCGGCATCGAGCACGGCTACATGATGCCGGGCGGCGGCAAGGCTTTTGACGCGAAAACGCGCGCGTTTTCGATGGGCCGGGCGCTCGCGATCCTCGCCGCGCTGCGCTAGCATACGGGAGCGGTGCGGCTCCGCACCGCGTCCTTCCAAGGAGAATTCCCATGGCCGCATTGCAACCCGGCGTTCCTGCGCCGGACTTCTCGCTCGCTTCGCACGCGGGAGGAACACTTACGCTCGGGGGCTACCAGGGCCGCCGCACCGTGGTGACCTTTCTGCCTTTCGCCTTCACCGGGGGCTGACTCAACCAAGTGACGGGGTTCCGTGAGAACTTCGACCAGTTCAAAGCCCTCGATGTGGAGATCCTCCAGATCAGCGCCGATCCAGTGCCCAGCCTCAAGGCGTGGGCGGAGAAGGTAGGGGGCCTGCCGTTCCCGCTGTTGTCCGACTTCTGGCCGCATGGCGTCGTCGGCAAGGCGTATGGGGTGTTCAACGAGGAGCGCGGCATGGACGCCCGCTCGGTGTTCCTCGTCGATGCAAAAGGCATCATCCGGCATTCACACCTGTACGCGCCGGGCACCATCCCCGAAAGCAAGGACCTGCTGGAAAGACTGAAAGGCCTGTAAGCGGCCTCGCTGCTCACGGCCGCGGCGCGCAATGCGCCGCGGCCGTTTTGTTTTCGCCGCTAGCGCACGCTCAACCCCGCGGCCTTCGTCACCTTCGCCCACTTCTCCAATTCACGCGCGACGTGCTCGTCGAGTTCCGCGGGCGTGCTGCCGAAGGGCTGCATGCCCTCCGCGAGGAAACGCTTGCGCACTTCCGGATCTTTCGCGCACGCCGCAATCTCGCGGTAGAGCGCGCTGACGATCGCGGGCGGCAGTTTCGGCGGGCCGAGCAAGGCCTGCCAGCTCGAGCTTTCGTAGCCGGGCACGCCGGCTTCCGCGACCGTGGGAATGTCCGGCATCGTGGCCCAGCGCTCGCGCGAAGTGATCGCCAGCGCGCGCAACCGGTTGCCGCGCACGAGCGGCAGCGTGCTGGGCATGCTGCCGAAGGTGAAGTCGATCTCGCCGCCGACGACCGCCGTCAACGCCGCGGGCGCGCCCTTGTACGGCACGTGCACCATTTCGAAGCCCGCCATCAACGCGAACAATTCACCGGTGAGGTGCGTGGCGCCCGCGACGCCGGAGGAGCCGAACTTGATGCGACCCGACTGGGTGCGGGCCGTTGCGATGAACTCTTTCAGGGTGCGCGCCGGATGGCCGGGCACCACGACGAGCAGGTTGTATCCCGCGCCCAGCAGCGAGATCGACGTGAAATCGCGGCGCGTGTCGTAGGGCAGCTTGGCGATGAAGTTCGGATTGATCGCATGCGAGGTCGGCACCAGCAGCAGTGTGTAGCCGTCCGGCTGCGCGCGGGCGACCAGTTCCGTGCCGACGATCCCCGCACCGCCGGGCCGGTTGTCGATGACGACCGACTGGCCCAGTTGCTCGGTGAGCCGCTGCGCGTACGTGCGCGCCACAAAATCGGCGCTGCCACCTGCGCTCTGGGCAACCACCAGGCGCAGCGGCCGGGACGGGTAGGACGGTTGTGCAGCGCACACGCCCGCCATCGCCATGCCCGCAGCGGTCAACAACGCTGCGCCGCGGCGCAGGCTCGCGCGCAAACGATTACGAGTCGATGCCGGGTTGTGCTTCATGTGGTTGGAATTCCGATGGTCTCGTGATACTAACAAGCTTATCGCCGCACGGCATTCCAATACGGACATGAAGACAGCGACCGCGCGGGACATCGACTCCGCCTATGCCTGGATGCGCCTGTGCGTGGCGCTGACGCTGATGACCATCGGCGGCTCCGGCATGTACTCGATTTCCGTCGTCCTGCCGCACATCCAGGCCGAGTTCGGCACCACGCGCGCGGATGCCTCGCTGCCGTACACGCTGGCGATGCTGGGCTTCGGTTTCGGCGGCATCGTGATGGGCCGGCTAGCGGACCGCTATGGCGTGATGGTGCCGGTGCTGATCGGCGCGGTGTTTCTCGGCGGGGGCTTCATGACCGCCGGCATGGCGGGGAACCTGTGGCAGTTCGCCCTCGCGCAGGGCCTGCTGATCGGTTTCCTCGGCACCTCGGCGACCTTCGCGCCGCTGGTGGCGGACAGCTCGCACTGGTTCGTGCGAAGGCGCGGCATCGCCATCGCCATCGTCATGAGCGGCAATTACTTCGCCGGCGCGGTGTGGTCGCCGGTCGTGCAACATTTCATCGACAGCGTGGGCTGGCGCCAGACGTACCTCGGCATGGGCGTGTTCTGCTTCCTGGCGATGCTCCCGCTCGCGCTGGTGCTGCGCCGGCGGCCGCCGTCTTCCGCGCCGCTCGCCAGCCTCGCCGGGGAACTGCCGTTGCGGCGGGTGGCAACGCCGTCCGCGCGTCCGCTCGGGCTCTCGCCGGCGACGCTCCAGGTGCTGCTGTGCGTGGCGGGCGTGGCGTGCTGCGTGGCCATGGCGATGCCGCAGGTGCATATCGTCGCCTACTGCGGTGACCTGGGCTTCGGGACGGCGCGCGGCGCGGAAATGCTGTCGGTGATGCTCGGCATGGGCATCGTGAGCCGGCTGATCTCGGGCTGGATCTCGGACCACATCGGCGGACTGCGCACCCTGCTGCTGGGCTCTGTGCTGCAGGGCGTGGCGCTCCTGATGTTCCTGTTCACCGACGGCCTCACGTCCCTGTATGTGATCGCCGCCCTGTTCGGCCTCTTCCAGGGCGGCATCGTGCCGAGTTACGCGCTGATCATCCGCGAATATTTCGCGCCGAAGGAAATGGGCATGCGCGTCGGCACGGTGCTGATGGCGACGCTGTTCGGCATGGCGCTGGGCGGCTGGATGTCCGGCGCGATCTTCGACTGGACCGGCTCCTACCGCGCCGCCTTCATGAACGGCATCGCGTGGAACCTGGTGAACGGCAGCATCGTGCTGTTTCTGATCTCGCGCACCTGGCGCGGCGGCCGGCTGGCCGGGGCCGCCGCCTGACCGGCGTTACCGCTGCAGCGACTGCCTGATCGCATCGAGCAGCGTTTCGGGTTCGTGCGCGCCCGACAGCGCCACCTTGCGGTTGAAGATGAAGTAGGGCACGCCGTTGACGCCCGACTGCCGCGCTTCAAGATCGCCGGCAAGCACGGCGTCGCGATCCTCGTCGGAGGCGAGGTACGCCTCCAGCGCCTTGCGTTCGAGACCCGCGCGTTCGCCGATCGCCGCCAGCGCGGCGTTGTCGGTCAGGTTCGCGCCTTCCATGAAGTAGCCGCGGAACAGGCTTTCGGCCGTTGCGTCCTCGCGGCCGTGCTGCGCGCCGTAGTGCATGAGCCGATGGGCCTGCACGGTGTTCGGCTGCACCTTGATCGCGTCGAACGCGAAGTCGATGCCGACCTCCTTGCCGACGCCGGATACCCGCGCGTAGGTATTGCCGGCGGGGCCGAACTTGCGCGCAATGTAGTCCTTGCGCGAAATGCCCTCCGCGGGGAGATCGGGATTCAATTGAAACGGCAGCCAGCGCACGGCCGGCGGGTCTTCATCCGGGTGTTCCGCCTGCCAGGTCTGCAATGCAGATTCGAGGCGGCGCTTCCCGATGAAGCACCAGGGTCAGACCACGTCCGAGACGATGTCGATCGTGAGTGTGGATGGGGTTTTCATTCCAGTTCCTTTCATGTTCATGCGGGTCAGTCTATGCCGGTCGGGCCGGCGCGTCGAGGCTGTCGCCCGGAATTCACCGGCCCCACACGGCGCGGAAAACGCGCAGCCAGTTGCCGCCGATCAGTTTGCGTACGTCCTCGGCCGCGTAGCCGCGCGCGAGCAGGTGCGCGGTCAGGTTCGGCAGTTCTTTCGGCGTGCCCATGCCTTCCGGGTAATAGTGCGGCGGCGGCGGGTAGTTGTCCGCGCTCCAGCGCCGCTGCGCCACCTGCTGCCGGAAAAACTGTTCGGCCGCGGCGGCGTCGGCCACCGGGTGCATGCCCTCGTAGTAATCGATCGCGAGCGCCACATGATCGATGCCGGCGACCTCGACCATGTACTCCAGGTGCTCGACGAAGCGCGCCATGGTCGGCCTGGGCGAGGTGCCGAGGAAACCCGGAAAGCCGTTGACGCCGATCAGGCCGCCGCTCGCGGCGGCAGCCTTGATCTGGTCGTCCTTGATGTTGCGCAGCGACGGATGCAGCGCATGGGCGTTCGCGTGCGAGAACACGACCGGCTGCGACGAGCGCTCGATGGCCTCCATGGTCGTGCGGTAGCCGGTGTGCGAGCAGTCGACGACGATGCGGTTTTCATTCAGCCGTTCGATGAGATCCACGCCGAAAGCGGACAAACCCGCGTCGGCCGTTTCCTCGCAGCCGTCGCCGACGCGGTTCCGCACGTTGTAGGTCAACTGCACCATGCGCACGCCGAGGGCGTGATACGCCTCGACGAGATTCAGGTCGTTCTCGATCGGATCCGCGCCCTGGAAGTGGAAGATCAGGCCCAGCCGGCGGTCCGCCTTGGCCCGCTCGATGTCGGTCGTGGCGCTGACTTGCATCAGGTCCGCGCGCGACGCGATGAAGCGGCGCCACGCGCCGAGGTTGCGCAGCGTTTCTTCCGCCGGCGCGGTGCTGCCCACCGTCGGGCAGCAGGCGGTGACGCCCCCTTCGATGTACCAGTCGACGAACTCGCGCCGCCGCAGCAACGGGCAGGTGCCGTCGATGACGATGGCGGCGGCGTGCAGGTCAGGCGTTGCCATGCGGTTTAGTGTCCTGTCCGTTTGGCCAGCACCAGTTCGGCGGCGGCCAGGTCTTCCAGCGCCATGCCGACCGACTTGAAGAGCGTGATCTCGTCGCGCGCGCCGCGCCCGGGCCGCTCGCCGCGTGCGAGTTCGAACAGGTCCCCCTGCACGTGGTCTGCGCCGATCAGGCCCTGCCCGAGCGGGATCAGCAGGTCGCCCGCTTCCTTGAGGGCGCCCGCCCGCGAATCGACATACACGCGTGCATTGACGACCGCGGCGTCGTCCGTCTCGCGCATGTCGGGCCGGAACGCGCCAACGAGGTCCAGGTGGGTGCCCGGCTGGAGCCACGCGCCCAGCACCAGCGGCGTGGTGGCGGTCGTCGCGCAGCAGACGATGTCCGCCTCGCGGACCCCGGTCTCCAGTGTGCCGGCGGCGGCCGTTGCGAACGGCGCATCGCGGAGCCCGTCGAGCATGGCCTGCACCTTCGCCGGCGACCGGCCGTAGACGGTGACGCGCTCGATGGGGCGCACCGTCGCGTGGGCGCGGGCCAGGTACGGCGCGAGCGTGCCGGTGCCGACGATCAGCAGCCGGCGCGCGTCCTCGCGCGCCAGATACGACGCCGCCAGCGCGGAAGCGGCGGCGGTGCGTTTCGCGGTCAGCACGCGGGCGTCCATCAACGCCCGCAACGCACCGGTCTGCGCATCCATCAGGGCGTAAAAGCCGAGGACGGTCGGCAGCCCGGCCGCGGGATTGTCCGGAAACACGGTGACGCACTTGAGGCCCAGCGGTCCGCCGGTCCGCCACGCGGGCATCAGCAGCAGGGTGCCGTCCGCGACACCCTCGGCCCTGATCGTGTGGTGATGGCGGACGGGCATTTCGCAGCCCGCGCGAAACGCCGCCCGCAAGGCCTCGATCAGCTCGCGCGGCTGCAGGAGCGCCTCGAGTTCGGGGGCGTCGATGAAGGTCATCGTGAAACGTGGAGGGGAGACGGCGGGCGTCGAGCGGTGCAGCTTCCATCATATAATAAGCACGTCCGCGCAGTGCTTGCCGGACCTTCCCGTATTTTCCAGTAGCCGCCACTTCCCCCCACCTTCTCAGCGAGGTGCACGATGAAGCATTCCTTTTTCAGGCACTGCGCGCTGGCGCTGGTGCTGGGTGCCGCGAGCGCTACTGCGCTCGCGCAGGCCTGGCCCGCCAAACCGGTACGCGTCATCGTGCCCTTCCCGCCCGGCGGCGGCCTCGATTTCTTCGCCCGCGTCACCGCGCCAAAGCTGCAGGAATTCCTCGGCCAGCAGGTGGTGGTGGAGAACCGCGCCGGCGCCGGCGGCATGATCGGCGCCGATCTGGTGGCCAAGGCGCCGCCCGACGGCTACATGGTGCTGTTCGCCTCCTCCGCCGAACTGACGATCAGCCAGCATCTGTATGCCAAGATGCCCTACGACACGCTGAAGGACTTCGCCCCGCTCTCGTACGTGGTGCATGCCGCCCTGCTGTTCTCGGTCCATCCCTCGATCCCGGCGAAATCGGTGAAGGACGTCGTCGCGCTCGCGCGCTCGCGGCCGGGCCAGCTTGCCTACGCCTCGGCGGGCACCGGCGGCGTGCAGCACCTGGCCGGCGAACTGCTGAAGACGGCCGCGAAGATCGACATCGTGCACGTGCCGTACAAGGGCGCGGGCCCCGCCGCCATCGACATGGTCGGCGGCCAGGTGTCGATGGGCTTCACCGCGCTGCCCTCCTCCATCCAGTACGCACGCTCCGGCCGCCTGCGGCCGATCGCCGTGACGAGCGGCAAGCGCAGCGAGGCCGCGCCCGAACTGCCGACCTTCGTCGAGCTCGGCTATCCGACGCTGGATCTCGTGGTCTGGTACGCGGCGCTGTTCCCCGCGAAGACCCCGCCCGAGATCGTGGCGAAGATGAGCACCGAGTTGAACCGCGTGGTGCAGTCGCCGGACATCAAGGCCAAGCTCCTGCAGCAGGGCGTGGAATCCGTCGGCACCACGCCCGAACAACTCGCGAAGTTCATGCAGAGCGAGATCGTGCGCTACGGCAAGATCATCCAGGAGACGGGCGCGAAGCCTGATTAAGAACGCGTCATGACGGAGGGTTTGCGTTACCTCACTGCATCCGACCTGCAGGGATTGGGGCTGACCATCGGCCGTGTCGCGGACGTGCTGGAAGAGGCCTTCCGCCACAAGGCCGCGGGCCGGGCGGTGATGCCGACGATGACCTTCTTTCACCGCGACGGCCCGCCCTGGTTCAACTCGATGGTGTGCTGGGTGCCGCCGCTGGGCTACGCCGGCTGCAAGTTCCAGAGCGGCGATTCGGGCAATCCGGCGCGCGGGCTGCCCTCCATCCAGGGCCTCTACGTGCTGTGCGACAACGCCAGCGGCCGCATGGTGGCGCTGATGGACGCGCGCTGGCTTACCGGCATCCGCACCGCCGCGGTGGGCGCGCTCTTCGCCCGACGCGAAGCACGCAAGGACGCCACGACGCTCGGCGTCCTCGGCTGCGGCCTGCAGGGGCGGCTGCAACTGGAAGCGATCAAGGCGGTGGTACCCGGCCTGAAGCTCTGCCGCGCCTACGACACGGTGCCGGCGCACGCCGAGCGCTACCTGCAGGAGATGGCCGGCCGCCACGGCGTGGAGATCGAACTCGTGGCGAGTGCCGAAGCCGCCGTCCGCGGCGCGGACATCGTGATGAGCTCGGGCCCGATCCAGAAAGTGCGCGCGCCGGCGATCGCGGCCGACTGGATCGCCCCCGGCTGTCTGTTCATTTCGCTCGACCGCGATTCCTATATCGGTGACGACGCCATCGCGAGCATGGACGTGGTGCTGTCCGACGACCGCGAGGCCCTGCTGCATGCCAAGGCGCATGAGGGCGCCTTCGCCGCCGTCTCCCGCGTGGACGCCGACCTGACTGATCTCGCCGCCGGCGCGGGCGTCCAGCGCCGCACGCCCGGCGACCGCGTCGCCGTGTTCGTGAACGGGCTGGGCATCGAGGATCTCGCGGCGGCGACCGAAATCTTCACCCTCGCCCGGCAGAAAAACGCCGGTACTCTGCTCGCACCGGAATGGCATTGACCAACGAAAGGCCCGCATGACCCCGCACGCGAATACCTCCCCCGCACCCGGCGCGCACACCAGCCATAGCATCGAGGCGGCGGGCCTCAAGCTCCACTACCTGGATTACGGCACCGCCGGCCGGCCGCCCATGCTGTGCGTGCACGGCGGCGCCGCGCACGGCCACTGGTTCGATTTCGTCGCGCCGGCCTTCAGCGCGGACTACCACGTGCGCGCGATCGACCAGCGCGGCCACGGCGACAGCGGGCAGGGGGCGCCCGCCGACTACACCTACGACCGCTACGCGGCCGATCTCAACGAGGTCGTCGAGAAACTGGGCCTGCGCGATTTCGTGCTGGTGGGCCATTCGATGGGCGGCATGGTGTCCGTCGTCTACGCCGCGACGTACCCGGGCCGGCTGGCGAAGCTGATCGTGATCGATTCGCTGCTGCGCATGCAGGAGGACCGCGTCGCCGCGCTGCGCGGCGTGGGCAGCCGCGAGGGCAGCAGCTATGCGTCGCAGGCCGAGTTCATCGAGCGCTACCGCCTGCGGCCCGCGGGCACGCGGGCGACGCCGGAGGTCATCCGGCACCTCGCGCAGCACGGCGCGCGGCAGTTTCCGGACGGCCGCTGGCGCCACAAGTTCGACCGCAACGTCTACGCGACGCGCGAGCCGTGGGAAGGCCTGCCCTTCTGGGCGCGCATCAAGGTGCCGGTGCAGCTGATCAAGGGCGCACTGAGCCCGCGGCTGTCGCCCGAGATCGTGGCCGAGATCCGCGCGCGCTGCCCGCAGGTCGAGTTCGTGGAGATCCCCGACAGTGACCATCACGTCACGCTCGACCAGCCCGCCGCGTGCGCGCAGGCGATGCGGGCGTTTCTGAATAAATAACACATCCGGGAAACGCCATGCTGCCTGCCACCATGAATGCCTTCACCATCGCCCGCGCCGGCGGCCCGGAAGTACTGGAACCCGTCACGCGGCCGGTGCCGCAACCGAAGGCGGGCGAAGTCCTGATCAAGGTCGCCTACGCCGGTATCAACCGCCACGACTGCGGGCAGCGCAAGCGCGGCTTCGGCCCGCCCGGCGCCACCGACATTCCCGGGCTCGAAGTCTCGGGCAGCGTCGCGGCAGTAGGGCCCGACGTCACGCGCTGGAAAGCGGGCGACAAGGTCTGCGCGCTGACCAACGGCGGCGGCTACGCCGAATACTGCATCGCGCTGGAACCGGTGGTACTGCCGATTCCCGCGGGCTTCGACATGAAGCTCGCGGCTTCGCTACTGGAAACGCTGTTCACCGTCTGGCTCAACGTCTTCATGCTGGGCCGCCTCAAGGCAGGCGAATGGCTGCTCGCGCACGGCGGCTCGAGCGGCATCGGCACCATGGCGATCCAGCTCGCGCGCCTGGAAGGCGCCAGCGTCGTGGTGACGGCCGGCACGGACGAGAAGTGCGCGGCCTGCCTGAAGCTGGGCGCGAACGGCGCGATCAACTACCGCACGCAGGATTTTGTCGCCGAAACCATGAAGATCACCGGCGGCCACGGCGCCGACATGATTCTCGACATGATCGGCGGCGGCTACGCGGCGCGCAACCTTGCCGCGCTCGCCACCGACGGCCGCATTTCGCACCTCTCCGGCGCCGACGGCATCGATTTCTCGGTGCCTGTCACCGCGATCATGGCGAAACGCGCGGTGATCACCGGTTCGCAACTGCGCGTCTCCTCGCTCGCGGTGAAAACCGAGATCGTGCGTCAGGTAAAAGAGCGGGTCTGGCCCCATCTCGGCGCCAAAGTCACGCCGGTCATCGATTCCATCCTGCCGCTCGCGAAAACCGTCGAAGGCCACCAGCGCATGGAATCGAGCGTCCACGTCGGCAAGATCCTGCTCGAAGTCGCGCCCTGACGTTCCTTCGTCTCCACCTCACGCAAAGCCCACGATGCAATTCCCCCTGGAAGACGTCAAAGTCATCGACCTGAGCCACGCGCTGGCCGGCCCCTTCTGCTCGACCATGCTCGCCGATTACGGCGCGCAGATCGTCAAGGTCGAGCCGCCCGGCGCCGGCGACATCGCGCGCGGCTGGGGCGCACCCATCGCCGGCGGGGAGACCGCCTACTTCGTGGGCCTGCACCGCAACAAGCGCGGCATCGTCCTCGACCTCAAGTCCCCCGAAGGCAAGGAAGTGTTCTTCAGGATGGTCGAACAGGCCGACGTGGTGCTGGAGAACTACCGCATGGATGCGCTGAAACGCCTGGGCCTCGATTACGAACAGGCGAAGAAACGCAATCCCGGCATCATTTACTGCTCGATCTCGGGCTTCGGCCAGAACGGCCCGTACCGCGAGCGCGCGGCGCTCGACCTCGTCGTGCAGGCGGAAAGCGGCATGATCAGCGTGACCGGGGAGCCCGGCAGCAGCGGGACGCGCGCGGGCGTGTCGATCGCCGACCTCACGGCGGGCATGAATGCGGCCTACGCGATCATGCTGGCGCTGCGGGTGAAGGACAAGACCGGTGAAGGGCAGCACATCGACGTGTCCATGCTCGAAGGCCTGATGTCGCTGCTGTCGTCGGCGATCTCGAATTATTTCGCGGACGGCGAAGTGCCCAAGCCCCTGGGCACGGCCTATTCGGTGCTGGTCCCGTACCAGACCTTCCGCACGCAGACCAAGGACATCGCGATCGCCGTCGCCGGCGACAAGATCTGGGGGCTCTTCTGCCCCGCCATCGGCCGCCCGGACCTGCTGACGGATCCGCGCTTCCGCACGACCCCCGACCGCATGGTGAACCGGGACGCGCTGCTGCCCATTCTGCAGGAAGCGCTGCTGACGAAGCCCTATGAGGAATGGGAACCGCTGCTGCTCGCCAGCGACATCCCGGTGGGCGCGATCAACAACGTGGCCCAGCTCGTGGAGCATCCGCAGGTCAAGGCCCGCGGCATGCTGTGCGACGTGCACCACCGCACCGCCGGCAAGGTCCGCGTCGTGCGGTCGCCGGTACGGCTGTCAAAGACCCCCGCCCGCACACCGACGCCCGCGCCCACGCTCGGCGAGCACACCACCGAGGTGATGAAGGAACTCGGCTACGGCGACGCGCAGATCGCGGCACTGCAAAAAGCCGGCGCCTTCGGCAAGGCGCGCTAAGGGCCGCGGCCGATCAGCGGACGAGATCGACCACGCGACCCTCGCCGCGGTAGTGCGCCCCCTCCAGCACTTTGAACCGCGTGCCCGGCGGGAAGCGCGGCAACGCGGTCGCGGGCACGAGAAACTCGACCTGCACGCGCTGCGCGGCATCCGGTGCATTCGGCGCACCTGCAGGCACGACGAAGCAGGCGGAGAACCCCTCGGCACCGAGTGCGAAGATGCACGGATACTCGCGACCGGGGACCGGATGGCGCCCGTCGTTGCGCGACGGCCATGCGAAGGTCACGTCGGCCAGCAGCTCCGCGCGAAACCCCTCATCTTTCGCGCGCCCGCGCGACCCGGTTCCGAAAAAGGGGCGCTTTTTCACCAGGTAAAAGATCGCGTAGCTCGTGACCGGGATCCACAGGACGAGCAGCATCGCGCCGAACAAGGCGAGCTCCGAGTCCCGGGGCGCCAGCCACCGGAGTACAGTGCCCGCCACCGCGAGTAGCGCGAAAAACACGTAGGCGCGCTGGCGGCGCGTACCGTAGTCCTGCATGTCCGTCCTAGTGCCGCGGCGCTCTTGATACGGTTACGCGATCCGCATGCCCAGCGCCGCGGCCTGCTGGCGCTCGTAGGCCCTGCAGCGCTCGTCGTGCTGCTGGCCGAGGATGCCGCCACGCACGGTGCCCGGTTCGACGGTCTTGAACACGGGACGCCAGCTCTCCGGCAAACGGTCGCCGTCCGGCGTGGCGAGCCACAGCCGGAACAGCAGCCGCTTCTTCGCCGGATCCGCGTGGTCCCTGAAATCGGTGCGCGAGTGCAGCGTCACGTGGCTGTTGATGAACTGCAGGTCGCCGGGTTCCAGGACCATCGTGTAGGCGAGGTCGGGCCGGCGCACCAGTGCGTCGAAGCACTCCAGCGCCTCGCGGTGTTTCGGCGTCAGCCGCGGCACGCCCTCGATCTTCTGCGCGCTTTCCACCCGGTTGCGGTTCCACTTGCTGAACAGCAATCCGCCCGCCTCGTCGAACACGGGATGCGGGTAGGACAGTTCTTCGTCGGGCGCCTGCTCGCCCTGGCGGCTGAAGTGGATGGGTTGATGCAGCAGTTCCAGCAGGTCCGGCCGCTCCACTGCCATGCGCGCATGCGCGGCGACGGAACTGGTGACGATGCTGGTGCCACCGGAGACGGCCTGGTTGTAGCAACTGAGGCCGACGAAATCCGTGGAGTCGGTGTGAAAGTCGAGTTCCGCGTTCGAGGAATACCCGCGGCCGGTCGTGGTGCGGTAATCGGTGCCGGCATCACGTACCGCGGACAGGTAGTGGCTGGCCTTGCCCTGCGGCCGGCCGACACCGGTGTGCAGTCCGATGGCCCAGGTCAGCAGTTCGAAATCTTTTTCGTCGAGACCCTCGCGCGGCAGGCCTTTCAGCAACGAGAGCCCGCGACGCCGCGCTTCCGCGACCGCAGCGGCCACCGGCTTTGCGGCAGCCCCGAGATCAAAATCCTCGTGCCGGTAGTCGAGCAGGCCCTTGTCCGGGTCGCGCGCCTTGCGCACCGCCGCGGTCAGGTCGTGCCGTGCCCGGTCGTCGAGCGCGAAGATCCAGCGCCGGTCGGCACTCACCTCGGATGCGGTCCAGGCGGCCGGGTTGGGGGCGACTCGGGTCGTCATGCGTTCACGCCTTGCGCCGCCCGGGCAAACGCCTCGAGTACCCGCTTTTCGTGCGCCAGCACCTTCTGCACGCCCGGATGCCGCTCCACGCGCGCGAAATGCGCGTTGCAGGCATTGAATGCCGACAGGTCGAGCTTGAACGACAGCGCGCGCCGGAAGCACCAGAAGAAATACACGTCCGGCGTGGTGAAGCGGTCGAAGAACCACTCGCGGCCGGCCAGCTTTTCCTCCGCCAGCGAGAAATCCTCGAACAGGAATTGATTGCCGACGCGCTTCACGCTTTCTTCCGAGCCGGGCAGGTCGCAGTAGTTCTGCGGCCGCGCGTTCGGCGTCAGGTGCGGATGAATGGTGGAGGCGAACCAGGCCATCAGCGAAACCGCCTTGATTTCCTCCAGCGGGTCGGCGGGCAGCAGTTTCGCCTGCGGGAATTGCCGCGCGATCCAGAGCTGGATCGCCACGTTCTCGGTCAGCGGGTAACCGTCGATCACCAGCACCGGCACCTTGTGCTTGGGATTGAGGCGCAGAAAGTCCGGCGTCCGGTGCTGATTGGTCCGGGTGTTGAGGTCCACGACCTCGAAGTCGGCGCCAGCCTCGGTCAGCGTGACGTAGGGCACCAGCGCGCAGGTCATGGGCGCGTAGTAGAGCGTGAGCTGCATGTTTCCTCCTCAGCCGCATGGTGCAAAAAGCCGCGCCACATTGCAAACAAAAGCGCCGGAAACGGCACCCTTTCGCCTGGGCGTGCCCGCCCACCGCCGGTCAACGCCCGAAGAACGCCCTGACCGTGTCGTTCGCGACCGTCTGGAGGAAGGCGGCGTCCTCCTTGCTCACCCTGCCGAAGAAATCATACGTATTGCCGACCGGCGACCTTCCATACAGGCTGGCGTATACCGTGCAGGCTGCGAGATAGATGCCCAGTTCCGTGGGATGGCTGCCGTCGTAGTCCATGTGCAGCTTGATATCGGGTCGCCGGCGAAGGGCTTCCTCGAACGCCAGCCCCGCCGGAATGACAAGCGCGCCGATCTCGTTGCCGACGGCGACGTACATCGCCTCGGTCCTGCGCATCATGTCGGGGCCCGCCGACCGGCTCGGTTTCACGTGCGCCTGCGTCATGTACAGCGCGGTGGCGCCGCCGCGCGCGCGGATGACCCGGTCGAACTCGATCACCGCATGGCGGAATTCCGCGCGCGTCGCATCGGACAGTGCGTCGGTGCTGTTGCCCGCCAGGATCACCAGATCGAAAGGCTCCTTCACGCCCAGCCTGCCGGGTTCGGTCAGATGTTGGATGTTGTGATGGGCGAGCGGCGCATTGGCGATGGTGGCGGACTTGTATTCGAACGACTTGGCCCAGGCGGGATCAGCGGCCAGCGCGATCCGCCGTGCATAGAAATGCAGGCTGCCGCTGTAGTAGAAGTAGCTGTTGCCCACGAACAGCACGCGCTTGGGCGTGTCCACCTGCGGCGCCTTGACCGCGGGGCTCGCGGCGTGGACCGTCACGGCGCCGAGCAGGGCAATGGCAAGCAGCAGGGACTGCACGGCGGGAGCTATACGGGATTGCATGGCAAGCGTCCTTTCCTCGGGGCTTTACTCAACGGACGTGTGGGCCGGGGTTCCCGCCGGCGAACGCCGCTGCAGATCGCGCGCAGCGGCCCGCGCCCTCCCGGCCATCTCCCGCGCCAGGATCGCGCTGCGTCCGGTATAGCGGGCGGGGTCGAGCGCCTCGCGCAATATGCGCTCATCGACCGCTGCGCGGATCTCCGGCTTGCCCAGCAGAACCTCCGCGAGACTCCCGCCGGCATCGGCAAGTTCGGCCACCGCATGATGCAGCAGATCGTGCGCGCGCGTGCGCCCCAGTACAGGCGCCAGCGCCATCATGGCGTTCTCCGCGGCGATGACCGAGGCCGAGAGCTCCAGATTCCGGCGCATACGCTCCGGTACCGGACGAATGCAGCCGAGCAGCGCGTCCATCTCGAGAATGAGCTCATAGGCCAGCGGGCAGATGCTGTCCATCAACCCGTAGAGCATCTGGTTGTTGGCCGCGTCGCCTTCGTGCGTGGGTTGCATGGCTTCCAGGGCCAGAGGCACCTGGCTGCGCAGCCGGGCGGCCACCGCGATGACCTGCACCGCGACCTTGGAATTGACCTTGTGCGGCATGGTGCTGGAGCCGACGACGCCGTCGCCGAGCTGCTCGTACACTTCGCCGAACTCGTCCGCCATGAGCGCATAGAGCTCGCGGGCAATTTTCGAACAGGTGGCGCTGAACAGCGCCAGCAGCAACACGTACTCCGCGATGTAGTCGGTGCCGGCGCGCGAGGGCACGGCCATGGGAAACAGCCCCAGCCGTTGCGACAGACGGCGGTTGAGTTCGGGTCCGTGTTCCCCGAACGCGTGCATGGCCCCGATCGCCCCGCCCCACAGCGAGAGGAACACCCGCGGCTCGGCGCCGACCAGGCGATCGCGATGACGCAGCAGTTCCTCGATCCACGCCGCGGCCTTGAAGCCGAAGGTGATGGGCAGCGCGTGCCGGTGGTTGGTGCGGCCGACCGTGAGGGTCTCCGCGCCGGACTCGGCCAGATCGGCAAGTTTTTCCATGACGTCCCCGAACCGCACCATGAATGCGTCGTGCGCGCGGCGCATGAGTAACGTGCGTCCGGTCTGCAGCACATTCTGCGTGGTGGCGCCCCAGTGCACGTAGCCGCCGGCATCGCCCGCGCAGGCGTTGCCCAGCGCGCGCGCAAGCGAAAGGATGGGCGCGCGCGTGCGCGCGATGTCGGCGGCCAGGGCGTCTTCGCCGATCGCCACGAGATTCGCCTTGCTGCGGATTTCCGCGGCCGCGGCAACCGGAATGAGGCCCAGCTCGGCCTGCACTTCGGCGAGTACAGCCTCCACGTCCAGCCATGCTTGCCACAGGCTGCGCCGCATGAACGAGGCCCGGATCTCGTCAAGTCCGGGCCGGCTGGCGAGGGGGTTCATCGGCAGCGATGCGGTGACGAAGGGTGGCGGAAGCCGGGCGGGACCGATGCGCTGCGCCAGCGGTCCGCGTTCAATTGAGGTTGGCGCGTTTGACGACCTCCGCCCACTTGGCGGTTTCCGTGCGCACCAGTGTTGCAAACTGCTCCGGCGTGCCGGCCACCGGCTCGGCGCCCAGTGCGGCATAGCGCTCGTTGACGAAGGATGATTTCGCCGCCTTCTGCATCTCCGCGTTGAGCCGGGTAATGATCGCGGCTGGCGTTCCCGCGGGCGCAATCATGCCGCCCCAGGTGGTGACCTCGAAGCCCTTTACACCCGATTCCGCAACCGTCGGGATTTCCGGGAAGGCCTTGGCGCGTTTCAGCCCGGTGACGGCAAGGCCGCGCAGGCGCCCGGACTTGACGTTGGGCGAGACGCCGTTGATGGGGTCGAATATGAGTTGCACATTGCCGGACATGACATCGATGGCGGCCTGTGCGCCGCCCTTGTAGGCGACATGCAGGATGTCGGCGCCCGTCTTCATCCTGAAATACTCGCCCGCGAGATGGCCGATGGTGCCGGTGCCCGCGGAGCCGTAGGCCAACTGGCCGGGTTTGGCCTTCGCGAGGGCGATCAGATCCTTCACCGTCTTGACCGGCAGGGTCGGCGAGACGGCCATCATCAGCGGCGCGTCCACGGCCTGCGAGATGAACTGGAAATCCTTGTCGACGTCGTAGGGCAGATTGGGCGTCACGCTGCGGTTGATGGCGAGCGGGCCCGCTCCCGCATAGCCGATGGTGTAGCCGTCGGCCGCGGACTTGGCGAGCTGCTGCATGCCGATCGCGCCGCCGGCGCCGGGGCGATTGTCGGGAACGACTTGCTGTCCCATCTGCTTGCTCAACTCCAGGGCGTAGAGCCGAGCCGAGGTGTCGGTGGCGCTGCCGGAAGCAAAGGGAATGATCAGCCTTACCGGCCGCTCAGGATAGTCGGCGGCGGCGGACGTGCCGGCGGTCAGGGTGATGGTTGACAGCAAGGCGAGCGCAAAGCATCCGGAGCAGAGGGCTGGGCGTGTCATTTTTGAATCTCCTCGAAGTGTGCGGCCCGGTGCGGCTATTGTTGGTTTGCCGGTCGGCCGGATTGGATTCGATGTGGAGTCTAGACAAGCCCCTCTTTCGGAAAATTAGAATTAATCGTCATTCATTTCAAATTTTAAGAACGATCGAGTAATATCAATTAATAATCATCAGGATAACCGAGTGAGTTCCTGGCTTTGAATATCCGCGCGCTCCGCCTCTTTCGTCTGGTGGTGACCACCGGCTCCCTGACGGCCGCGTCCGACAGCCTGAGCCTGAGCACGTCGGCAGCGAGCCGCCTGATCGCCCTCCTCGAAGCCGAGACGAAGCTGCGGCTGTTCAACCGCACCCGCCGCCGCCTGACGCTGACCCGGGAGGGCGAGGCTTTCTACCGGGACGCCGAGCACATCCTTGCCGGCTTCGACGAGATCCCGCGCATTGCGGCCGATATCCGCTCGCGCTCGCAGCGCCAGTTGCGGCTGGTCACCGGTCCGCGCATCGGCCAGGGCCTCCTGTCGCCAGCGCTGGCGCTGTTTCGCCGCACGCATCCGGACGTTCGCGTGTCGGTCGACATGCAGTCGCGCTTCGGCATCGAGGGCAGCGTCGGTACGCGCCTCTACGACCTCGGCGTCATTTCGCTGCCGGTATCGCACCCGCTGGTCGAAATCGAGAACCGCCCGCTGTTCCGTGTGCGGGTGGAAGCCATGCTGCCGGAAGGCCATCGGCTGGCGGCCCGGCGCAGCGTCACGGCGCAGGACCTCGCCACCGAGCCCCTGCTCGGACTGTGGCCGGGCCAGCGGTGGCGTCGGCAGATCGATGATTTTTTTAGCTCGGGCGGCGTGCGTCCGCAGTACGCCGTGGAAACCCGATCTTCATTGATGGCCTGCCAGCTGGTACGCGACGGCATCGGCATCGCGTTGCTGGACAGGGTCTGCGCGCAGGCGATCGATCTGCGCGGCGTGGTCATGCGGCCGCTGGAGCCCGAACGGTGGATGCTGTTCGGCTACGTGTATCAGGCCCGGCAGCCGCTGGGTCCGGGTGCGGTCGCGTTCCTGGATTGCGTGCGCGAGGTGCTGAACCGGCTCCGGGCCCGCGATGCGGAATACGCGCAGGCGATCGTGATGGCGGAATCGGCTGCCGCATGAGGCGAGGGCCGCCCTACCCGCCAATACCCGAATAAAAAAGGCCCGCGGCAGCCATGCCGCGGGCCTTTGCTTTTACTGCTGACAACCTTCAATGCGCGACGGCGATCTGTCCCATCTTGCCGTTCTGGTAATCGCTCATCGCCTGCACGATCTCCGCCCGCGTGTTCATCACGAACGGTCCATGGCCGACCACCGGCTCGTTGAAGGGCTCGCCGTTGAGGATCATCAGCTTCGTGTTCTCCGTCGCTTCGAGGGAGAACGCTTCGCCTGCCCGCTCAAGCACCGCCAGTTCGGCTTCGCCCACCGTCTCACCGCCGGCCAGCGTCACCTGGCCGCTCATCACGAACACCGCGGTCGTGTAGCCCGCGGGCACCTTGAACGCCACGCGTTTTCCCGCGTTCAGCCGCACGTCCCACAGGTTCACCGGGCTGAAGGTGCGCGCGGGCCCTTTATTGCCTTCGTAATCGCCCGCGATCACCCGCACCGCGCCGGCATCTTCTGGCAGCGCCACGCGCGGGATCTGCGCGTTCGTGATCCCCTGGTAGCCCGGCTGCGCCATCTTGTCCTTCGCGCGCAGGTTCACCCACAGCTGGATCATCTCGAAGGCGCCGCCCTTTTTGGCGAATGCCGGGCCGTGAAATTCCTCATGCACCAGCCCGCCGGCCGCCGTCATCCACTGCACGTCGCCGGGGCCGATGATGCCGCCGCCGCCCGAGGAATCGCGATGCTCGACCTCGCCGTCATAGACGATGGTCACCGTCTCGAAGCCGCGGTGCGGATGCTCGCCCACGCCCTTGCGCTGCGTGGTCGGCGGAAACGTGGCCGGCCCCGCGTAGTCGAGCAGCAGGAAGGGCGACAGCTCCGCGGCGCGGTCGTGATAGGAGAACACGCTGCGCACGGGGAAGCCGTCACCGACCCAGTGACCCTGATTGTTGGTCTGTTTGAACGCAAGCTTTTTCATGGCTCGATCTCCTTGTTCAGCCGCAATAAATGCGGCCGTTTGTTGCTTTCGCAAGATTACGCTCAGGCGGCCATCGGCAGCGGCGCGTGCAGGCGTTCAATGGCCTGTTGCGCTGCCGCCAGGGCTGCCTGCTTGCTGGCGTCGCTGATCGCCAGCCCTTCCGCGTACACGAACTCGACGTCGGTAATGCCGAGCAGGCCGAGGAAGTTGCGCAGGTAGGCGCTCTGCGTGTCCTGCGGCCGGCCGGCGTACAGCCCGCCGCGCGAGGCGAACACGTAGACTTTTTTGCCGCCCAGCAGGCCGACCGGGCCGTTCGCCGTGTAATTGAAGGTGACGCCGGCGCGGGCGATGTGATCGAAGTAGGCTTTCAGCGTGGAGGGCACGTCGAAGTTGTACATCGGCACGCCCAACACCACCACGTCGGCGCGTTTCAGTTCGTCGATCAGCGCATCCGAATAGCCGGCTTCCACGCGCTGGTTGGCGGTGCGGTCTTCGGGCTTGGTCAGGAAGGCCTGGAAGCGCTCGGCAGTCAGATGCGGCACCGGTTCCGTGGCGAGATCGCGCACGATCACCGTGGCGCCGGGATTGCGGGCGCGCCAGCCGGCGACGAAGGTATCCGCAAGGCGGGTCGACTGGCCGGCCCCGGAAAACAGGCTGGCATTCACTTGCAGCAGGGTTTTGTTCATGACGTTGCTCCTTGTTCTTGGTGAGTGGTGATGCGACGCCGTCATTGGAGCATTTACCAATTCGATAAAACAGATCAATATTCGGCTCTTATTGATCTAATTAACTGATAAGTTGATGGCTGCGCCGACCCTCCTCCCGCCCACGCCCCATATCAGCCTCGAGCAATGGCGTGCCCTCATCGCCGTGGTGGAAGCCGGCGGCTACGCTCAGGCTGCGGACGCCCTGCACAAGAGCCAGTCAGCGATCACTTACGCGGTGCAGAAGCTGGAAGCCGTGCTCGGGGTGAAGGCGTTCGAAATCCACGGCCGCAAGGCCGTGCTGACACCGACCGGCCAGTTGCTGCACCGGCGCGCGCAGGCTTTGCTGGAAGACGCCGGCGGCCTGGAAAAGGCTGCCCGTTCGCTGTCGGCCGGCTGGGAACCGGAAATCCGCCTCGCCGTGGAAGTGCTGTTCCCCACCTGGCTGATCCTCGACTGCCTGCATCGCTTCGGCAGGGAAGGTCAGGACACGCGCATCGAGCTGATCGAATCGGTCATCAGCGGCACGCAGGAAGCCTTGCTCGGCGGCCAGGCGGACCTGGCCATCGCGGGCGCCGTGCCCGCAGGCTTTGTCGGCGATCCGTTGATCCGTCTCGCGCTGGTGCTGGCGGCGAGCCCGGAGCACCCCCTGCACCAGTTGAAGCGCAAGGCGACGATGAAGGACCTGCGCGCGCACCGTCAGCTCGTGGTGAGGGAAACGGGGCAACAGCGCACCGCGCGCACCACGATCGAAGCGCCGCAACGCTGGACGGTCAGCAACATGTCGACCTCCATCATTGCCGCCCGTTCGGGCTACGGCTACGCGTGGCTGCCGGAGTACAAGATCCGCGACGAGCTGGCGGCGGGCACACTCAAGGTGCTGCCGCTGCGCGAAGGCGGCGAGCGCTACGTGGAGTTGTATCTCGTGTTCGCGGACCGTGAAGCGGCGGGTCCTGGCACCCTGCGGCTGGCGGAAATCATCCGCGAAGCGACGACCGCCGAGTGCCGCAAAGTCAAAACCAGGCCCTGACCGGCGCGCCGGCGCTGTAAGGCCGCCGCCGCCCGCGCGACTGACCCCCGTCGGTGCGGGATTTTCCCCACGGACATGCGCGGCGCTCAACCGCCGCATCCCTTTTCCAGGAGAAGTGCATGAAAACGCTGGTCAAACTGATGGTTGCGGGTTGCCTGTCCATGGCCGCCGTGGGCGCCGCTGTGAATGCCTACGCCGCCGACGACATGAAGAAGGACAGCATGAAGAAGGATTCCATGTCCAAGGATTCGATGTCCAAGGACGGCATGAAAAAGGACGAAATGAAGAAGTAAGCGCAGGGCCCGGGGCGCCCTGCGTGTCCTCCGCAGGTGCGCGCCCGGTTATTGCGCAGGCCGCGCCTCCAGCCATTCGAAGGCCGCGCTGCCGGCGAGCATCGCGACAAGGAACACCACGCCCTTGAGCGAGCCACTGCCCACCAGCACGAGCGCCGGGCCGGGACAGATGCCGGCGAGCCCCCACCCCACGCCGAACACGAGACTGCCGAGCACCAGCCGGCGGTCGATGTCGCGCGCCGTCGGCAGCTTCATGGGTGCACCGAGCAATGAACGCGTGCGCTGGCGCATGAGCGCGAACGCCCCCGCGCCGACCACGATCGCTCCCGCCATGACCAGCGCGAGGGACGGATCCCAGGCACCGGCGAGATCGAGAAAGGCCTGCACCTTGGCGGGATTCGCCATGCCGGCGACGATGAGTCCGATGCCGAAGATAAAACCGGCGAGGAGGGAAGCCAGGGTGTACATGGCGGTCAGCCTCCGGTAACGTGCCGCAGCACAAAGACCGTGGCGAAGCCCGCCGCCATGAAAGCCAGCGTCGCGACGAGCGAACGTGGCGAGAGCCGCGACAGCCCGCAGACGCCGTGGCCGCTGGTGCAGCCCGCGCCGTTGCGCGTGCCGATCCCGACCAGCAAACCGGCGGCGATCAGCAGCGGAAAATCCGCATCGATGCGCACGGCCGGCAGGCCGAAGCACAGGCCGTAGACGACGGGTCCTGCTACCAGACCGCCCACGAACGCGGCACGCCACGCAACGTCGCCCGGCGCGGGCCGCAACAGCCCCCCGACGATGCCGCTGATGCCGGCGATGCGGCCGTTCAGCACCACGAATAGTGCAGCGGCCAGGCCGATCAGTGCGCCGCCGGCCAGCGCAGCACCCGGCGTGAAGGCTTCCCAGGCGATCGTCATGGCAATCCCCGCCTCAATCGAACGCGTGGAGGTTGTGCAGCCGCGGTTTCACCTTCTCGTCGGCGATGACATAGGCCTCGAACGGCTTCTGCGCCGTGCTGAAGATGAACGACGGAAACGGATTCTCCGTCCAGTGCCCGGCGAACACGTCGATGTGGTTGCCGGAAATGGCCCCGCCGCGATCGGAGGCGAAAAAGTAGCCGTCGTGCTTCGCCTTGCGGCCCGAGGGCATCGTCACCTCGACGCCGCGTGCGGCCGGCACGTACAGCACGGTGCCGAGGGGTAGCTGCTTCGTGTCCACCGCGATGCTGCGGTACGGCACGACCTGGTAGCCGCCGGCGCCGTCGCCGAAGGGGCCCCGGGCGATGCCGAAGCGGCTGCGCCCCGCCGCGCGCGACCACGGCGGCGCCTTCTTGTAATACTGGGCGCACATCAATTCCTCGGCCTGCACGCTTTTTTCGTAGGTATAGGTGCGCCGCAGTCCGTCCGCGTCCTTGATCGCGATCACGCCCTGCAGCGCCGCCTGGCACCAGTCGCGACCGGGGATCTTCGGGCTGATCGACGCACCCGCCGGGTCGAGCAGCGAGTAGCCGTCGGGGATCGCGTCCACCGCGTGCACGTGGTACCACGTCGCCCACAGCCGCCGCGGCGCGGGCAACACGGCCGGCGGCGGCAGATCGAACAGGTCGGTGTCGATCCTGGCGAGCAGCGCCTTGTGATCGGCGGCCTGCGCGGGGGGCTGCCCCGCCATCATCGATAACGCACAGATCAGCGGGGCCCAGCGGCGCATGGCGCACTCCTTTGAAGGTCGTTCAGTCCGCGTCGTCAGCGGCACCGCCGGCGGCGGTCAGGTCTTACTGTTTCACTTTTTCGACGTTGAACTTGCCGGCGCGCTCGCGCATCGTCCTGAACACTTCTTCCAGCGGCGGCGGTTCGCCCTGGATCCAGCGCAGGGGGTTGATGCGCGCGACGACGAAAGCGCGCAGGTAGGGGCTGACGAAGCCGCGCGCCTTCAGCTTTGCGATGACCTCCGCCACCCGGGCATCGAGGTCCATCAGCAGATCGGCGTGCTTCTCGTGCACCTTGATGGCGGCCGACAGCGGCGCCTCCGAAAACGCCTCCAGCCGGCGCACGATGGGGTTGTAGGCGCCGCCCGCGAATTTGCCGTTGCGCTCGTAGCAGATGCCGAGCGTCACCAGCGAGGCTTCCTCCAGGTAAAAAGAGAAACCGGATTCGGCGCGCTTCGCGTCCTCGTCGATGAGCCCACGGTAGATGCGGATCACCTCCAGCGATTTTTCGCGCAGGTTGTGCGCCTTCTCGGTGTTAAGCGCGAGGATCTGCCACGCGATTTCGCGCTTGGGCACGACGAGCGCCGTGATCGCGCGCGCGCCAAGGCGACGCATGGCCTGCAGGCGGTGCATGCCGTTCGGCGTCCAGAACCCCTTGTCCGGCGCGGTGACCGCGATCACGGGATCGAGGAACAGGCCGGTGCGGTCGATGACGTCCGCGAGCTTGCGGTGATGGGTCTGCGACAGGTCGCGCTGGAAGGGTGTCGGCTCGATGCCGTCGATCGGCAGGATCGCCATGATCAGCGGGTTCTTGCCGAGCGGGTCACTGTAGCAACCGAGGACGATGCCGCCCTCGTCCTCGATACGTGCCCGCGCTGCTTCCGCTTCGCCGGTCAGCGTGTCCAGCCGGCATTCCGCGGGCGCGAGGCCGCGGGACTTGACGGTTGCCTTGCGCGCCCGCTTTTTTGCTGGCGCACGCTTAAGGCCCGACTTCCGTTTTGTTTTAGCCGCCATGGAGGAAGCGATGATCGCGCATTCGCGCGACGGCCGCCATCGCGCCGGATTACTGCCTGGCGCTGGTCGTCTTGGTGCCCTTCAGGATCCTGCCCCACTTCTGCACGTCGTCGCGCAGGATGCGCGCGAACTCCTCGGGCGTGTTGCCGATGGGCTCGATGCCCTGCGCGATGACGTCCGCCTGCACGTCCGGCGCGCGCAGCACGGCCACGACCTCCTTGTGCCAGCGGTCGATGATCGGTTTGGGCGTCTTCGCCGGGGCGAGAATGCCGTTCCAGCCCACGACCTCGAAGCCCGGGATGCCGGATTCCGCGATCGTCGGCACGTCGGGCAGGACCGCCAGCCGCCGCTTCGTGCTCACGCCGATCGCGCGCACGCGGCCCGCCTTGATCTGGGGAATCACCGCCACCGGCGCGCTGAAATACACCTGGATCTCGCCGCCGATCAGCGCGGTGACGATCTGCGGCGCGCCCTTGTAGGGCACCTGCGTGATCTGGGCGCCCGTCATCGCGGTCAGCGTCCGCGCGCACAGGTCGCCCAGGCTGCCCGCGCCTACCACGCCGTGATTGAACTGGCCGGGCTTCTCCAGCGACTGCGCGATCACATCCTTCACGGTCTTGATCGGCAGCTTCGGGTTGACGACGAGCACCTGCGTGACGGAGGTCACCATCGTGATCGGCGCGAAGTCCTTCACCGTGTCGTACGGCATGTCGGAGTACAGGCTGGGATTCACCGGATGCGAGGGAAAGGCCATCAGCAGGGTGTAGCCGTCCGGAGTCGCCTTCGCGACGAGGTCGGAGCCGAGGAGGCCGCTCGCGCCGGGCCGGTTGTCGACAATCACCGTTTGTCCCAGCGGCTCGCGCAGTTTCTCCGCCACCACGCGCGCAAAGACGTCGGTGTTGCCGCCCGCGCCGGTGGGCACGATCAGCCGGATCGGGCGTGTGGGGTACGCGGCGTCCGCGGCCCATGTCGAGGATGGCACGGCGGCTACCGTCAGTACCGCAGCCGCGGCGATTGCGATGGCGATCTGCTTCATCATCATTTGCTCTTTCCTTTTGCAGTAACTGTTCCCGCACCGTGACGCTGGAGGAACTCGCGCACGACGGGTGCGCATTCGTCGGGGGCCGTGCCCGCCACGTGGTAGCCGTCGCCCGAAATCACCGCGATCTCCGCCTGCGGCAGTTCCTCGCGGTACACCTCGATGTCCGAGCGGCTGTAGTTGCGGCGCGGCTGGCTCGTGGTGAGCACCAGTGCCGGACACTTCACCTTGTGCAGTTCCTTGCCGATGTCGATGGAACTCACCCAGCGCAGGTACACATGCGCGGTCGTGAGCGACGTGGCGCCCATCATGGCGATCCACCACTCCATGCCCTCCGGCGGCATCGCCGTGCCGAGGCGGGGCGGCATCGTCAGGCGTGCCCAGCTCGGCATGCCGTGCTGGTCCATGTGTTCCAGCCAGCCCTGCGGTTGCGGCGGCGCCAGCGGTGTCGACGCCAGGGTGAGCGTTTTCACCAGCTCGGGCCGCGACGCGGCCAGCGCGATCGCGATCAGGCCTCCGCTCTTGCCGCCGATCACATGCACCGGCCCGCCGGCCACCGCCTGGATGAGCCGGGCCGCGTTCTCGACGAACATGTCGGTCGTGAACACCGTGTCTTCCGTGACGGCGCTCGACTGCCCGAACCCGCGCTGGTCGAAGCGCAGCACGCGGTAGTGCCGCCCGAGATGCGGCACCCAGGCGCGCCAGGCGCTGGTGTTCTCGGTAAAGCCATGGATCATCAGCACCGTTTCCGGCGTCGTCCACGGATCGGTCCAGTCGTCCACTTCGTAGAACAACCGGGTATCGGGGGGCACTTCGAGATACGGCATTGCGGGGTCCAGAGAACGGCGCGGCGAGCCGCTGCCGCGTGAGATGTCAGGAATGCGGACCCAGGCAGCGTCACGCGCTGTCCTACGCGCGAGTCATGCGTGCGTCCGGGTTACGTCCGGGCCTCGTACAAAGCGTTTGGAGGCTGGTATTGTACGCGCAAATTTTCCCGCGCCGCCGTTTCGCCTCTCATCGATCGCCAAGGAGCCATTTTGAAACTATTTTTGAAATCCTTTTCCCTGTTGCTGCTGGGCTGCCTGTTCGCCGCGGCGAGTACAGCCGGTGCGCAGAGCCTGCGCATCCGCGGCACCATCACCGGCCTCGACGGCGACGTGCTGCTGGTGAAAACGCGCGAAGGCCGCGACATGAAAATCGATCTGACGGACAAAACGACCGTCGCCACCATGCGCGCGCTGAAGCTCGCGGACATCAAGCCCGGCACCGGTCTAGGCGTAACCGCGATACCGGGCCCCGACGGCAAGCTCCTCGCGCGCGGCCTCCTGGTCTTCCCGGCCGCAGCCCCCAATGAAGGCCACCGTCCGCACGACCTGGAAGCGGGCTCCAGCATGACGAATGCCCCGGTGTCGGGCATCGCCCAGGTCGGGAACGGGCGTGAACTGACCGTGAGCTACAAGGGCGGCACGCAGACCGTGATCGTCACTGACAGCACCCCTATCGTCGCCGCCGTCGAGGCGGATCGCACCGCACTCAAGACCGGTGAATACGCCTACATCGCGGCGGGCATGAACAACGACGGCAAGGTGGTCGCCACGCGCGTGCAGGTGAGCAAGGACGGCGTAAGGCCGCCGCAGTAGCCTTCGCAGCCCAAAAAAAACCCCGCCGCAGCGGGGTTTTTTATTGTGCGTGGTACTTACGCCCTTGCACGCCCACCGTGGTGGCCGAAACCACCGCGGCGATGGCCGCGCGGCGCCAGCACTTCATCCGCGACCTGCTTTTGTTCCGCGGAGAGCGAGGCATAGAGCGGACGCTGGACGGCGAGCAACTCGTTCAGGCGCGTCAGCGTGGCGGCATGGCGCTGTTGCTGGAACTCCATGCGCGCGATCGCGTTCGGGCGCTGGCGCGGCTTGCCGTCCGCGAACTTCGCCCGCATCGCCTTGATCCGCGTGTCGCGGTCCGCCGCCTGTTTGCGCAGCGTGTTGGCGAACGCGTCCCACTGCGGTTGCTGCGCGTCCGTCACCTTCAACGCCGTCTTGATATAGGCCAGACGGGCGTCGACGCGCTCGCTGGGCAGGCTGAAGGCCCGCTTCGCGTGTTCGTGCCGGGCGCCGTGCTGGGCCTGCACGCCGGCGGCGGGCGGCGCAACGGTTTGGGCCGTCGCCACCGAAACCGCTGCGGCGGACAAGCCGATGGATACCAGAGTACTGATCAAGCGCTTGTTCATTGTCTTCTCCAGGTTGGTGGGTTGAACCGTGTTCCGTAGTTGCTGAGGGAACATGACTTCTGACTCATGCGTGCAACAGGATGTTCGATCGCGGGATGTAACAGTTTGTATCGCGCACGCTAACGGTAATCACCGTTGTGCCGCGGGTAGTAAGGCGGCGGCGGGGGCGCGGGATACGCGTAGCCACCCTGCGCGCGCGGGCCGGGTCCGTAGACCGGCACCGCGATGCAGCCGGTCAGCGTGGCGATCGTCAGTGCGGCGGCGATCAGGGTTTTCATGACGTCCTCCTTTCGTGGGGTGACGGTGATTGAGACTTCACCCCGCGGCAGAAATGCGACGTGCAGTTGTAAAGGTGTGTAACGCCACCGGCGTGCGTTCGTTCGCCGGCGGACATTTATACTGGCGCCGTGATCCGCTTCTTCCCCACACGCGGGGCCGCGTGACGATGCACGCGCTACGCCTTGCCGCCTTTCCCGTTGCGCTGCTGATCGTGACCTGGTCGCTCGCCACGCGCCGCGTGCCGCTGCCCGCCGCCGCCGAGGCGATGCTGGCGTGGCTGCCGTATGCGGTGTGCCTCACCGGCGGCGCGATTGCCCTGGCGTTCAACCGCGGCCGCGCGCTGTTCGCGCTGCTGACACTCGCCGCCGCCTACGCGGCCTGCGCACGGTGGCTGCCCGGCGGACCCGGCACCGCCGCCACCCGCACGCTGTTCGTGGCCTTGGCCGTCTTCCTCCCGATCAACCTCGCCCTGCTCGCGGGCGTAACCGAGCGCGGCCTCTGGAATCGGCATGGCGCGTTCCGGCTCGGCGTGCTGGTGGCGGAGATCGTGGTCACGGCGTGGTTCGTCGCCACACCCGATCCGGCGTTCGTGACCCGGGCCTGGCAGCCCTGGATCGACCCCGCATGGTTCAACCCCACGCCGCTCACCCCACTACCGCAGAGCACGCTGGCAGCCCTTGCACTCGGACTGCTGGTCACCGTCACGCTGGCCTTCGTTCGCCGCCTGCCGATCGAGTGGGGGCTGGCCGGCGCGCTCGCGGCGGGCGCGCTCGCGCTGCACGCCATCGGCACGCCGCGCGAGACCGCCCTCTGGCTGACCACCGCGGCGCTGGGCGTGACCGTGGCCGTGCTGCAGGACAGCTTCCGCATGGCGTTCCGCGACGAACTGACCGCGCTGCCGAGCCGCCGCGCGCTGAACGAGGCGCTCGCCGGACTCGGCAGCCACTACGCCATCGCCATGCTCGACGTGGACCACTTCAAGAAGTTCAACGACACGCACGGCCACGATGTGGGCGACCAGGTGCTGCGCATGGTGGCCGCGCAGATCGGGCGCGTCGGCGTCGGCGGGCGCGCGTACCGTTACGGCGGCGAGGAATTCACCGTGCTGTTTTCAGGCCGGGATGCGGACGGGGTGATTCCCGCGCTGGAAGCGGTGCGCGCTTCGATCGAGGGTTACCGCATGCAGTTGCGCGCGCCCGACCGGCCGGTGGCCGCGAAGAAAGGCCGCGGCAAACGCGCGGCCGGACCAGTAAAAAGCGGCGGCAGCAAATCGGTGGCGGTGACGATCAGCATCGGCGTGGCCGAGCGGGGCCCGCGGGCCACGACGCCGGAGGCCGTGATCAAGGCGGCCGACAAGGCGCTCTATCGCGCCAAGCACAAGGGGCGCAACCAGGTCAGCCGGTAGCGAAGGCTGAGTTTTTGCCGGAATGACGGAGGTTTATTGAGGTCGTTTGATTTTTGGGTCCCCTTAGGCACCGCCGAGCAGCACAGGCAGGGACGGGGCCTTCGGCGAGGACTGTCTGAGCTTCCGTCATGCTCTCCTGACGGAAGCGAGTTCCGCAGCCGCCGTCCGTGCCGAGCAGCGCAGGGGCACCACGACAGTGGCGGTGCCTTGGGGCGGCCTTCTCTTTGGTTACTTTCTCTTGGCCGAACAAGAGAAAGTAACTAGCTGCCGGGCTACCCCCGGCGAAGTTGACTGAAGTGACCAGCCGCGGGAATCTTTGGCATGATGGCGCATGTCATGCACTTTCAGTGACTTTCGGACGAACGCCACGCCCCGCCTGGCCGTATACGGTTACCCGGTTCGTCGTATCGTTGCCGGATAAATCAAGTTAGACGACAAGGTTCGCGCGTGAACATTCTGTTTGACCTGGATGGCACGTTGACGGACCCGCGCGAAGGCATTGTGACCTGCATCAAGCATGGTCTTTCTAGCCTGGGAGAGCCGAGTCCTCCGGATAGCGACCTGGTGCGCTTCATCGGTCCGCCTCTGCACGATACGTTTGCGAGGCTGCTGTCCGGTGACGGCGCAAGAATCGAAGCAGCGATACAGGCGTATCGCGAGCGGTTTGCCGCTATTGGCATGTTCGAGAACACCGTCTACTCAGGGATCCCCGAGGTGGTTGAGTCACTTAGCGCTCTAGGCGCGGACCTGTTCGTGGCGACGTCCAAACCACAGGTGTTCGCCGAGCAGATACTGGCCCACTTCGGGCTCGCGAGGTATTTCAAGGAAATCTTCGGGAGTGAGCTCAGTGGCGAGCGCTCAGATAAAGGAGAGTTGATCGGTCACGCTCTAGTGACGGCACGGCTGCGGTCGGGTGACACGGTAATGGTCGGTGACAGAGAGCATGACGTTCGTGGCGCTCGTCGAAATCAAGTCCGCGCTGTCGGTGTGCTTTGGGGATACGGCTCTCGGGAAGAGTTAACTGCAGCGGGAGCCGAGCGGCTGTTTGACCAGCCCTCTGACCTCGGCAGCTTGTCGTCTAACAACGCGTTGGAGCAAGCGCGGGGTGTATCAAGTGGTTCTCGGGATGTGTGAGGGACGCGTCGCTCAACGCACACGTTTAGGTCCGTAACAGCATCTATGCCGCAAGCCATTCCGGTTGGCTCGACCCGAGCACCGGCGAAGCCTTGTCCCAATACGGTTTCGTCTCGCTCATGTTCAGCACAGGGCCCAGATGCTTCAGCGTGCCGTGACCGCCTTGCGATTCGACCAGAATCGCCCCCAGTTCCGCGTCGCCGAGCTCCATGTCCGGTCGCGGATAATCCACCTTGCCCTGCTGGTAGATGTACATGCCGGAGCGGCACAGCGACACGCGCACGTGGTACGAGCCGCCTTCGCGCGCGCGGCGCGCCAGCGCGAGCAGCACGCCCAGCGCGCCGTTGTAGCCGGTGGTGTAGTCGCACGCGGAGGCGGGCAGCAGCTTCGGCCGCTCGTCGCCGTTGTCGAGGCAGATGCCGGTCGCGCATTGGGCGATCTGCTCCCAGCCGGCGCGGTCCGCGAACGGGCCGCCGTGGCCATAGCAACTGATCGACACATAAATGATGCCGGGCCGTTCCCGCGCCAGCTGTTCGGGACCGAGCCCGAACTTGTCCATGACGCCAGGGCGGTAGCCCTGGCTGAACACATCCGCATTCCGGGCGAGGGCCTTCAGCGTCGCCACGTCGTCCGGCCGGGTGAGATCGAGGAAGCAGCTGCGCTTGCCGTGGCTGGTGTCCATCACATGCTCCGGCACCTGCGGCAGATGTTGCGCCGTCACCATCAGGACGTCGGCCCCGTTTTCAGCAAGCGTGCGCGCCGCGATCGGGCCGGCGAGGATGCGTGTGAGGTCGAGGGCCCTGATGCCCGCCAGCGGCCGGCCGTCTTTCGGGAACGGGACGGGGTCACTCTCCCCGATTTTGGTGATCTCGATCAGCGGCCTCCCGGCCAGCACCTTTCCATGCGGATGCGCGAGCCATTCGGCGTTCGAGCGCACGATGGACCCGCACGCGCGCGCCGCGGCCACCGCTTCTTCGAGATCGTGCGAATCCCACTGCGCGACAGCCTTGGCAACCGCATCCGCGTTGGACTCGCACTTCAACACGCCGATCACGCGGTCGTGGAGGTGCGGCAGGTTGAAATGCGGCAGGTACCAGCGGCCGTCCTTGCAACGCCACGGCTGCGTGATGGAACGCATGTGCATCATCGACGGCGACTGCACCGCTTTCCAGGCGCCGCCTTCGGACCTGCTGAGGAACTTGGAGCTCTGGCACGTCGCCGCCGCATGGCGCACGTCGATAGCCACCTTCTGGCGCCGGCCGGTTTTCATCTCGTGGATGTCGGTGACCGCAACGCCGATCCCGGCGAGGATGTTCGCCGTCGTCTCGCCGATCCTGAAGCGCGCGGAGAAAACGGGATCGTGTCCCGTCATGGTGACTTCGCCCGCCGCGGGCATGCCCCGGCCGCGGAGGGCCATGATTTCCTCGAATCCCGCATTCATACGTTCAGTCTCTCCTCCAGTGCTTGCCGCATTGTGTGCGGGTAGGCGGGACCCTGTCCACACGCGTCGCGAGGGTCGAGCGGTCTCGCCGGCTTGTGAACACCAAGGGCCAGACCACGGATTTTTCGCATTTATCAGAGCAACTCCGCCGCTCATCCCGCCCTACTGCGGCGATCACCCGTCCGCCTGTCGAGGAACAATATCCGGGCTCTGACCCTTGGGGTACTCAATTTATCCACACGACTTCCTGAGTTATGATCGCCATATGTATAAAGACCGCAATCTGGTAGAGCGTTTCTTCAACCGCATCAAGCAGTTCCGCCGCATCGCCACGCGCTACGAGAAACTCGTCCGCAACTTCACTTCCATGCTCAACCTCGTGTGCGCTTACCTCTGGTTAGCATGACTGTTAACAGGCCCTAGGCACGGCACCTCCTTTTTCGCGTGCTTGGTAGTCGAACTCCTTTCACGGCAAAACCTGGAGAAGACATGAGCGATCTGAATCCCTATGCCTCGCCGAAAGCAAATGTCGATGCTGTCCCGGGCGAAGTCGATATCGATACTCTCCAGGTGTCCGCTACGTGGAAGCGACGGTTCAGAGCGATGCAAAAGGCGGGCGGCCCCAATCTCCCGGATATCAAAATGCTGACAAAGGAAGAACGCAAGGGCATTTCGATGTTCAATATCGTAGCGTTTCTATTCGGGCCCTTTTACTACCTGTTCAAGGGCATGTGGCGCAAGGGGCTCACGCTGTTTACGCTCACACTCATCGGGATATTGGTCCTTGATTTTGTCCTGGAACTGGCCGGCTTTGGCAAGTACGCGAAGAGCACGAGCTTTGCCGCCGGGGCCGTCTATGCGGTTCTTGCCAATCGCGACTACTACGCAAAGATGGTGCTGGGCCAGAACGGCTGGTGGTGGTCGAGCGAGGAGAAATAGAACTGAGCTTCCCCCGAAATTTCGTCTTCCAAGAGGAGGGGTTTAACCTTACCTGACTGGAAGAACATCAAGGGTCAGACCACGGTTTCTTTTTACATTCATCAGAACATCTCCCTCTGCCACTCATCCCGTCCCGGCGCGGCGACGGGCCGCCCGCGCCACGTCCCGCCCCGCGCAATCAGTCGCGAGTATGCGCCGCAACCTCTGCGCTATCATCACGCGTCCTCCTCCGTATTGACGGCCTGAAGGTTCCGCCCATGCTCCGCATCCCGCTCCTCATCGCCCTCTCCGCCGCAGCGCTGGCGGCACATGCGCAATACCCAACCCGCCCGATCCTGCTCGTCGTGCCGTACACCGCCGGCAGCGATGCGGACCTCGCCGCGCGCAACCTGGCGCAGCACGCGCCGCGTTATCTCAACGGCCAGACGATGGTCGTGATGAACCAGCCCGGCGCCTCGGGCGCCATCGGCACGGTGGCGGTCCACAAGGCGGCGCCGGACGGTTACCGCCTGCTGCTCACGCGCATCGCCTCGCAGGTCATCCTCCCGGCGACCGAGAAGGCGACGCCCTACGGCGCTAGTGATTTCACCTTCCTCTCACTGATGGAAATCAATCCCTACGTCTGCGCGGTGAAAGCCGATGCGCCGTACGCCTCGATGAAGGATCTCGTGGCCGACATCCGCAAGCGGCCGGGCCGGCTCAATTTCGCGACGGTGGGCGAAGGCTCACTGCAGAACTTCGGGCCGCAGTATCTCTTCAGCCTCGCCGGCCTGCCGAAAGACGCCGCGGTGGGCGTGCCATACAAGGGTTCGGGCGAGATCACGGTGTCGCTGATCAGTGGGCAAACGCAGTTCGCGTGCAGCAATCTGGGCGCCCTGCTGGCGCATTTCCGCTCGGGCGCGCTGCGGCCGCTCATGACGACGACCCGCGAACCCCTGAAGGAACTGCCGAACGCGCCCACCGCGCGCAGCCTCGGCTGGCCGGAAATGGAACGTTTGGCGGCATGGTCGGCGCTGGCCGGTCCGCCGGGCCTGCCGAAGGAAGTGGTGGAGCGCTGGCGCGGGGTGTTCACCAGCCTCGCGCGCGACCCCGCCTGGCTCGCGGGCGTCGACAACCTCGGCGGCATCCCGGCCGTGCGCAGCCCCGCCGAAACGAACCAGTTCGTGCGCGATCAGTACGAACTCTACGAAAAGCTTGCCGAGCGCCTCGGACTGCGGCGGTAAAGCCGGCTTCCGCCGGTGACCGAGTCAGCCGCGCGCGGGCGGGCGGCCGGGAGGCGCGGCCGCACGCGGCGCGCGCAGCGCCGC
>JBOIEQ010000018.1:0-42144 GCA_050741255.1 Burkholderiales bacterium | reverse complement strand
CCGGACCAGTGTCCTCAGGCCGCCGGCGACACCGTCAGTCCGTGGCCGACCTTGTGCTTCTCGATGAGCTTCGCGACCAGGCCCGAGTGCTTGACGTCCTCGATGAACGCCTTCAGATAGGTGTTGCCCGCCGCGTGGCCTTTCGGCGTGCCCGCGGCCTGCAGCACCGCCGTGAAATTGCCGTCGATCAGGCGCGTGCCCGGCAGGTTCGGCAGGTCCTTCTTCAGGCGTTCCTTCAGGCCCGCCAGCACGTCGAACCCGCCCGCGGCGAACTGCTTGGCGGCGCCGTCGCCGCCGTCCGCTCGCGTGATGTGCGCGTGCTTGAGGTTCGCGGTCAGCCACAGTTCGTAGGCCGCCTTGGCCGGCACGACGATCTTGACGCCGGGCTTGTCCACCGCCGCGATGGTCGTCAACGGGGAGTCATTCGGCACCAGGTAGGTGGCGTCAATCTGCACGTACGGCGCGGTGAAGTCGATCAGCTTCGCGCGCGCCGGTTCCGCGCCGAGGAAGCCCACGTCCCACAGGTTCTGGGCCGCCGAATCCGCGAGCTGGCCCGGGGTCGGGAATTCGACGATCTCCACCGGCACACCCAGGCGCCGGCCCAGTTCGTGCGAGAGATCGAGCGCAACCCCGACGGGCTTGCCGCCGGCATCGCGTGCCGTCAGCAGCGTGTTGGCGAAATTGATGCCGGCGCGCAGTTTGCCCGTCGGTGCGAGATCGGCCTTCGCGGCCGCGGAAACTTCTGACATGGTGATTCCTTGATCGAAAAACGGAAAATAAAAAACCCGTCAGGATGGCAACGCTCGGACGGCGCCACGCCGGGGACAAGAGCCGAATCATAAATGACTCCGACCCTGCGGGCACTCCCGGCTTTGACAGTCCGGGTCATCATGCTCAAAACCGCTGACGACCGGCGGGCGCAGCGTTACGGCGAAGCCGGTTCTTTCAGGCGGTCGCGCCGCGCCAGACCCGGGAACAGGCGCATCCACAGCGCCACCACCAGCAGGGCGCCGATGCCGCCGATCACGACGGACGGCACCGTACCGAACCACGCCGCGGTGACGCCGGACTCGAACTGGCCGAGCTGGTTGGACGTGCCGGTGAACAACGAGTTGACCGCGTTGACGCGGCCGCGCATGGCGTCCGGCGTTTCCAGCTGCACCAATGACGCGCGGATCACCATGCTGATCATGTCGGCCGCGCCCAGCACCATCAGCGCCGCGAGCGACAGCGGCAGCGAAGTCGACAGGCCGAATACGACCGTCGCGGCGCCGAACGCCGCCACCGACGCCATCAGCACGCGCCCGACGTGCCGCTTGAGAGGCCACCGGACCAGGCAAACCGACATCAGGAGCGCACCGACGGCCGGCGCCGAGAGCAGGATGCCAAGGCCCCACGGCCCCGTCTGCAGGATGTCCCGTGCGTAGATCGGCAGCAGCGCCGTGGCGCCGCCGAGCAGCGTCGCGAACAGGTCCATGGAAATGGCCCCAAGCACGAGGCGGTTGCCGCGGATGTAATGGATGCCGCCGAACACGAACTTCAGCGTCATGCGCTGAAAGGCGAGCACGTTCGACGGCAGGCGGATGCCGGCGATGAGGATGCCGGCCACGAGAAAGACAAGCGCGCTCACGGCGTACACCGCATCGACCCCCAGCAGATAAACGAAACCGCCGAGCACCGGGCCGATCACGACCGCACCCTTGCGCGCCCCCGTGCTCCAGGCGATATATTTGGCCAGCCGGTCCTCGCCGACCAACGCCGGCAGCATGGATTTCATGGTGGGAGACTGAAACGCCTGCGCGGCGCCGATCAGGAAGGCGCAGACGTAGATGGCTTCGCTGCTCAAACGGCCGGTGTAACTGCCGGCCGCCATCAGCGCGGCGAGCACGCACTGGACCAGCATGCAGATCATGGAGACCCACTTGCGGTCGTAGCGGTCGGCCACCTGGCCCACCACCAGCGCGAGCAGAAATTGCGGAAGGAACTGCGCGAGCCCGATCAGGCCCAGGCTCATCGCGCTGTTGGTCAGGTCGTAGACCTGCCAGCCGACGGCCACGACCAGCATCTGGTAGGCGAGGACGGCGCCGGTGTCGCCCAGCCAGTAGCGGGTGAAGAACGGAATCCCGGCAGTGCCAGGTTCCGGGGCACGCGAATTCAGCAGGTCACGCTTCCGCCGTCTTCGGTTCCGGCGCGGCACGCACGGCGCCGCGGAAACTCTTCGGCGCCCTCAACGTCGGATCGACGAACTTCAGGTACTGCGGCCCGAGTTCCGCCAGGCTGCGGCAGCCGAGCAGCGCGATGTTTCGGCTGATCTCGTCGCGGTAGATTTCCAGCGCGCGCGCAGCCCCCGCTTCGCCGCCGGCGGCCACGCCGTACAGGGTGGAACGGCCGACCATGCACGCATTCGCGCCGAGCGCCAGCGCCTTCACCACGTCACTGCCGCGCCGGATGCCGCTGTCCATGAAGACCGTCGCCCGGCTGCCCACCGCGTCCACGATGTCCGGCAACGCCTCGATCGGCGACACGATGCCGTCGAGGTTGCGCCCGCCGTGGTTGGACACGTCGATGCCGTCGGCGCCGTGTTCGACCGCCTTCACTGCATCCTCCGGATCGAGCATGCCCTTCACGATCAGCTTGTGCGGCCAGATCTTGCGCAGCGCGTCGAGGTCGGGCCAGCTGATCGAGTCCGAACGCAGGCTGGAGCGGCCCATCGGGCCCGCGGTCATCTTGGCCTTCGCCACCGCCGGGTAGTTCGCATACATGGGCATGCCGGTCGTCACCAGGTAGCGCAGCATCGTGCCGATCAGCCAGCGGGGATGCGTCACCATGTCCGTCACGTTGCGGACCGAGAACGAGAACGGAATCGTGAAGCCGTTGCGGATGTTGTATTCGCGATTGCCGGACGACACGCCGTCCACCGTCACCACCAGCGCCTTGTAGCCGGCGTCCTTGGCGCGGTTGACCAGTTCGTGCGACAGCGCGCGGTCGGGCCACATGTAAAGCTGGAACCAGAGCTCGCCGCCGGCTTCCTTGGCTACGCGCTCCATCGCGGTCATCGAGCCGGTCGCCAGCGTGAAGGGGATGCCGGCCGCCTTGGCGGCGCGGGCCAGCGCGAGTTCGCCCTCGTACCACATCAGGCCGGCGGTGCCGGTCGGCGCGATCACCAGCGGCATCTTGTGCTTGACGCCGAAGATCGTGGTGTCCTGGTTGCGCTTGGAGACGTCCACCATCGTGCGCGGCTTGAAGCGGATGCCGTCGAAGACCGAGCGGTTGTTCTTCAGCGAGATCTCGTCCTCGGTGCCGCGGTCGACGAACTCGAAGAGCCCTTTCGGGACGCGCTTGAGCGCCAGGTCCCGCAGGTCGAAGATGTTGTAGGCGTTCAGGTCTTTGTTCATGTGTTTTCCCGTCTCATTCCGCGCTCATTTCGCGTTCCAGGTCGAGGATAGCAAACTCGACGCCCAGCCTTGGGACCCGCGCCGTACAGGACCCGTTCTCCCCCCTGCGGGCAGGGGTTGGGAATTCGCCGGGACTCGCGTATACTCCGGTTTGTGCGATGCAGCATCCGTGTTTTAAAGATGTTTTGAGGGTGTGCGCAGCGCTGTTTTACTCGTTCATCGTCCCTGACCTCCCCGGAAGACGGTTCTGAGTCTTCCTGCTGCGTTCCTGCTGTAAACCTTCTCCGGTTTTCCTCAAGGATTGCGATTCGGTTGGTGCCGGTGTTTTGGCCCGCCGACTGCTGTGCGCCCCTCGCGTGCAGTACGCATCCGCTTCCGCCCGCGGACGGCGCGCCTTTCGCAATCGTGGTGTTAGCGCGTCCACCGGAATGGGCGCGCGGGAAAACTGAAAATGAAGTTTGAAGACTTGGGGCTCGCCGCCCCGATCCGCGAGGCCATTGCCGACGCGGGCTATACCGACCCCACCGCCGTCCAGGGCCGCGCCATCCCGGAAGCACTCGCCGGACGCGACCTCATGGTCTCTTCGCAAACCGGCAGCGGCAAGACCGCCGCCTTCATGCTGCCCGCGCTGCAACTGCTCACGCAGCCGCACGCCGTTGCCGGCCGCGGCCCGCGCGTGCTGGTGCTGACGCCGACGCGCGAGCTGTCGGCGCAGGTCACGCAGGCCGCCGAAACGTACGGCCGCAAGATGCGCCACATCAAGACCATCTCGGTGGTCGGCGGCATGCCCTACCCGCTGCAAATCAAGCTGCTGCGCGCGGGCGTGGACATCCTGGTGGCGACGCCGGGCCGGCTCCTCGACCAGATGAATTCCGGCCGCGTGGACCTCTCCCGCATCCAGTTGCTGGTGCTGGACGAAGCCGACCGCATGCTCGACATGGGCTTCAAGGACGACCTCGAAGCCATCGTCGGCAAAACACCGGCCACCCGCCAGACCATGCTCTTCTCCGCCACGATGGAACCGGCGATCGTTCGCCTCGCCGCTGCGCTGCTGAAGGACCCGGTGCGCATCGCGGTGGACAGCCAGCAGACGCCGCACGCCAACATCGAACAGCGCCTGCACTTCGCCGACGACATGGGCCACAAGACGCGGCTCCTCGAGCACCTGCTGCGCGACACCGAGCTGAACCAGGCCATCGTGTTCACCTCGACCAAGCGCGCTGCCGATGACCTCGCCCAGGGTCTGCACCGGCAGGGCTTCTCCGCCGCCGCGCTGCACGGCGACATGAACCAGGGCGCCCGCACCCGCACGTTGACGGCGCTGCGCCGCGGTTCGCTGCGCGTGCTGGTGGCCACCGACGTCGCCGCGCGCGGCATCGACGTGCAGGGCATCTCGCACGTCATCAACTACGACCTGCCCAACCAGGCCGAGGATTACGTGCACCGCATCGGCCGCACCGGCCGCGCGGGCCGCAACGGCGTCGCCATCAGCTTCGCGAACGTGCGCGATCACTACCTGGTGAAGTCCATCGAGCGCTTCACCGCGCAGCCGATCGCGATCACGGTGATCGAAGGCCTGGAGCCGAAGCAGCGCGAGTTTTCCAAAAAGCCGCCGAGCTCGCGGCCGATGGGGCGCCGTCCCAGCACCAGCAACCGTTTCGGCAAGCCCGCGGGCGGACGTGAAGGTGCCGGCGGCGATCGTGGCCATGGCGGCTACGGCAAGAGCGGCTCGGGTAAACCGGCCGGCAAGTCCTTCGGCGGTTTCCGCGGGCGCGGCAAACCCAGGGCGGCCGCTTACTAGGCAGTGGCCCGACGCCAACAAAAAGCCCGGCGGCAAGCCGGGCTTTTTTACGTCCGTCCGGGCCGACTACTCCGGCGTGATCTTCAGCGGCCGGACGATCTTGTCCCACTTCGCCATGTCGGTGAGGATCAGCTCGCCGAACTGGGCCGGCGTGGCATCCGCCGCTTCCACGCCGACGCCCGCGAGCTTCTCCTTCATCTCGGCGGGCCGGATCACCGTGCGGACGGCGCCGTTGACCTTCTCGATGGCCGCCCGTGGCGTGCCGGTCGGCGCAACCAGGCCGTACCATCCGCTCGCGGCGTAACCTGGCAAGCCCGCTTCCGCGATCGTCGGCACCTCGGGCAGCGCCACGCTGCGCTTGGGCGTCGTCACCCCGAGCGCCTTGATGCGGTTGCTCTGGATGTGCGGGCGCGCGACGGCCACCGTCGAGAAGAAGATGGCCACCCGACCCGCCAGCAGGTCGAGCATGGCCGGGCCGCCGCCCTTGTACGGCACGTGCAGCATCTTCACGCCCGCCATGGAACTGAACAGTTCCGCGGCCAAGTGCGTGAAATTGCCGATGCTCGACGACGCGTACGCCACCTGCCCGGGCTTCGCCTTCGCCGCCGCGATCAGCTCGGGCACCGACGAGATGCCCGACGACGGATGCGCGACCAGCACGTAGGCGCCGTCGCCGATCAGCACGACCGGCGTGAAATCGCGCGCGGTGTCGTAAGGCAGTTTGGGGTACAGGCTGGGATTGATCGCATGGCCCGCGGCGATCATCAGCAGCGTGTGGCCGTCGGGCGCCGCCCTCGCCACGAGTTCGGAACCGATGATGGTGTTGCCGCCGCCGCGATTGTCGATGACGACCTGCTGCCCGAGCAGTTCCGTCAGCCCCGGCGAAAGCAGGCGCATCACCGTGTCGTTGGCGCCGCCCGGCGGATAGGGCACGACAACCCGGATCGGTCGCCAGGGGAAGGTCTGCGCGAAGCCGGACAAGGGCGCGAGGGTGCCGAGCGTGGCGAACATGGCGAACACTGTTGCGGCCGCGGGCAAGGGCGTACGGTTTCCCCGTATCGTCATGGTGAACTCCTCCTGCAGCCATTATAAGGGCTTGGCAACGCCTTTCAGGCGGGCGACCTCCGCCTCAAGCTCCGCGATGCGCGCATCGCGTTGTCCCAGCGCCTTCTCGACGTCCGCGGCCTCGAAGCGCTGCGGGATATGCTGCGGGCAGTTGGCATCCCACGCTTCAACGTGAAACACGATCGCCTGCTCGCCCCGCGCTTTGTAACCGGCGGGCATCAGCCGCGCCAGCAGCGCCGGATCGTCCTCGATGACTTTCGCCGTGCCCCAGATTTTCACACGGCGCTGATGCTGGTAATCCATCAGGAACAGGTGCGCCTTGGGATTTTCGGCCAGGTTGCCGGCGGTGATGAACTGCCGGTTCCCCCTGAAGTCCGCGAACGCGATCGTTTTGTCGTCGAGCATCTGCAGAAACCCCGGCGGGCCGCCACGGTGCTGGATGTACGGCTGGCCGGCCGCGTTGGCGGTGCCAAGGAACACGCTGGTCTGCTCGCCGACGAATTCCGCCAGATCCGGCGTGATCGTGGTGGCCCAGCCCGCGTTTTCTTCCATCTTCGCGTAGGCCCGGCGCGAGCCTTTGCGGGATTGAATGGTCTTCACGGCCGGCGAGAAGGCGATGTCGCTGGGGATTTGAAGTTGTTCCATCATCGTCTGAACTGGTTTGTGGAATGCGGCACGAGAGGCGCCGGGCTGCCGGCGCCCCTTCGTCGGATCACTCAGGCTGCGCGCAGTTGCTGCACCTGGGGAAAGTCGATCTCGGTCTGCGCCACCTCGTTGACGTAGTTGGTCAACGTGTTGAGCGCGACATGAACCACGATTTCCATGACCTCTCCATCGGTGTAGCCCGCGGCCTTGACTGCCTGCACGTCGGCGTCCGACACATGGCCCCGTTCGCGCGCCACGCGTGCCGCAAAGCGCACTGCGGCTTCCGCTTTCGGGTCGCCCGACGTGCCGCCGCGGTTGGCCGCGATTTCCGCGTCGTCCAGCTTGGCGACGTTTTTGCCGAGGTAGGCATGCGCGGCGAGGCAGTAGTTGCAGCCGTTGATTTCGGCGATCGTCAGCGCGATGCGCTCGCCGGTCTTTACGCCGAGCGCGCCTTTGCCGATGGTGGCGTTGAGGCCGAGATAGCCACCCAGCGCGGCCGGGCTGTTGCCCAGCACCTTCATCAGATTGGGGACGACGCCCAGTTGCTTGTGGACAGCGTCGAGCAGCGGACGCGTCGCGGCGGGGGTTTGGTCGGCGGCAGGAATCGAGATGCGGGTCATGGCGGCTTCCTTTGGGCTGGAGGTAGGGTTGGTTCGCGGCGTGGTGGGCTGCGAATGGACGCCACTTTGCCTAATTCCATAAAAAAGAAGAATATTCATTTATTGCAATTTATTGTTTCGTATAAAGGAACAGTTATGGATCGATTCCACGCCATGGCCGTCTATGTGGCCGTGGCCGAGGCGGAAAGCTTCGCTGGCGGTGCACGCAAGCTGGGCCTCTCGCCCCCGGCCGTCACCCGGGCGGTCGCGGCGCTCGAGCAGCGCCTGGGCGTGAAGCTGCTCACCCGCACCACCCGCCTCGTGCGCGTGACGGATGCGGGCGGGCGCTATCTCGACAACGCCCGCCGCCTCCTGGCGGAGGCGGACGAAATCGACGAAAGCGCCGCGGGAACCCACGCCGCGCCACGCGGCCAGCTTGCGATCACCGCGCCCGTGCTGTTCGGCCGGCTGTTCGTCATGCCGGTCGTCGTCCAGTATCTGCGCCGTTATCCCGAGGTGACGCTGTCGGCGCTGCTGCTGGACCGGGTGGTCAACCTGCTGGAGGAAGGACTGGATGTCGGCGTCCGCATCGGCGAATTGCCCGACTCCAGCATGAAAGCCATCGGCGTCGGTCACGTCCGCCGCGTGACCTGCGCGTCACCGAAGTACTTCAAGGCGCATGGCATTCCCCACGTGGCCGCCGATCTCGCAAAGCACACCATCGTGTCGGCCAGCCCGGTGTCGCCGTCCGCGGAGTGGCGTTACTTCGAGGGCAAGAGGCCGGTCGGGGTAAAACTCAACCCACGCCTGACCGTCACCAACAATGAGTCCGCGATCGCAGCCGCGCTGGAAGGATTTGGCGTCACGCGCCTGCTGTCGTACCAGATCGGCCCCCACCTGGCCTCTGGCCAACTGAAGGTGGTGCTGAGCGAATACGAACCGGCACCGCTGCCGATCCACGTCCTGCACCGCGAGGGCCGTCAGGCCTCCGCGAAAGTGCGCACGTTCGTTGACCTGCTGGTGGCGACGCTGCGGGAAGACAAAACGCTGAACCCCGGCAGCCTCAAGGCTTGACCGTAGGCAAATCCTTGCGGATGCGGTCGTAGTAGTCCGGCCCGTCGCCGGCGGCGATAGACGCCTCGTTGATGTGCGAGCGCCGGCGCAGCTCGTCGAACGACAGCGTGGTGTCGATCCAGCCCGCGCGGTAGAGATAGCGGTCGAACCAGCCGTTCAGCACGTGTCGGATGTTGAGCCGTCCTACGCGCCCGGCGGCGTTCGCGTAGCGCACGATGTTGATCGTGCAGCTGTCGGTCAGCAGATGGTAGAACTCCGCCTTGTCGGCCAGCTGGTTGATGCGCTTGAGGTAGACCAGCAACAGTTGGCGCGCGGCCGCGGGCGGGATGTTCAGGCGGTACAGATACACATCCTCGTCCCGGAAATTGGTGCGCAGGCGGACGAGGTCGCGCTCGTCGCCCACCACGTAGATCAGCTCGAACTGCTTGAACAGCGAGGCGAGCGGATCGAAGCCCTCGCCCACCTCCGGCCGCGTCTCGATGGACATGCTGAGCGGCGGCGCGTTGTCGAACATGAAGCTGAGGAAGGTGTGCCCGACCGGCCCTTCCTTCCAGTACGAGACATAGAAATCGACGCCCGTCAGGTGCGACAGCAGGAATTCACGCTCTTCGTAGCGCGGCGTGAAATCGTCGCGCGAGCGGAACTCGAAGTTACGATAATTGATGATGCGCACGCGGTCGCCGTCGATCACGGCCCGCGGCATCACCGCCACTTCCGGCCGCCACGGACGCTCGTGCGAGGGCTGGATGGTCATCCACCAACCGATCAGCAGGACGAACGCCCCCGCGAAGATCAGGGTGCCGCGCGGCCGGCGCGCGATCCACAGCGCCCAGATGCCGAACAGGGCGAAAAGCACCGCCAGCACCAGCCGCGCCGTCGGCCACGGCAGGTTCGAGTAGTAGATCGCAAGGCTCGCCCAGGCAAGCACCAGCACCCGAAACAGGAACTTGAGGAGCACGCCCAGCCAGCGCAGGGGTTTGACGATCCAGTGACTGAGCTTCATCGGGGGAGCGTGTTCTTGTAGATTTTCCCGTCCTTCATGATGACGAGGAAGTTGCGGGCCGGATCTTCAATCAGCTTCACGTTCTCCAGCGGGTTGCCGTCCACCAGCAGCAGGTCAGCCAGCGCGCCCTCTTCCACCACGCCGAGCTTGCCCGGGTACGGATTGCGCGGGCCGGAGAGCTGCAGGAGCTCGCCGTTGGTGCCCGTGGCCATCGCCAGGAGTTCGGCCGGGCTGTACCACTTCTGCATCAGGACCAGCAGCGCGCCCTGGCGCGTCGCGTTGACCGGGGAGAACAGCACATCGGTACCCCAGGCCATCTTGATCCGGTACTTTTTGGCCAGCGCGATGGTCTGCTCCGTGCCCGTGAACACTTGCTGCAGCCTGGCCATGTTCGCCGGCGGCAGCGGCGGCGCGAATCCGTCGTCGATGAAGGGCTGGAAACTGAGCCAGATCCCTTTGTCGGCGATCAGCCTGGCGCTCGCATCGTCCATCAGGTGGCCGTGCTCGATGACCTTCACGCCGGCAGCAACCGCACGCTGGATGGCCGGCGACGTGTAGGCATGGACACCGACGTAGGTGCCCCAGTTGGCCGCGGCCTGCACGGCGGCTTTCAACTCCTCTTCGGTGAACGTCGATACATCGAGCGGGCTGTGCGGCGAAGCCACGCCGCCGCCGGCGGTCAGCTTGATCTGGGAGGCCCCGAGCAGCAACTGTTCGCGCGTGCGCAGCCGCACTTCGTCCGGCGAATCGGCCAGCTGGGCGCCGTTGAGTCTCTCCATGAGCGAAGGGGGGCCGCCCAGGCTGCGGGGCAATTCGGACGGACTGCGGAAATCGCCATGCCCGCCGGTGATGGTGATCATCGCGCCCGAGGGATAGATCCGCGGCCCTTCCACCCGCCCCTCGTCGATGGCGCGCTTGAGCGCGAACGAAGGCCCGCCCACGTCGCGCACGGTGGTGAAACCGCGCAGCAGGGTGGCTTTTGCCTCCGCGCCCGCCATCAGCGTGAGGTAGCCGAGGTCGCCCGCCAGGATCTCCCGCATCGAGACGACGGCAAACATCGTGTGCCAATGCGCGTCGATCAGGCCGGGCATCAGCGTGCGCCCGTTGCCCTCGATGACGGTGACTCCGGGCTCGGCGGCGACCGGCGCCGCGGAGATGCGCTGGATCGTGTTGCCCCGGACCAGCACGTTCGCCGGGCCGGACAGCGCGCCGCCCTTGCCGTCGAAGACGCGGACGTTCTGGAACAGCGTCGCGGGAGCGACGGGCGGTTCGCCGGCTACGCCGACCGTGCAGAGCCCGAGGGCAAGCGCAGTACCGACGATGCAGGTCAGCCAGGATTTCATGGGGTGGTTTCCTGAACGTTCACAACGGATCCGGGTGTTCAGGGTCGAACATCACCGCCGGAAGGCGGCAGTTTACTCCGCCTTGATATTCGCCTCGCGGACGATCTTCGTCCATTTCGGTATCTCCGCGCGGATCAGCGCGGAAAACTCCTCCGGCGTACTGGCCACGATCTCGAAGCCGACGAGCGCCATCCGCTCCTGGCCTTCCGGCGTCTTCATGATGCGGACCGTCTCGCGATACAGCTTGTCCACGACCGGTCGCGGCGTGCCGGCCGTCGTCAGCACGCCGTACCAGGCGTCCGCCGAAAACCCCGGGAAGCCCTGCTCGGCGATCGTCGGCACGTCGGGAAAGGCGAACGAACGCTTGAGTCCGGTCGTGGCGATCGGCCGCAGCTTGCCGGCACGCACATGCGGCGTCACCGCCGACATGCCGATGATCACCAGCGGAATCTGTCCGCCCAGCACGTCGATCACCGCCTGCCCGCCGCCCTTGTACGGGACGTGCTGCATCTTCACGTTGGCCAGCCGGTTCAGCATTTCGCCCGACAGATGGCCCATGCTGCCCACCGCCGCACTGCCGAACGAGATCGACGCCGGCTTCGCCCGCGCGAGCGCGAGCACGTCCTGCAGGTTTTTCGCCGGCACGCCCGGATGGATCACCGCGATGCTCGGCGCCGAAGCCACGTGCGAGACGGGCGCGAAATCCTTGATCGGGTCATACGGCAGGTTCGGCGTCAGCGCCGGCCCGGTGCCGAGGTTGGCGATGTAGCCCAGCACCAGCGTGTGCCCGTCCGGCAGCGCGCGCGCCGTGATCTCCATGCCGATCACGCCGTTGCCGCCCGAGCGGTTGTCCACCACCACCTGTTTGCCCCACTGCTCGGTCATCTTCACGGCGAGCAACCGCGCGACGGTGTCCGTGCTGCCGCCGGGCGCGAAGGGCACCACGAAACGGATCGGGCGGGCGGGAAAGTCGGCGGCCGTAGCGCTCGCAGCGATCGACGGGCCTGTGGACAACAACGCCGCCAGCGCGGCCGCACCTCGGAATAGCGTCTTCACGGTCACTCCTCCTCCGCGCCCGGTAGCCGGGCGTCGTATTGTTTTCTGTGCCCGGGGTGGAATCTCGTCCACCGCCGGCCTGTCCCGGTTACCCGGGTGTTGCGGTCAAGCGGTCGGCCGGGGCCGGCGCGAACCCTGCAGCACCGCGGGGTTCATGACGCTGGGCTCGTCGTAGAGTTCGCCGCGCAGATAGCTCAGCACGCTCTTCGCCGCCATGTCGCCCATATTGTTGGCGGCGTGTTCGGTCAACGCCGCGATATGGGGGGTCACGATCACGTTGTCCATCGAGAACAGCGGGTTGTCCTTCGCCGGCGGCTCCATCGCGAAAGTATCCAGTCCCGCGCCCGCCAGCCTCCCTTCCTTCAGCGCCCTGATCATCGCCGGCTCGTCGATCACGCTGCCGCGGGAGGTGTTGACGATGAATGCGGGCGGTTTCATGAGGGCGATCTGCTGCTCGCCGATCACGCCGCGCGTCTCCTTGGTCAGGGGGCAGTGCAGGCTGAGGATGTCCGAACGGGCGAGAAAGCGGTTGAAATCGGGTTCCACTTCCATGCCGGCGGGCACCTCCGCGATGCGGGACCGCGAATGCAGGAGGACCGGCGCGTCGAACGCCGCCGCGAGCTTCGCCGCTTTGCGCCCGATGGCGCCGTAGCCGAAGATGCCGACGGTCATGCCGCGGAAACCCTTGCCGCCGCCCGACGGGTCCTTCCAGACGCCCTTGCGCAGGCCGCGGTCGTAGCGCGGCAGTTCGCGCGCGAGGCTCAGCATCAGCGCGAGCGTGTGTTCGGCGACGGCATCGGCGTTTGCGCCCCGGCTCACGATCATCGCGATGCCCAGTTCGGTCGCCGCGTCGATGTCCACGCTGTCGTAGCCCGCGCCGGTCTTGGATATCACCTTGAGCTGTTTCGCGGCGGCCAATACGCGCCGCGGCAGCGGCGGCGGCCCGCGCATGAGGAGTGCGTCCACCGGCTGGCGTTCGAACTGCGCGATGAGGGCCTCCTCGTTCACCGGGTACTGCATGAACGTCAGCTCCATGCCTCCCTTCCGCAGCAGATTCTCGGCATCACCGATCAGTTTGGGTGCGGTGACGAGGACGACGGGCTTGGCCATGGGACGCTTTCGGTGTTCAGGAAAAAGGAGGGGAGCGGGATGCCATCTTATGCCTTGGGCCGGGTCCATGACTCGGACCATGCCAGGCAGCAGCTCGACGCCGGCTTGCCGAAGCGATCGGCCAGGAACACCTTGCCGGTGGCGGCATCGCCGTTGACCGAGAGCTGCGCGCTGCGGGCGGGCAGGAAGGTGCTGTACACGCCCATCGGGCGGTTGCCCGCGCCCGGCGGCATCGTCAGGATGAACGGCGTCATCAGGTCCCACCAGCTGAGGATGATCTCGTCCTCGTCGGTGTACACGCGCTCCTCCACCGTGCTCAGGGCATTGCCGGTGCGCTCGAATTCGGCGTCGATGACGGGCAGCGTCTCGTCGGCGAAGGGCTTGTGCAGCATGACTTCGATCGTGCGCTGCAGGAAACGCGCCACCCCCGCGTTGTCGCTGTAGAGCCGCGGCGCCTTGCCCGCGAGCGGGCTTTCGATGAACAGCACGTGGCCCTGCCCGGCGGGCGACCACAGCACGCGCCAGTGGCTGACGCGGTCGGTCATTGTCTTGCCGCCGTCGTTCGAGAGCCGGATGAACGAGTTCTCGCCCGTCATCACGACTTCGTGCGGGTCCACCATCTGGGGATCGGCCATGCTCGGACTCCTCGGGTGCGGTTGCGGTACGGCGGCCCGCGGCTGGCGCCGCGGACCCGCACTTTACACCGGGTCGGGTGCAGTTCGCCCGTGGGACGCGCTACTGCTTCGCCTTCTGCCGCGCAAGCCAGTCCACCTCGCGGCCGATCTCGGCCGGGTCCGCGGCGGGGCGGATGTAGTAGTACGGGATGAAGGGCTTGAAGGTGTCGTAGACACGGCGCAATTCGCCGATGGGCTCGGCGTGCAGGTCCACGCGCAGGTCGACGTAGGCGTTGATCTCCGGGCCGTAGACGACCAGCGCCGCCGACTGCTGCCCGCCGTTCTGGCCGCCGGCATCGCGCCCGGCTTCGAGCGCCTTCATCAGCCGTTCTTCCAGGGGTTCGTCCGCCGTTTTCTTCCACACCCCCACCATCACGCTCGCGGTCTTCTCCGACGTGAGGTTGTTGCCCATCGCCACCAGGTTCTGTTCGGTGAAGGCGCCGCTCCACACCTTGTTGCGCGCCCCGGTGCGCGCGACGGCATTGCCGTCGCGGTCGATCACGCACAGTTGCCGCTCCTCGATGTACGGATCGCTCGCGGCTATTTCATCCAGCACTTTCTTCGCGGAATAGCCCTGGCGCAGGAGGTTCGTGCCGAGCGGACCGAGCCGCGGGTCGGTGGCCGCCATCGTCACCACGACACCAATGCCGGGCGCGAAAAACGGGCAGCGCGCGCCGACGGCGAGCGGGCGGGTGGAAATGGCGACGCCGAAGCGTCCGGTGGCGGCGCAGCGGCCGGCGATCTGGAACGTCATTGGGTGACCTCAGTGAAGAGTAGTGGTTACTGCGGTTCGATCTTAGCCGCCTTGACGACCTTGCCGATCCTGACGGTGTCTTCCTTGATAAACGTCGCGAACTGCTCGGGCGTGCCCGGGTCGAGTCCGAGCCCGAGCTCGATCAGCTGCTTGCGCAGCGGCCCGCTCACCGCCTTGTTGGTTTCCGCGTTGAGCTGGGTGACCAGCGGCCGCGGCAGGTTGGCCGGCCCCAGCAGCCCGATCCAGCCTGAAAGTTCAAAGCCCTTCAGCCCGGACTCGTTCAGCGTCGGCACGTCCGGCAGCGACTCGATGCGTTTCATCGACGTCAGCGCGATGCCGCGCACGCGCCCGCTGTTGATGTACGGCACCGCCGTCGGCACGACGCTGAAGATGAAATCGATCTGGCCGGCCAGCAGGTCGATCATCGCCGGTGCCCCGCCTTTGTACGGCACGTGCACGATGTTGGCGCCCGTCATCATCGCGAACAGTTCGGCGGACATGTGCTGCGTGGCGCCGATGCCCGACGATCCGTAGGTGAACTTGCCGGGATTGGCCTTCACCCGGGCAATGAACTCCTTTGCGGTGCGGACCGGCACCGAAGGATGGACGATCAGGATGTTGGGCTGGTTCGCGATCAGTGCGATCGGCGTGAGGTCCCTGATCGGGTCGTACGAGAGCTTCTTGAAGTTGTGCGGCGCCGAGGAGATCTGTCCCGCCGCGCCCGCCAGCAGCGTGTAGCCGTCCGGCGGTGCGGAAGCCACGGCCTGCGCGGAAATGGTGCCGCCGGCGCCCGCCCGGTTCTCGACGATGAACTGTTGGCCCATCGTCCGGGTGAACTCCTGGGCCACCATGCGGCCGACGACGTCGATGCTGCCGCCGGGCGGGTAGCCCACGATCATGCGCACAACCTTGGTCGGGTAGGCGGGCTGCTGGGCCTGCACGGCGAGGGAGCAGGCGGCGAGCGCCGCGGCGGTCAGCCAGCGAAGGCGAATGCTGTTCATGCGGTCTCCTGGATAAACACGATGTTTTCTCCTCCAGGTCTTGCAACAACCATGCCCGCGCCGCTAGACCGGCACGATCAGTTCACGCGGACAGTCTTTCGTCCACATGTCGACGCCGTTCTCCTTCACGAGGAAGGTGTCCTCCGTGTGGTGGCGCACGCCGTCGTGGTAATAGCTCGACTCCATGCACACGACCGCATTGGCTTCCAGCACCGAACGGTTCACCTGGTTCATGCGCGGCTGCTCGTGGGAACCGAGGCCGATGCCGTGGCCGATGAATTCGCGCGGGTACTTGTCGAGATTCTTGCTGATCTTCTTGTAGAAGGTGTCGAAGATGTCGCCGCCGATCATGCCGGGCCGCAGCGCGTTGCCGACCTCGAGCTGCGCGTCGTTCAGCCACTTCCAGATGTCCTTCTGGCGTTGCGAGGCCTCGCCGATGAAGTAGGAGCGCACGAAATCGGCGTAGTAGCCGCCGTAGATGGCGCCCATGTCCACCTTCACGAAATCGCCGTACTTCATCTGGTGCCCGTACGGATACGGGCAATGCGCTGCGAAGCTCGTCTTGGGGCCGCAGCCGATGTTGATGAAGCGGATCTGGTGCGCGCCCTCCTGCATCATGCGGATGGTGGCGGCCTTGTGCAGGTCCTCGTCGGTGTTGCCCGGCTTGATCGCGGCGCGGAAACTCTCGTGCGCCTTCACCGTGATGGCCGTCGCCTTGTGCAGGCGGACGATCTCTTCGGGCGTCTTGGCGACGCGCACGATCTCCATGTCGTAGGCGACGTCCACGGGCTTGTGGCCCGCGCCGCCCAGCCACTGGTAGAACTTCTCGCGGAAACCGTAGGTGAGCGAGTCCCCCTCCGTGCCCACGCGGAGATTCTTCACCTTGCGGTCGGCCAGGATCGCCGTCGCCGCGTCGAAGAAATCGTCGTAGAACTTCGTCTGCACGTCGGTGAAGAATTCCGCCATCGCGTAGGCGCGGACGTCCTTGATCCAGGTGCCGTCCATCGCCAGGTGCAGGTCCACGGCCGGCACGATAAAGGCCGGGGCGATCGCGGTGTCGCGGAAATAGAACACGCAGAACGGCCGGTAGCCGAGGTTCGCGCCGTTGTGGAAAAAGCCGCTGAGATACTTGGAGTTCTCGACGCCGCGCACGATCAGCACGTCGACCTGCTTGCGGTCCATCATGGCGTGCAGGCGCTTGGCATCGAACAGAACGGGTTTTTCGGTCACGACGATCTCCGGAACAGGGGAACAGGCCCGTATTTGAGGGCGTGCGCCGCGAAAGGTCAACCCGCATCGCGGCGAAACCGCCGCGATGCGGGGCCATGCGTGCTGCCCCTGCCTGGTCGCGCCTTCCTTCTCACGCGTGAGTTGGGCGACTTACCGGGAATCCGCTTTGACGTTGACGCTGCGGCGGAGGTTGAGCCAGAAAGGAATCTCCGCCTGCAGAAACGCCGCGAACTCCGGCGGCGTGCTCGCGGCCGGCTGCAGTTCCAGGTCGAGCATGTTCTTCCGCACGGCGGCGTCGGCCAGGGCGTCGGCGAATGCCGCGTGGATGCGGGCGACCACAGGTTCCGGCGTCCTGGCCGGCGCGAGCAGTCCGGCCCATGCGTACAGCGAAAAGCCCTTGAAGCGAGGCCCGCCGGCCTCCGCGAATGTCGGCGCATCGGCAAGCGTCGCGACGCGCCCCGTGCTGGTGACCGCGATCGGGCGCAACTTGCCCGCGCGAACCAGCGGCAGCACCGAAGCCACGGTATCGGTCGCAAACCGCGGCACGCCGATCGCCACCTCCGTGAGCGCCTGGCTGCTGCTCTTGTAAGGAATGTGGGTGCCGGTCACCCCGAGCCTGGCCAGCACCAGGGCCGACACCAGATGACCGATGGTGCCCGCGCCCACCGAGCCGAAGCTCGATGTTCCCGGACGCATGACACGGACCAGATCGTCTATTGTCAGCGGCGCCGTGGCGGCCGTCGCTGCCACCAGTACAAACGGCGTGCGGGCCAGCAAAGCGATGGGCGTGAAATCCTGGTTGGCGCTATAGCGGGCGCCCGGATACAGCGCGGGGCTCGTCAATAACGTGCTCGTCGTGCCCATGACCAGCGTGTAGCCGTCCGGGCGGGATCGCGCGACCGCTTCCGTGGCGGTGGTGCCCGCAGCGCCGGGGCGATTGAGAACGACCACCGGCTGCCCCAGCGACGGCCCGGCTTTCCCGCCGACGATGCGCGCCAGCACGTCGCTGGAAGTGCCGGGACCAAAACCAACGGTCAGGGTCACCGGCCGCAGCGGATAGTCCGCTTGCGCGAAAGCTGCCGGAAACGGAAGGCATGCGATCACCAGCGCCGGACAGACGAGGCGTCGTGCAGCGCGCAGCGTGGCGTGACAAAAGGCAGGCATGATCCGGAAACCGTTGCGGGGGCCGAACTTGCTTCGCTTAGAATGAGGCTTCGGCGGCAGCGTTCGATCGTACGATGATAGCAGCAGCCGGCGGTCGTCCCTGCGGGTCAGAAGCGGTTCCATGAAACTCCGACACCTTCGCTATTTCGTCAAGATCGTCGAAGCGGGCAGTTTCTCCCGCGCCGCGGCCAACATCCACATCGCGCAGCCGGCCCTGAGTCAGCAGATCGCGGAGCTGGAAGAGAAAGTGGGCGCCACGCTGCTGCTCCGCAGCGCCCGCGGCGTGCGCCCGACGCCCGAAGGCGAAACGCTCTACCGCGAGGCGCTGGCCATCCTGCGGCAAATGGAGCAACTGCCGGGGATCGTGCGCTCGACCGGCGGGCCGCCGGAAGGGCCCGTGACGCTCGGCATGTCGTCGACGCACGCGGCGCACTATTCCGCGCCCTTCCTGCGCCGGTGCCGGTCGGAACTGCCGAAGGTGTCCCTGCGCCTGATCACGGGCGACAGCCTGCTGCTGCAATCGCAACTCGTCGCCAACACGCTCGACATCGCGCTGGTGTTCGACGACGAAGCGCTGGCGGCCTTCGCCCGACGTCCTTTGTTCCGGCAGCAGCTCTATTTGATGCGGACGCAGCCCTTTCCGGATGGCGTCGACACGGTCTCGCTCCAGGACGTCGCGGCCATGCCGCTAGTCATGCCCACGCGACCGAACGTGATGCGCGCCAGGCTCGACCAGGGTTTCGCCGCTGCGGGCCTCACGCCCAACGTGGTCGTGGAGGCCAACGTCCTGTCGGCCATGGTTTCCGCGGTGGAAGAAGGCCTCGGCGCCATGATCATTCCCCAGGCCGAGCTCACTGACGTGAGCGGACGGCGGGCACTGGCCGTGGCCGCGATTACGCCGCCGATCCATCTCGTCGCCTCCGTCGTCACTTCCAGCGTCGCGCCGCTGACGCGGGCAGGGCAGGCGGTACGCACGCTGCTCGCCGACTTCGTCGCCGAACGGCTGCGGGAATCGCCGCCGCCGGGCACCGAATGGATCGATGACGAAGATGGCGCCTGATCGGCCGCTCGCTTAGACAGGTCTGAAAAGGCCGCCGCAGCAACGGGTTACGGGCCATATCCCGAACCTCTACCCCCAGACGAAGACAGTATTTGTGCGGCAGTGCGCCCGCGCTGAAGATGCGCGCCATGCACAGAGCGGACCGATTGTCGGCCTGCCTGTTGATCGGGAGCGCAATCATGGCAAAGCTGGTGTATCGGGTCGTTTCGGTGTGCGGCGCGTTGGGTTACGGGTATCCGAAAGAGTCTCTGGATGAAGCACTGAAAGGGCGCATCGATGCCGTCATCTCCGACGGCGGCTCGATGGATGCCGGCCCCTACTACCTGGGCACGGGCACGGAGTATTTCGAGCGCGAAGCGATCAAGACCGATTTCCGGCACATGGTGGAAGCCGGCATGCAAACGGGCAGTCCCGTCATCCTCGGCAGCTGCGGCATGGCCGGCGGCGACCGCAACGTGGAACTGATGCTGGAAATCGCGAAGGAAGTCTTCGCCGAGCTCAAGGTCACGGACGCGAAGGTCGCGGTCATTGGCGCGGAACTGGACGCGGACGTGGTGATCTCCGAACTCCGCAATGGCGCCCTCCTGCCCACGGGCATGGGCCCGGTGCTGAACGAGGAAAACCTGCGCGAGAGCACGATCGTCGGCCAGATGGGCATCCACCCGCTGATCACCGCGCTGGACAGCGGCGCGCAGTACGTGCTCGCCGGGCGCTCCTGCGACATCGCGCTGTTCGCCTCCGACATGATCCGCCGCGGCATCGACCCCGGCCTGGCGTACCATGTCGGGCACGTCCTCGAATGCGGCGCGCTCGCCTGCGATCCGGGTTCGCCGTCCGACTGCCTGGTGGCGGAAATCTACGACGACGGCACCGCGCTGTTCGTCGCCCCCAATCCGGGCCGCCGCTGCACGCCCTACTCGATCGCCGCGCACTCGCTGTACGAGGAAAGCCATCCGCAGCTCCAGTTCTATCCGGAGGGCATCCTCGACATGGAGAAGACCGAGTTCTTCGCCAAGGACTCGCGCACCACCGGCATCCGCAACAGCGTGTTCGTGCGCTCGAAAAAGCCGTGGCCGTGGAGCATCAAGCTCGAAGGCGCCCGCCTGGTGGGCAAGCGCAAGGTGTCGCTGCTCTACATTGATCCGGCCGACCTGCCGAAAGTGCCCGCCGATGTGCTGGTCTACGGACGCAACGGGGTGCAGGCCACGCTGGTCGGCGCGTCAGAGCGCGAGCTGGGCATCATCATCGAGACCGTGGCGAAGGATCCGGAAGCCGCGATCCTGCTCGCCAGCCTGCTCACCCATTACCTGATCCACTACGGTTATCCCGGCCGCAAGGCGACCGCCGGCAACATCGCCTACCCGCTGTCGCCCAACCTGGTGAGCTTCAGGCGCGAAGACGGCCGCTACGGCGCCATCGTGCCGAGCGGCACGCGCGATCCGGTGTTCTTCGAGAACTACGCCAAAATCAAGGCGGGGGCCATCCGGCAGATCGAGAGGGAATTCCCGGACGCGCTGGCCAATGCCAGCTACACGATCACCGACGCGGATGCCTCCAATCCGGCGATCATCCTGCGCACGGTGGCGCGCGATCCGGCCGAACTGGCGAGACTGCACCAGCAGGAAATCGATCGCATCACCGCGCTGACCGCGCCCAGGGACGCCTCGCGCCTCAATCTCGACGCGCCGGACGCCTACGAGTGGACGCTCTACCACCTGCTGCAGAACGAAAAAATCATCAAGGAGCAACTGTTCCCCATCACCTACTACCGGGCGAACGGCGCCGCGTGGGTGAAGGAAGGCGGCGGCCGGCCGAAATACTTCGACATCGGCGTCACCAACTTCAAGGGCAACGTGGACGATCGCACCCTGTCGCTGATTGCGGACGTACCGCCATCCGGTCCGCAGCATGGTGCCCAGCGCCTGCTGGACATGGCCGTGGTCATCCGCAGCAAGGATGCCGGCATCAACCGCCTGACCTTCGACATCGTCTTCAACTCCGCCGAGCAGTACGAGTACGCGCTGCGCTCCAATGTGTTTCACAAGGGCAACGTGGCGAAAATCCTCGGCGTTGCGCCGGAGCGGGTCGTCGGAACGTTCTACGTGGATACCTGCAACGCCATCAAGCTCTCGATCGACCGGCCGAACATTTCCGGCTCGCTGGACGAACGGGACGTGTTCGGGGCGCAGCAGCAATCCGCGGTGGAGCGGTTGATCGTTCCGGTCTACGCGGAGGCGCTGGCCAAAGCCTCATCGTTCTGAAACCACGCTTCCCCCGCGAACCGCCGGTCACTGGTAAAGTGGCCGGCGGTTTTTCGTACCCGCGCACAACAGGGAGCCCTGGATGTTGGGTCTGACCCCGCTCGGCACGATCCACACGCTCGTCGGTCTCGTCGCCGTCCTCGCGGGCATCGTCGCCTTGTTCCGCGACAAGGCCATTTCCCCGCGCAACGGCGTCGGCAGGCTCTACATCGTCACCACCGTCATCACCTGCCTGACCGCGTTCGGGATCTTCCAGCACGGCGGTTTCGGCAAGGGCCACCTGCTGGCCATCCTCACCCTGCTGATGCTGGGGGTCGCGGCGGTGGCCGGCTACACCCGCCTGTTCGGCAAGTTGTCGACCTACATTGAGACGGTCAGCTATTCCATGACCTTCCTCTTCCACTGGATTCCCGCCATCACGGAAAGCTCGATTCGGCTCCCGCCCAGCGCGCCCCTGGTGGAGAGCGTGGACTCCCCCAGGCTGCAAGTGGTCGCCGCCGTCCTGTTCATTCTCTTCGTGATCGGCGCCACGCTGCAGGTGCGGCGGATGCGGAAACTCGGGGGCCGGACCACGGCGACATAACAACGCCCGCAGCGTCAGGCCGGCTTGCGCGCCGTCACCACGTAGTAACCGAACCCCGGCCACCAGCAGCCCATCAGGAACGAGGCGTACGACGCCAGGATGTGCCCCTTGCGCCAGGGATTCAGGCGCCCCCGCGCGCGCCAGAGTTCGCGGAGGGCGAAGCGGGTCGCGAACAGCGGAATCTGCAGCGCGCTCGGTGCGATGCGCCAGCCGATGTCGCGGAACTTCACGTCGACGAAGCCTTCCCGCTCCAGCGCGTCGCGCAGGGCGGACTGTTCCCCCAGTTCGCTGACCGCCCAGTTCCGGCACCAGCCGCGATACAGGCGATCGATCGACGCCGGCAGCGGCGCGCGTTTGCGCAGCAGCGCGTCCACGATCACCACCGCCCCGCCCGGTTTCAGCAGGCGGTGCATTTCCTTCACCAGGAAGCGTTTGCCCGCGCCCCGCGCGTGGCACGAACTCTCGAGCGCGTAGACACCGTCGTACTGCGCGCCGGGCAGTGCGGTATTGGCGTAGTCGGACAGGTGAAAGCGCAGCGCGTGACCCACTTTCGCCGCGCGGTTGAGTTCTGCGCCCTGCAGGATCTGCTCCATCACGAGTGTCACGGCATCGACGCTCGTGTAGGGGCGATGCTGCACGATCGCGCGCGCCGTCGCACCCGCCCCGCAGCCCAGGTCGGCGAGCCGCGCCGGGACGGCTGCCGGCAGCTTCAGCGCGTCCAGCACCTCGAGGTTCATGCGCTCCAGCATGGCCTCGCGGTTGAACGGATTGACGCCCCAGGCCCAGTAGCCGAAGTGCATGTTGAGCCGTTCGCTCCACGCACGGAAGTCCTGCGCGACCGCCCGGTAGTACGCCCTGATCCTGCCGTGCCCGTTCTCGATCGCTTCGGCGCGGGCCCTGGAACGTGCGTCCAGGTTCCCGGTCGGGTTGTTGACTGTCGCGTAACTGCTGCTCACGATGATTGCTCCTTTTAGTATCCTGCGACCAGCGCCGGTACGCCCGCCCCATAGCCGCCTGCCTCCACCCCGATCGCCTTCGGCGCGCGTTGCAACAGGTACGGCAGCCGGTTGATGCCCGGCACGTTGTCCCGGCGCAGCAACTCCAGATGGCCGTACGAAAACGGCGAGAAATGCAGCAGGTCGCAGACGTGGCTTACGAGCCGTGCCAGCAACGCGGGCACCGGCACGCGCAGGGCGGGCGCGAGACCAAGGGCGCTGCGCATGGCCGCCAGTTGCCCGGCCATCGTCCGCGCGTGCGGTCCGCCCAGTTCCACTTCCGCCAGGTCGGTGCGGCCACGCATGCCGCACAGCGCCGCGATCGCCACGCCGAGATCGCCGACGTCGAGCGCGGCGATCCGGCCGCGCGCCTCTACCGGCACGCAGTGCACCGGCCAGCGCGCCACCCGGCGCATCCAGCGCGCACCGAAGCCGCCCTCGCCGTCGAGCAGCGACGGGCGCACGATGCTCCAGTCGAGGCCGCTCGCCTTCACCGCGGCTTCACCGTGGAGCTTCGACAGCAGAAAGCGGCTGCGCGCCCCGCCGTGCAAACCGAGCGCCGACACGTGAATCAGCCGGCGGACCCCCAGCCTCGCGCAGTCCCTGGCCAGCGCCGCAGGCGCTTCGCCGTGCACGCGCGCGTAGGTCTCCCGGCCACGCTCGCGCAGGATGCCCACGCAGTTCACGACCACGTCGACGCCCGCGAGCAGCGCATCCCAGCTCCCCGGGGCGGTGAGTTGCTCTAAGCGCGCGCGCCGCCGCTCGCATCCCAGGGCCTCCGGCGGCAGATGCCGGCCGGCCCGGGCGGGATCGCGGGTGCCCACGATCGCCTCGTGCCCCCGTGCGACCAGGGCCGCGACGACGTGCCGCCCGATGAACCCGGCTCCTCCCAACACCAGAACGCGCATGATCGGCTCCCTGTTATTTCTGTCTTGACAGAAATATAGGCCTCAATTTCAGGCCACGCAAGCCCTGATTCCTTTGATTTTTCCCTTGCAGGGCCTGAAATCCTTGCCTATCATTACCTTAATTTCAGTAAATACAGTAATAGCTACAATTTATGGCCACTTCTACCTCCTCCGCTTCCCCGGCCGCCGGGGTCACCGCCCCGCTCTCGCCCGTCGCCAGCCGCTTCGTCCTGCACTGGGGCGAAATGGGCTCCCGCTGGGGCGTCAACCGCACCGTGTCGCAAATCCATGCGCTGCTGTACCTGGCGGGCCGGCCGATGCACGCCGAGGAAATCTCCGAGGTGCTGGCGGTGGCGCGCTCCAACGTCAGCAACAGCCTGAAGGAACTGCAGAACTGGAACCTGATCAAGGTCGTTCACCTGATGGGCGACCGCCGCGACCATTTCGACACCTCGTCCGACGTCTGGGACCTGTTCCGGACGGTGGTGCGCGAACGCAAGGCGCGCGAATTCGATCCGACGATCGGCGTGCTGCGCGAGTGCGTGGCGGACAAGGCGTTCGGCAGGGAAGAACCCGGCGCGCAACTCCGCATCCGCGAGACCCTGGCCCTGATGGAGTCGCTGTCCGGCTGGGGCGACGAAATGCTGCGGCTGGAACCCGAAACCCTGATGAAGGTGATGAAGCTCGGCGCGAAAATCCAGAAGCTGCTGCGCGTCGGCTCCGACAAGTGAGAACGGACACCACGCCATGACCTCCGTCGTCCGCTTTCCGCTCACCGTCTACTACGACGTCTCGTGCCCGCTGTGCGCGAATGAAATGCACGCGCTCAAGGCAGCCGACGACGAAGATCGGCTGATGCTGGTGGATTGCTCGTCTCCCGCGTTCGACGACACGCCGTTCGCCGCCGACGGCATCACCCGCGAAGCGATGGGACGGCTGATCCACGCCCGCGATGCGGCGGGACGCTGGCTGATCGGCGTCGCCGTGTTCGAAGCGGCGTATGGCGCCGTCGGCTTCGCAGGGCTGGCGCGGCTATGGGGCCACGCATGGCTGCGCCCGCTATGGGACCGGCTGTATCCGTGGGTGGCGCGTCACCGCCAGGGGCTGTCGCGCCTGGGCGTGCAGCACCTGTTTCGCGGACTGGCGCGGCGCGCGAGTCTCCGGGCGGCAAGCGCGAGATGCGACCGGGACGCATGCCCCGCGACCCCGGACGCCAAAACGCTCAGGTCTTCAACCGGTAACCGGTCCTGAGCATCCAGCCGGCGATCGCCGCGAACGCCGCCAGAAACGCGAGCGTCATGCCGAGGCTCACGCCCAGGGGGACGTCGGCAATGCCGTAGAAGCTCCAGCGGAAACCGCTCACCAGGTACACCACGGGGTTGAACAGCGTGACGGTCTGCCAGACGGGCGGCAGCATGTGGATCGAATAGAAGCTGCCGCCGAGGAAGGTCAGCGGCGTGATGATCAGCAGCGGCACGAACTGCAACTGCTCGAAGTTCTTCGACCAGATGCCGAGGATGAACCCCAGCAGGCTGAACGTCACCGCCGTCAGCAGCAGGAATACGACCATCCACACCGGGTGGTCGATGTGCACCGGCACGAAGAGGCCCGCCGTTGCCAGGATGATCAGGCCGACCAGGATGGACTTCGTCGCCGCCGCGCCCACATAGCTCACCGCGAGTTCGAAGTGCGAGATCGGTGCCGACAGCAGCTCGTAAATGGTGCCCGTGAATTTCGGAAAGTAGATGCCGAAGGACGCGTTGGACACGCTCTGCGTCAGGATGGACAGCATGATCAGCCCCGGCACGATGAAGGCGCCGTAACTGATGCCTTCGACCTCGGTGATGCGCGTGCCGATCGCGGCGCCGAACACCACGAAGTACAGCGACGTCGACAGCACGGGCGAGACGATGCTCTGGAACAGCGTGCGCCAGGTGCGCGCCATCTCGAAGGCGTAGATCGCGCGGACGGCGTGCACGTTCATTTGCGGTCGCTCACGAGGTTGACGAAGATGTCCTCCAGCGAGCTCTGCGTCGTGTGCAGGTCCTTGAAGGCGATGCCCGCCGCATTGAGGTCCCGCAGCAGCGCGGCGATGCCGGCGTGCTCGCCGTGTCCCGCGTGAGCATCGTAGGAATAGACGAGTTCACCGCCGTCGCCGGACAGCGTCAGCTGGTAGGCCGCCAGCGCGTCGGGTATGCGGTCCAGCGGGTGCTGGAGCTGCAGCGCGAGCTGCTTCTTGCCGAGCTTGCGCATGAGCTCGACCTTGTTTTCCACCAGGATGATCTCGCCGTGGCTGATGACCCCGATGCGGTCGGCCATCTCCTCGGCCTCGTCGATGTAGTGCGTGGTCAGGATGATCGTCACGCCGCTCTCGCGGAGCCTGCGCACCAGCGCCCACATGTCGCGCCGCAATTCCACGTCAACGCCCGCCGTCGGCTCGTCGAGGAACAGCACCCGCGGCTCGTGCGACAGCGCCTTGGCGATCATCACCCGGCACTTCATCCCGCCGGACAGCGTCATGATCCTGCTGTCCTTCTTGGTCCACAGCGACAGGTCCTTCAGCACCTGCTCGATATAAGCCGGGTTGGCGGGCTTGCCGAACAGGCCGCGGCTGAACGACACCGTCGCCCACACCGTTTCGAAGGCGTCGGTGGTGAGTTCCTGCGGGACCAGGCCGATCAGCCCGCGGGCGGCGCGGTAGTCCTCGATGATGTCGTGGCCGGCGACGGTGATGCGCCCCGCCGTCGGCGTGACGATGCCGCAGATCGTGCCGATCAGCGTCGTCTTGCCCGCGCCGTTGGGGCCCAGCAGCGCGAAGATCTCTCCCGGCCGGATCTCGAGGTGGATGTGCTTGAGGGCGGCGAGCCCGGAGGCGTAGGTCTTGGAAAGGTTTTCGATCGCAATGACGGCGGACATGGGGTGAAGATAACAGATGCCGAAAACACATTGATTTCCCTGGGCCATATCCGCGTGCGAACGGGGTTACGACAGAGGGGTTTGGTATTGTTACCAAAAGCGGTCATTCGCAGCGACAGGAAAGACCCATGGATACGGATGTACTGATCGTCGGTGCCGGCCCCACCGGGCTCATGCTCGCCAACCAGCTCGGCCGGCGCGGCGTGCGCACGGTCATCATCGACCGCCATTCCGGGCCGGCGCAGCAATCCCGCGCGATCGCGGTGCAGGCGCGCAGCATGGAAATCTATTCCCGGCTGGGCCTTGCCGACCGCGCGCTCGAACTCGGCATGATCGCCACCGGCTTCAACATGTGGTCGGGCGGCCGTCGCCGGGCGCGCATCCCGCTCGGCGAAATCGGCCAGCGCCTGAGCCCCTTCCCCTTCGTCCTCATGCTGGGCCAGGATGACAACGAACGGATGATGGGCGCGAAGCTCGCCGACTGGGGCCTCGCCGTGCAATGGAACACCGAACTGACCGCCATCGAGCAGCACGCGGACCACGTCGTGGCCACGCTCAAACAGCCCGACGGCAGCACGCGCACGCTGACCGCTGCCTGGGTCGGCGGCTGCGACGGGTCGCACAGCCCGGTACGCGAGTTGAACAACATCGGTTTTCCCGGCGCCCCGTACGAACACGTGTTCTTCGTCGCCGACACGGTGGCGACCGGGCCCATGGTCCCCGCCGAACTCAACGTCTATCTGTGGAAGGACGGCTTCACCCTGCTGTTCCCGCTGCGCGGCACGGACCGCTGGCGCGCCATCGGCATCCTGCCGGCAGCGCTGCGCGACAAGGATGGCGTCACGTTCGAAGACGTGATCCCGTCGATCCAGAACGAAGCCGGCACAGGACTGCTGTTCAAATCCTGCAGCTGGTTTTCCACCTACCGCATCTACCATCGCGCCGCGGAACACTTCCGCGCGGGCCGCTGCTTCCTGATGGGAGACGCCGCGCACGTGCACAGCCCGGCGGGCGGACAGGGCATGAACACCGGCCTGCAGGACGCCTACAACCTCGGCTGGAAGCTCGCCCTGGTCGTGAAAGGCCAGGCCGATCCGGCGCTGCTGGACTCCTATGAAGCCGAACGTCTGCCGGTGGCGCGCAAGCTGCTGGAAACGACCGACCGCGCCTTCAAGGCGCTGGTCTCCACCGGCTGGATGGCGGGCCTCTTCCGCACGCAGATCGGCCCCCGCATCGCGGCGTTCGCGATGACGAAGGAAAAGGTGCGGCTACTGGCGTTCCGCTCGATTGCGCAGATCGGCATCCATTACCGGAAAGGCCCGCTGTCGGCGACGCTGCCCGGCGTGCCCGGGGACGCGCCGCAGGCCGGCGACCGCTTTCCGTGGCTGCACCTGCAGTTCACACCGGACGGCCCCGTCGAGGACGCATTCCGCAAGGTCGACGACACCCACTTCCACCTGTTGGTGTTCGGGCAGCCCGCGCCGGCCATCACGGACTCCGGCGGACTCGTGCGCACGCACGTGATCCCCGATACGGATGCCAATGCCGCCGCGCTCGCGGAGGCGCGGATCGCACGCCCGTCGTTCTACCTGCTGCGGCCGGACGGCCACGTCGCGCTGGCCGGACCCGCATACGATCCGGCGGCCGTCGCGCGGTACTTCTCCGAGCGGCGCATCGCCGCGCTTCACTGAGCGCACTTCGCGCGCCGGCCTAGAGCCTGTTATGGACCTAAACGTATGCGGCGAACGCGGGAGTCGGGGTTCAGTGCCAGGAGCCGATCGCGCCGCAGTGCCAGCCACTGTAAGCGTGAGGCGACAACGCAATGGGCCCCGAATCCCGCGTTCCCTTCGGGTTGAGCCAGAAGGGCCCGTCTGCGTCGTTGCTCGTCGTTGCATAGAGGGGCTATGCGGCCTCCTCGCGCCTAGCAGCCGAGCCCTTCTGTCTCAACGCCGCGCACGTTTAGGTCCATAACAGGCTCTAGCCTCCGTTACTTGCGGTCCAGATACCGGTCCCGCCCCCGCACTTCCGATTTCTCCAGCCCGCCGATGCGCGCATGCAGCCGCCCGCGGCTGGCCGTGACCAGAATGACGACGATTTCATCCGGCAGCGGGCCGTCGGGCATCATCGCTTCCACCGTGTCGTAGTGGGAACGCACGTACAGCGCGTCCTTGTACGCCATCGGCACGTCGAGCGTCGCACCCAATGCGCCGCGCTTCACGTTCGCCGCCATCCACGCCGTACAGTCGCCGAGCGCCTTGCGTACCCGCGTGGCGAACGGACGCGTGATCGCCGCATAGCCGTGCTCGATCTCGCCCTGCACGCCGACGATCGCGCCCTTGCCGTAGCTTTCCACCGCCTTGGCCCGCTTGCCGTACTGCGCCAGCGCCTTCTCCGCAAGCAGGTCGCCGATGGTGGCGCCGTACGCGATCAATGCCTTGAGATCAGCCACCGGCTTGCCGACGTAGGGATTGTTGATCGCCGCCATCGCGGTTACGCGCCGCAGCGCCACGCCGTCCGGCTGTCCGCCTTCCAGCAGGATTTCCTCGACGAGGACCGCTGTCTTGCGCACCGCGAAGCGCGCGGCTCCCTTGGCTTTCTTCATGCCGGTTCTCAGTCCACCGAGGCGCCTGAGGCCTTCACCACCGGCGCCCACTTGTTCATTTCCTTCTGCATGAAGGCCGCGTATTCCTTCGGCCCCAGCGGCGACGCGTAGGCGCCCACGCTCGCGAAACGCTCCTTCACGTCGGCCTGCGCCGTCACCGCGAAGATTTCCTTGCTGATGCGCTCCACCACCGCGCGCGGCAGGCCGGGCGGGCCCGACACGCCGAACCACAGCCCGCCCTCCACGCCGGGATAGCCCGCCTCCGCCATCGTCGGCAGGTCCGGCAACACGGCGGAGCGCTTCGCGCTCACCGCGGCGAGCGGCTTCAGCTTGCCGCCCTTGATCTGACCGATCAACGACGGCAGTCCGTCGAACATGACCTGGATCTGGCCGCCGACGAGATCGATCACCGCGGGGCCGCTGCCCTTGTAGGGTACGTGCGTGATCGGCGCGGTGGAGACAAACTTGAACAGTTCGCCCATCAGGTGCGGCGGGCTGCCGCTGCCCGAGGAGCCGAACAGGATGGCGCCCGGCTTCGCCTTGGCCAGCGCCACGAATTCCTTCACCGAGTTCACCGGCACGGACTGGTTGACCGCCATCACCGCCGGCACCGACGCAATGAGGCCGACGTGGGTGAAGCTTTTCATCGCGTCGTACGGCAGCTTCTTGTAGAGCACGGGGCTGATGCCATGCGTCGTGCTGGACGACAGCAGGAAGGTGTAGCCGTCAGGGGTGGCCGTCGACACCAGTTCCGTCGCGATGACGCCCGCCGCGCCGCCGCGGTTTTCCACGACGACGCTCTGGCCGAGCGCGTCGGCGAGCTTGGCGCCGACCAGGCGCGCGGTGAAATCCGCCGCGCCGCCCGGCGGCACCGGCACCACCAGCCGGATCGGCCGCGACGGATACGCGTCGGCCGCATGGGCGCCCAAGGGACACCAGGCCGCCAGCATGACGGGCAGCATCGCCCCCGCCGCCCGAACCACCGATACAGGACCGTTCATTGCGTGAGCTCCTTTTGCGTAATGGCTGCAACAATCGTAATGCAGGGTGCTGCAATGCAACTATTGTGCCACTTAAGCGCACGCGCCCTTTGACTCGGCACGCGCGGCCGCCGGATAATTTGCGGCATCCCGCGCCGTCGGCGCAACGCCTACCGGACCTCCCGATGAAAGCACTGACCGAACAGCAAGTCCGGGACTACCACCAGAACGGGTTCCTGTTCCCGATTCCCGTGCTCACGCCCGACGAGGCCGCCGCGCGCATGCGCGACATCGAGCGGCTGGAAGCCCGCATCGGCACGCCGCTCTCCAAGGCGCACAAGAAGTACCGTTCCGGGAGCTACAACTTCCTGCCGTGGCTGGCCGACCTGTGCCGGAACCCGCGCGTGCTCGACGCCGTCGAGGACGTGATCGGCCCGGACATCCTCGTCTTCTGGGCCACCTTCTTCGTCAAGGAGCCGGGCTCGCCCGCCTTCACCGCGTGGCACCAGGATTCGACCTACTTCGGACTTGATCCGCACGAGCACGTGACCGCGTGGGTGGCGCTGACCGACGCGAGCGAGCTGGCCGGTTGCATGGAAGTGCTGCCGCCGAACGGCAAGCCGCGCCAGTACCGCCATGCGCAGGCGCGGCTGGAACACAGCATCAACGCCGCGGGCCAGACCATCGTGGAAAAACTCGACGAGACGGGCATGACCGCCATGACGCTCAAGGCCGGCGAAATGTCCCTGCACCACACGCTGTGCCCGCACCGCTCCGCGCCGAACCAGGCCGCTCACCGGCGCATCGGCTACGGCATCAGCTTCATCCCCGCGCACGCCAAGGTGATCGGACCGCACCGCATGTCCGCGCTGCTGGTGCGCGGCGAGAACAAGGGCAACTTCGATCTCCTGCCCTCCCCGCGCGCCGAGTTCGATCCCGAGGCCGTGGCAGTGGGCGAGCGCTTCTACGCGCGCTTCATGGAGAACTACCAGGAACAGATCCGGCGGCACGACGAGGAATACGCGGACCCGCGCGCGCAACCCGCCTGACGCCCGCGTCCGCCGCGCCCGTTCCGTGCGCGCCCGGGTTCCCCTGCCCGCCTGCAACCGCCCGCGTGCACGCGCCGGTCCCGCAGCCGTAATATCCTCCCAAGGTCTAAAATTAGCCTTTTGTTGGCGATTTTTCTCATTAATAGTCTATTTTTAGACCTCTATTACACTTTCAGAGGTCATCAATATGGACTATTATTAGACCATTAAGTCGATCAATATCATTTAATGGGCTATTTTTAGACGATGGGGATTACCCAGCTCACGGACAAGGAAGTGGCGCTGCGGCTGGCCCAGGCGCTCCGCGCGTGGCGCGTGGCGCGCACCGGCGCCGGCCTGACGCAGGCCGAACTGGCGCGCCGGAGCGGCGTCGGCCTCACCCCGCTCAAGCGGTTCGAGAAAACCGGCGGCATCACGCTCAACAACCTGGTGGCGTTGCTGCGCGCGCTCGACCTGCTCGACGGCCTCGAAAACCTGGTGCCCAGGCCCGATGCCCCCGGCCCGCTGGCCTTGCTGGAAATGGACCGGGCGGACACCCGCCGCATCCGCGCGCCCCGCGCAGAGAAATCCGCGCCGGCAAAAAAACCGAAAAAGGTCCGCGCGCGTGGCTGAAGTGCGCGCGGTCGAAGTGCGCCTGTGGGGCGAGAGCGTCGGCGCGGTGGCCCCGCTGCGCGGCAAGCCCGGTTATTACGAATTCCAGTACGCGCCCACCTTTGCCCGCACGGGCTTCGAGCTGTCGCCGCTGCTGATGCCGCTGAGCGACAGCCGGCGCTACCACTTTACGGACCTGAGCCAGGAGACGTTCCACGGCCTGCCGGGCCTGCTCGCCGACGCGATGCCCGACAAGTTCGGCAACGCGCTCATCAATGAATATCTGTCGCGCAACGGCCTGCGGCCGGACCGGATCACCACCCTGCAGCGCCTGCTCTACATCGGCCGGCGGGCGATGGGCGCGCTCGAGTTCGAGCCGGCGCTGGAAGACACCCGCGATGCCGCCATCGCCGCGCCCCTGCAGATGGCGCACCTGGTCGAGGATGCCAGGCGCGCGCTGCGCGGGCGGCTCGCCACCATCGCGCAGGACATCATCGACATCGGCAGTTCGGCCGGCGGCGCCCGCGCCAAGGCGGTGATCGGCTGGAATCCCGCCACCGGCGAGATCGTGTCGGGGCAGTTCGACCTGCCGGAAGGCTTCGAGCACTGGCTGCTCAAGTTCGACGTCGGCGACGACCGCGTGCTCGGCCACTCCGCGGGTTTCGGGCGCATCGAATACGCGCATTCGCTCATGGCCGAAGCCGCCGGCATCGCCATGAGCCCCTGCCGCCTGCTGGAGGAAAACGGCCGCGCGCACTTCATGACCCGGCGTTTCGACCGCGACGGCAACCGCAAGCGGCACGTCCATTCGCTGTGCGGGCTGCTGCATCTCGATTTCAACACGCCGTACGTGCACGGCTACGAACAGTACCTGCGGGCCGTGCTCGAACTGAAGCTGGGCGCCGACGCCCTCGCGCAGGCGTGGCTGCGCTGCGCCTTCAACGTCGCGGCGGTCAACTGCGACGACCACACCAAGAACCTCGCCTTCCTGCGCGAGCCCGGCGGCGCATGGCGGCTCTCGCCCGCCTTCGACGTGTGCTTCGCGCACAATCCGGGCGCCGGCAAGTGGACGCGCCAGCACCAGATGCTGGTGAACGGCAAAGCCTGGGCGATCACGCGCGAGGATCTGCTGGAACTCGCCGCAAAATTCAGCGTCAACCGGCCGGCGGTCCTGCTCGACGGGGTGATCGACGCCGTCCGCCGCTGGCCGGCCTTCGCGGCGAAGGCCGGCGTCCCGAAAGACACCGTCAAGCGCATCGCCGCGCTGCAGCCTTTTGCGGGGAAACACTGAGTTCGCGTCGATTCGACGCAGCCGCGCGATGTTTGCCCTGCTAACCTAGTTCATTGAACGGTGGAGCGACCGCGATGAGTGCGATGAATTCCAGGACCGTCCTGTCCCTGCTGCTGGCGGGCGCCGCGGCCGCCGGTACGGATGCAGCCCTCGCCCAGGCCTACCCCGACCGCCTGATCCGCATCATCACCACGCCCGCGGGCAGCGGCAGCGACTTCGCCGCGCGGCTGCTGTCGCAGGGGATGATCCGCAGCAACTTCGCGCCGCAGGTGATCGTCGACAACCGCGGCAACAACGCCGCCGAGATCGTCATCAAGTCGCCCGCCGACGGCTATACGCTGCTGTGCTGGGGCAGCCCGGTGTGGCTCACGCGCTTCCTGCTGGAGGACGTAACGTGGGATCCGGTGCGCGATCTCGCGCCGATCACGCAGCTCAGCACCTCGCCCAACATCCTGGTCGTGCATCCGTCCATGCCGGTCAAGTCCGTGAAGGAGCTGATCGCGCTCGCGAAGGCGCGGCCGGGCGTCCTGAATTACGCATCGCCGGGAACGAATGGCGGCGCGGTGTTCCTCGCCGCGGAACTGTTCAAGTCCATGGCCAACGTCAACATCGTGCACATCCCGTACAAGGGCACGGGGCCCGCGCTGCTCGGCGTCATCGGCGGCGAGGCGGACATGATGTTTCCCAGCGCGCAGTCGGCCACGCCGCAGGTGAAGTCGGGCAAGCTGCGCGCGCTCGCGGTGACGAGCGCCAGGCCCTCCGCCCTCGTGCCCGGGCTACCGACCGTCGCCGAGGCCTCCGGTCTCAAGGGCTACGAATCGTCCGGGGTGTTCGGCCTGTGGGCGCCCGCCGGCACGCCGCCGGCCGTCATCCAGCGGCTGAACCAGGAAGTGGTCCGCCTCCTCAACACGCCGGACATCAGGGAGAAGTTCTTCGCGGCGGCGGCCGAAACCGTCGGCAGCACGCCGGAGGAATTCGCCGCGTTCATCAAGCACGACATGGCCGTGTCGGGAAAACTCATCCGCAACGCCATCAGCCAGAACCCGAAGTAAACCGCGGCACGATGGAAAGCTTCACCACCAGTGACGGCCTGCGACTCGCCTATGCGGTCGACGACTTCACCGATCCGTGGCGCCCGGCGGACACGCTGGTGCTGTCGCACGCCGCCATGGGCAGTTCGAACCGCTTTTACGCATGGGTGCCGCTCCTGGCCCGCCACTTCCGCGTAGTGCGCATGGACATGCGCGGCCACGGCGCTTCCGCCGCACCGAACGCGGAGCAGAACGCCTTCGAGCGCCTCACGCGGGACCTGATCGAGCTGCTCGATCACCTCGGCGTCGAATCCGCCCACCTCGCGGGATCATCGGCCGGCGGCATCATCTCCATGGGCGTCGCGATCCGCCATCCCCGGCGGGTGAAAACGCTCGCGAGCTACGCCGCCACGCCCGGCATGAAGAACAGCAAAAAAATCGACCGCAGCCGCTGGATGGCGAACATCCGCGGCAAGGGCATGGCGGGGTTCCTGCGCGACACCATCGCCGACCGCCTGCCGCTCGACCAGGTGGCGCCGGCGTTCGTGGACTGGTTCATCGACGATTCCGCGCGCACGGACGTGGAAGCCTTTCTGCGCTTCGTGCCGATGATGGAACAGATCGATCTCGTGCCCGACCTGGGGAAGATCCAATGCCCGGTGCTGGTCGTGGTGCCCGGCGCGGACCCGATCCTGTCAGTGGACGAGTATCAGCTGATCAGGCAACAGATCCCGCATTGCGAGTTCGTGGTCTACGACGGGATGCCGCACAACATCACCGATACGGTGCCGGAGCGGTGCGCGGGAGAGTTGCGGGAATTCCTCGCCAGGCACGCCTGACCCGCGCGCTCCCCGGCGCTAGTCGATCCGGATGTTCTGCTCGCGCACCAGCTTGCCCGTCTTCTCGATCTCGGCTTTGAGATACGAGGCAAAATCCTCCGGCGAGGGGCTCGCCTTCAGCTCGATCCCGCGCTCCAGATAGCGTTTGGCCAGGTCCGGGTTGCGCGTGATCCTGTTGATCTCCTCGTTCAGCCGCACCAGCACCGGGCGCGGGGTACCCGCCGGCGCCATGTAGCCGTTGAAGGTGATGCTCTCGTAGCCCGGCACGCCCGACTCGTCCACCGTCGGCAGGTCGGGGAACAGCGGCGAGCGCGTCTTGCTCGTCACCCCCAGCGCGCGCAGCTTGCCCGCCTTGATGTAGGGCTCGGACGTGCTGACCTGGTCGAACAGCATCGCCACCTGCCCGCCAATGATGTCGATCAGCGCCTGCGAGTTGCCCTTGTAGGGCACGTGCAGCAGCTTGATGCCCGCCATCGAGCTGAAGGACATGCCCGCCATGTAGCCGATGCCGCCGACGCCGGAGGACGCGAACGACACCTCGCCCGGCTTGGATTTCGCCAGCGCGATCAGTTCCTTCACCGATTTGACGGGCAGCGATGGCGTGATCACCAGGATCTGCGGCACCAGGCAGGTGAGGCTGATCGCGGAGAAATCCCTGATCGGATCGTAGCCGGCGTCCTTCAGGATCAGCGGCACCGTCGCGAAGGTATTCGCGATGGCAATCAGCGTGTAGCCGTCCGGCGGCGCTTTCGCCACCAGTTGCGTGCCGACGAGACTGCTGGAGCTCGGCCGGTTGTCCACCAGCACCTGCTGCCCGAAGACATCCGCCAGCGGTCCCGCGATCGCGCGGGCGACGATGTCCTGGTTGCCGCCGGCGGCGACGGGGACGATCACACGGATGGGTTTGGCGGGATAGCCGCCGGCCTGGCCATGCGCCGCACCTGCGCACGCGAGCGCGAGGGCGCCCGCGCCCGCCAAAACTGCCTTGTTCATGTTCCCTCCTCCGGGATTGCGCCCTGTGGTCGTCCGGCGATGCCGGATGCGGCGCTGACCGCGAACGATACCACCCGCAATGAGACGTTTGGACTAGTGCGGAAATAAACCGGTCCGGCACACTGTATGCCAGAACGACCGTGCGGAACTTGTCGCCCGGATGCGTTACTAAGCCTGCGGCCACGCACACCCTCTCCCGTGTCCGGAGGGGACGGCGGCAACAAAAAATCAGTCCCGGCGCCCTGTACCACGAGGAAAGCATGCACGGTTTGTACTATGTCGGACAATGGATCGTCGTCGCGATGGCGGAAGAGGAAACCGACAACCGATGGATTCCGCGGTGGTGGGTCTCCAACAAGATGACACACCAATCCTATTCGGGCAACGGTCTCGAGCTATGCCCCACCGCCCGGGCCGCGGTGGAAGCGGCGCGCGTCGAGGCGGAACGCGTCCTGGCCACCCTCTCCACGTCGCAGCACCGGCTGCAGCCGTCGGCCAATCCCGAAGGCTAGCCCGCAGATTCCAGCGCCGCGCCCATCTCCTCCAGGTTCTTCCAGTCCATCGGCCGCTGCCCGGCCTCGATCTCGTTGAACATCCCCATCATCAACGCGTTCAGCGGCGTGGGCACGCCGTGCCGCGCGCCCGTGCGGACGATTTCGCCGGTGACGTATTCCAGCTCGGTCTTGCGCTTGCGCACGACGATGTCGCGCCAGTAACCGGTCCGCACGCGGGTGTTGCCCGCCGCCTGGCCCGCCGCCATCGCGTCTAGCACGGCGAAGGCGGTGTCGCGGCCCGCGGGCGAGGTGTCCAGGAACGGCGCCGGGTCGAAGTACGCGAAGCCTTCCACCTTCACGCCGTCCGCCGCGGCGGCCAGGATGCCCTCGCGCATGAGCGCAACGCGGATCGGGTGGTACTTCCGCTCCGCCCGCAGCTTCAGCGCATCGGTATCGACCAGCGCGGTGAAGGCATCAAGCGTGCCCTTGCAGATCTTCGCCCACACGCAGCCCATGATGTTGGTCCGCACGTGGGCAGGCACCGCCAGCGCGAGCAGGCGCCGGACTTCCTCGATGCGCGGCGTGGCCCGGTCATCCAGCTCGCCGACGAAGAGATTTCCCGCGCGCCCCCGCTGAATTTCGCCGGGCGCGATGCAGTCCGAGGAAAAATCCACCAGGCAGCCGATCGTGCGCGCCGCGCCGATGCGCCGGGCGATGTGCGGCTCGTTGACGCCGTTCTGCAGCGAGACGACGGCCGAGTCGGGTTTCAGGTGCGGCAGGATCATGTCCAGCGCGGCGTCCCGGTACTGCGACTTCACGGCGAGGAACACCAGGTCGAACGTCCCCTTCACGTCCGCCGGCAGCGCGGCGCGCACCTTCGTGTGCCGGTCGCCGCCCGCCGCGAACTTCACGAGCAGCCCGTTCGCGTTCATCGCCGCCACGTGATCGGCGGCGGCATCCACCAGCAGCACGTCCTCGCCGGCAGCCGCCATGCCCGCACCGACCACGCCGCCGATGGCACCCGCACCCCACACCGCGATTCTCATGCCTCAGTCGCCTGTTGTAGAGAGCCGTTCGGTCTGAGCAAAGCGCAGCCGCGCGACGTCGAAGACCCTACCCACTCCAGATCATCCGAACCGTGCCTATTTCGACTCCGCTTCGCTGCGCTCAATACGAACGGGCCTGGAAATAGCTTCATTCCGGCTTGATCCCCGCGGCCTTCACCACACGGGCGGCCCGCGCCACTTCCTCGCGGATGTACCGGGCGAATTCTTCCGGCGTGTTGGTCTCCGGGTCCGTGCCCTGGTCGATCAGCGCCTGCCGCACCTGCGGCGTGTTGACCACCTTCACCACGGCGGCGTTGATGCGGGTGACGATGTCTTTCGGCGTGCCCGCGGGCACCAGCACGCCGATCCACGAGCGCGATTCGAATTTCGGGATGGTCTCCGCGATGGTCGGCACCTCGGGCAGCGACGGATGGCGCTTCGGGCTCGTCACGCCCAGCGGGCGCAGGCGGCCGGACTTCACATACGGAGAAGCGCTCGCGATCGCCGGATACATCAGGTCGAGCTGGCCGCCCAGCACATCGATCAGGGCCAGGCCCACGCCTTTGTAGGGCACATGCACCATGCGCACGCCCGTCATCATCATGAACAGCTCGCCGGACAGGTGCGCAGCGCTACCGACGCCGCCCGAGCCGAAATTGAGCTTGTTCGGCTGCGCCTTGGCCAGCGCGATGAACTCCTTGACCGTCTTCACCGGCACCGCCGGATGCACCACCTGGATAAAGGACGACTGATACACCAGGCTGACGGGCGTGAAGTCCGCGACGATGTCGTGCGGCACGTTCTTCATGAGACTGACGTTGACCGTGTTCTGGCCGGTGCCGAACAGCCACGTGTAGCCGTCGGCCGGCGCCCGGGCCACCGCCTCAGCACCGAGCATGGCGTTGGCGCCCGCGCGGTTCTCCACCACGATCTGCTGGCCCAGCAGTTCCGTCAGCGGGCGCGCGATGTAGCGAGCGACGACGTCGGGCCCGCCGCCGGGCGCGGTGGGCACCACAATGCGGATGGGGCGGGTGGGGTAGGTCTGGGACCAGGCCGGGGACAAGGCAGCCACACAGACGGCGAACAGACAAGCGGAAGGCAGAGGCTTCATGCAGAAATCCACGTCGGTGGGGAACAGGACACCAGCGAGATTACCGCACCGGGATAGGGGTGTCGCCAGTGGGCAAGTCGGGATTTACTTACGGCAGCAAGTGCAGGGTGGACAAAAGCGAATAACCAGGCTCTGGCCCCTTATGTGCGGAGATCGACAAGTGGAACGGCGTGATCGACAAGGCGAAGATTCCGCGGCAGTAAGTAGTAGCCTCGCAGACATCAACACCAGCCCTTGATGGACGCGAGTATAAACGTCTCCGACCCCATTTGTTTCTGAAGCGAGTTAACTCCTCTCGAGGAGAGGTGACGACAACAAGGATAAATGGTGCGGATTGGCATGCTGACCATAAATTCGATATGGCTCGCGAATCCGTTGGAAAAAGCGATAGAAAAATATTTACAGCCTAAGCGACCTAACCGCGCCGCCTTCTCCCATTCAAATAGCAAATCCAATACTTTGCACTTTTACTTGTATTTCCTTTTCTTCCGACCAAACGTCCGTAGGATAAATAATTTCTCGGTCTTTCATCTGCTTCTTTAAACGCACAATCGTCTCAGGAGCCGCGAGATACTCAGGAAAGAGCTGCGCCGCATCAGCAGCAGAGCTATAGATTTTTACAATACGCTCCCGCGCTCTGTTTGACTCCATCTCAAGATCAGAGACAAACTCATTTTGGAGAAATGTCACAAGGATATCAATGTCCGCCACATTAACGCCCTCATATGGGAAACCAGCGTGGTACTCATCACTGCAAATAATTAGCGGGATCACACTTCTAATCTGCGCGATAGCATCCAAAGGTGCGCCGTACTCACCCGCAAGCAATCCAGAAAATGCAGCCACGTCTCCGTTAACTAGCGCAATCTTTTTCTGGAGCTGTAACTTAGCCTCCGCGAGAGTTTCAGTGGCGCGCCAATAGTCAAACGCATCACACGGGATTCCAGTAAATTTAACTTCTGCCACTATAAGATTAGCGCCCAACAAAATGCACAAATCAATATCACCAGCTACAGATTTAACTGGTCTTGGGGTAACCCATACATTCTTACTTAGTGGGCCAGCACCAGCAGCGCGAGAAATTTCACTGCGGCAGTGTCGCTCAAATACACCCCCTTTATCACTTGGGTTCGCAGAGTATTTATCAACAAGCTCATTGATAGTGCGAAGGAGATTTGACTTTAGAGCAACGAGAAAAATAAACCGCCTGTCGGCATCCACAAAAACAAAGGGCTTTCCCCAAACTGCCTCATTGTCCCTGCCATAAAAAGTAGCGGCATCAAACAAAACGCTTGCCGCACCAAGCGGCAAGTTAGTTAATTCAGATATCACATAGCAAACATTCTCACGAGAAACACACAAGGCATCGCGAGGATGCATTTCAGATGCCTTTGCTCTTAGTGGAATTACTTCTAGCAAATCAAAAAACATTGCCTCAAGGCTAGCAAAAAAATTCATTGCCTCTCGGACTGTTACTTGAGATCCATTTATATTTAGTACTATTTTTTCAACGGCTGGAGACCAGCGATCATTTACAACACCTATGTAGGGATTAATTCTTTCAGGCCATGACAGTTCCGCTTTTCGGCGTACTGTTCTAGTAAAGAGCACCAGACCATCTCTCGTTAATTTATACCCGCAAGTTATTAATGGTCGGCTAGGGAGAACGGTTGGTCGCGACTGTGTAATTAAGAACGTCTCAACTCTCTTCTGCCTTCTCCACATTCCTATTTGCCGAGTTTTCTCCAGCGCATCTGGAATGAGATGCCACTCGTGCGGCTGCTCTTTTATCAATCGCGCACCGCACCAGAGAACATCCATCCAGAAAAACCACGCCAAGTACCATCTATTTGCAAGAACGCCTTGCTCGCGTGCCACTTGGGTCTTCGATAACCAGTCATCTTTTGCAGCGGCATGCGACGCCAGTGGGTGCGCTTTCTTCCTCATCGCCTCCCTTAGCGGAAAAACCAGTGAATCTCCTAAAGCATCAGAAAGCTCGGTTAAGGTTCCCTTTGATTCTGCATGCACTTGTTGCAGCAGACGGTCAAGATGAAAATCTTCGGGATTCTGCAAAGCACGATGTGCGATATGAACATGAGTGTCTTTGGACTCATTGTTCGCGAGTGCCACGAGTGCCTGCAACATTTGACGATCAGACGTTTTAAGCAGCGCATGTGGTCGTAAGGCTTCAACAAGGTCCGCAACGGCTAAACCAGCCTCTTTTAAATTTTCGTCATCGAGATCATCGCAAGTTGCCTTGTTCCAAGCGACACGATTGAAGCCACGCGTTAGCGGATGCGGTGACTCACCCGACCTCACCTCATTGCTGAATTTACCCACGAAATATCAGCCTTAACTAGAGCACAAACGATCTCCATCAGCGATCGCTAATGGAGTTGGCTTTTGTGGAAAACTGGCGCGGTCAGCATTTCCCACGTTGCGCTATATCCGAACGATTACAGTGATAGGATACAGTGGCGAACCACGATGCATGGTCGCGCAGATTAGTTATCTTCCCGAGACTTCTCCTCTTATGTCGGCTCTATGTAATACCGCACTTGCACTGCTGACCATGCTCTCAGCAGTTTCCCTGTCCTATAACGCCGCCGCCCAGCCCTACCCCTCCAAGTTCATCCGCCTCGTCGTCCCCTACGTCCCCGGCGGCGGCACGGACACCCTGTCGCGGCTGATCGGGCCCCGGATGGGCGACAACCTCAGCCAGCAGGTGGTGATCGACAACCGCGCGGGCGGCGGCAGCGTCACCGGCACGGCCATCGTGGCGAAGGCGCCGGCCGACGGCTACACCCTGGCGATCGTGGACACCTCGTTCACGACCAACCCGACCCTCTATTCCAGCCTGCCCTACGACCCGGTCAAGGACTTCGCACCCGTGTCGCTGGTCGCCGCGGCGCCGGTCATCCTCGTCGTGCACCCTTCCGTGCCCGCGCGGAACACCAAGGAGTTCCTCGCCCTCGCGCGCGCGAAGCCCGGCTCGATCAACATCGCCTCCGGCGCGATCGGCAGCTCGACGCATCTCGGCTGCGAACTGTTCAAGCTGGCAGCCAAGGTCGACGTGGTGAACATCCCCTACAAAGGCACCGGCCAGGCCATCTCGGACGTGCTCGGTGGGCAGGTCGGCGCCATCGTCGCGGGCGTCAGCACGGTGCGCCAGCACGTGGAGGCCGGCCGCCTGCGCGCGATCGCGGTGACGGGGCCGGAGCGCGTGCCCGCCATCCGCGAAGTGCCGACCTTCATCGAATCGGGGCTCAAGGGCGTGGACTCGGGCACCTACTGGGGCATCCTTGCGCCGGCCGGCACGCCGAAGGACATCGTGGCGAAGCTCAATACGGCGATCACGGCGACGGTGAAGTCGCCCGAGGTCCGGCCGAAGATGGAGGACCGCGGCTACACCGTCATCGGCGGCACGCCCGAGCAGTTCGCGGACAACATCCGCACCGAGATCGCCAAGTGGGCCAAGGT
>JBOIEQ010000017.1:0-44720 GCA_050741255.1 Burkholderiales bacterium | reverse complement strand
GTACCACGGTACGGCACGTGCGTGGAGCGAATGCCGGTCATGGACATGAACAGTTCCGCCGCCAGATGCGCCGTACCGCCGACACCCGAAGAGGCGAAATTCAGCTTGCCCGGTTGGGCCTTGGCGAGCGCGACGAGTTCTTTCACGTTCTTCGCCGGTACCGAAGGGTGCAGCAGCAGCAGGTAGGGAATCTTCGCGAACAGGCTGACCGGCGCGAAGTCACGCAGCGGTTCATAGGGCATCTTCTCCGTCCAGACCGGGGCGATCGCGAGCGGGCCGGAACTGCCCCACAGCAGCGTGTAGCCGTCGGGCGCGGCACGCGCCACCTGCTCGGTGCCGATCAGGCCGGAAGCGCCGTCACGGTTCAGCACCACGATCTGCTGGTTGAGGAGTTCGCCCATGCGCTTGCCGGCGGCGCGCGCGAACACGTCGGTCGCGGCGCCCGGCGGAAACGGGACGATCAGCGTCATCGTCCTCGCAGGGAAAGCCTGTCCTGAGCTTGTCGAAGGGGTCTGCGCGCTGGCAGTAGCGACGGCGAGCGTCAGCGCGGCAAGCGCAAACGGGAAATAAAGCATGCGGGGCATGGCGGTCATTCCGGCTTGATGCCGGCCTCCTTGATCATCTTCTCGAACTTCGCGGTCTCGGCCTTGATGAAGGCCGTCAACTCCTCCGGAGTCGATGGCGTGGCGAGACCGCCCTCCGCCGTCATGCGCTTTTTGACCTCCGGGTCGTCGACCGCCTTGCGAAAGGTGGCGTTCAGCTGCGTGATCAGCTCGGGCGGCGTCTTCGCGGGCGCAAGCAAAGCGTACCACTGCGTGAATTCATAGCCGGGCAGCCCGGCCTCGGCCATCGTCGGCACATCCGGGTACAGCTCGGCCCGCACCGTGCCCGTGCTCGCGAGCGCGCGCAGCCGGTTGGTGCTGGTGAACGGCAGCGTGGTGGCGACGCCGGCGAATGCCAGATCGATCTGGCCGGCGACCATGTCGGTCGCGAACAGCGCGGTGCCCTTGTACGGGATGTGCACGATGTCGATCTTTGCCATCGACTTGAACAGTTCGCCGGCGAAATGCGACGATCCGCCGGTGCCCGCGGAGGCGAAGTTCAGCTTCCCCGGGCGCGCCTTCGCCAGCACGATCAGTTCCTTCAGGTTCTTCGCGGGCACCGAGGGATGCACCACCAGGATGTAGCCGATCTTGGCGCCGAGGCTGACGGGCGCGAGATCGCGCAGCGGGTCGAACGGCATCTTCTGCCTGAACGCCGGCAGGATGGCCAGCGCGGAGGAACTGCCCCACAACAGCGTGTAGCCGTCGGGCGCGGCGCGCGCCACGTTGTCCGAGCCGATCACGCCCGCAGCACCCGCCTGGTTGAGGATAACGAACTGCTGCCCGAGCAGGTCGCCCATGCGCCGGCCCACGGTACGGCCGAGGATGTCCGTCGCCGCGCCCGGCGGAAACGGAACCACCAGCGTGACAGGCCTTCGCGGGTAAGCCGGCGCATCGGCCGCTCCACACACCCCCGTCAAAGTAACGCACAACCACAAGCCTTGGCAGAACCGGACCATCATGACCTCGCTGAGATGAACTGCTGCCGTTCCCCGATCAGGTGCCGTTGCGGGCGACCTTTTCCTCGAACGCCCGTTCGAACACCTTTTTCTCGCCCTCGTACGCCTGGATGCTGGCGGTGATGACGTAGTCTTTTTTCGTGCACGAGACGTGGGTCCGCGTCTCCGTGCGGATCTTCCAGTCCTTGCGCTCGAAGATCCACTGCCAGGTCACCTCGGCGGTGCACGACAGCGGATCGTCCTCGACGATGCGGTAGCGCTCGGTCGAGCGCGCCGCGGCGATGAGATCGATGTCGTCGTATCGGCTGAGGCCCGTGTAGTCCGACACCTCGACCACCGTCTCGCGCTTGCTCAGGTCCGTGTGGATCACACGGTTGCGGCCGCCCGCCTCCAGCGTGGTCTTCGCGAAGCCCGGCGCCGCTTCCGCCGCCTTGAACCGCGGCGGGTTCTTGTCTTCCTTGCGCGGCGGGCGCACCGCCAGCGCCAGGGCGCTCCTGCCGGCGACGAGCGTCAGCGTGACGGGCTCCGGCGACGGCCAGAGGAGCGGCCAGTAGGTCGTGGAGACCGCGACGCGGATCCGATGCCCCTTCGCGAACGAATAGCCGCAGTCGATCAGCGGCACGCTGACCTTGTACTGGCGGCCCGGCACGAGCTTCGTCGGCTTGCCTGGGCCGTTGGGCGCGTGCGTCAGGTTGAGCACGCCGTACGACACGCGGGTGGAAGCGCCGGTGGGCGACACGTCGCACAGTCGCACGCAGACGAAGGCCACGGGCCGGTCCACGGACAGCGTCAGTTCGGCGGTGGTGGTGCCGAGGATTTCCACCGTCTTCGCGAGCGGCGCCGTATCGAAGCACAGCGACTTGCCGTCGTCGGCACGCTGGTCGCCGGGCATCTCGGGGCTGGGTCCGTGCTGGAACCACGGCATGAGTTCGCCGACTTCGAGGCCCAGCGTCTGCGGCGACTGGTGGGTGAGCTTCGCCGGCGCTGCGGCGCGTGCACCCAGCACGCCACCGGTGTTCAGGAAAAACTTCTGCGCCTTGATGCGTTTGGTGGGCCATTCCGGCTCCGCGACCCAGCGGCCGGGCGATTCCGGGTACCAGCCCTTTGCCGGTACGGCCTGCGGCATCCACGCGATGAGCTTGGGATCGCGCATGATCCCGGTGTCCTTGCCGCGCATCCAGTGGTCGTACCAGCGCAGCGATTCCTGCAGGAAGCCGATCGCCGGGCCCGGCACGCCGAGGTGCGAGAAGCGATGGCCCCAGGGGCCGATCAGCCCCTTGGCCGGCGATTTCAGCTTGCCGAGCGACTCGCTGACCGCGCCGACGTACGCGCCGTCGGCCCAGCCGCTGATGGCGTAGAACGGCGCCTTGATCTTGTCATGGTCGATCGCGCGCTCGCGCCAGTAGGCATCGAAGGCCTGGTGCTTCAGCGCGGCGGTGATCTGCGGCGTATCCGCTTCCAGCCGCGCCATCCACATCGCGCGCCAGTCGTCGCCGACCAGCAGCGGATCGGGGGCGCGCGACTTGTAGCCGAACAGCTGGCTCGACCAGCGGATCGAGCGCAGCAGCACGCAACCGCCGCGGAACACCTGGCTGTAGCGGTAGCGGTCCGGCGCGTAGGAGCAGGCGATCACCGCTTTCAGTTCCTTCGGCGCACGGTAGGCGGTCTGGATGCCCTGGAAGCCGCCCCAGGAAATGCCGAACATGCCGACCTGCCCGTCGCTCCACGGCTGCGCGGCGATCCACTTCAGCACTTGCAACGTGTCTTCCTGCTCCTGGATCGCGGCGAACACCCCCTGCACACCACCCGAGTCGCCGGAACCGCGGATGTCCACGCGCATCGTCGCGTAGCCGTGACCGGCGAAATAGCGGTGATGCTGCGCGTCGCGCGGGGCGTAGATGTCGCGCTTGCGGTACGGAATGACCTCGATGATCGTCGGCACGCGCTGCGTCGCGGCGATGTCCGGCAGCCACAACTTGGCGGCCAGCTTGATGCCGTCGGGCATCGGCATCCAGCAATCCTCGGTCTCGGTGTATTGGTGCTTGAACTCGGTGATCGTCTTCAACAGCCCTGCTCCTCGTTTGGTCGTTGTGCTGCGGCGGCGCTACCGGGCCGGCTTATTCGGCTTTAAGGCCTGCGGCCTTGATGGTTTTTTCGTACTGCGCAAGCTCGGCTTTATACGCCGCGGCGAACTGTTCCGGGGTATTCGGTGCGATGGTGCCGCCTTCGATCGCGACCCGCTTCTTCACGTCCGGATCGTCCAGCGACTTCATCAGTGCGGCGTTCAGTTGCGAGACCAGGGCCGGCGGCAGCCTGGCGGGGCCGAGCAGGCCGTACCACTGGATGAACTGGTATTGCGGCACGCCGGCTTCCTTCATTGTCGGCACGTCCGTCAGCACGGTGGCGCGCTTCTCGCCGGTGGTCGCCAGCGCCTTCAGGCGCCCGTTGTTGACGTTGCGCTGCGCCACGGTCGGGCTTACGAAGGCCAGTTCCACCTGCCCGCCGACCAGTTCGGTCTCGAAGATCGCGGTGCCGCGGTACGGCACGTGGGTGATATTCGTTTTGGTCATCACCTTGAACAGCTCGGCGGCGAAATGCGAAATGCCGCCAACGCCGCCCGAAGCGTAGTTGAGCTTGCCCGGCTGCGCCTTCGCCAGCGCGACCAGCTCCTTCACGTTTTTCACGGGCAGCGAGGGGTGGATCACCAGGAAGAAGGGGATGGTCGTGAACACGCCGATGGGCGCGAAATCGTTTGCGACGTCGTACGGCAGCTTGTCCATCCACGCGGCGGCAATCGTCATCGGCCCCGAGGTGCCCCACAGCAGGGTATAACCGTCCGGCGCCGCCTTGGCGACGAGCTGGGTGCCGATGATGCCGCCCGCGCCGTCGCGGTTCAGGACCACGACCTGCTGGCCCATCAGCTCCGTCATGCGCCGCGCGGCCAGCCGCGCGAAGGTGTCGGTCGCCGCGCCCGGCGGGAACGTCACCACCACCGACACCGGCCTGGAGGGATACGCCTGCTGCGCCAGCGCGGGCGCAGAAATGCCGCCGAGCGTGCAGGCGACGAGCGCCAGCACGCGCAGAGCGGTCCGCTGCCATTGATTGCTACCGTTCATGCCACGCTCCTTCATCGATCGTTCAATACCCGCGCGCCGGTTCGACCCGACTCGCCAGCGGCTGCCCCGCGCGGTAGCGCGCGAGGTTCTCCACGAAATGCCCCACCACGTCCTCCGGAATCACCGGTCCCGACACGTGCGGCGTCATGAACACGTTCTCCAGGCCCCACAACGGGCTGTCCGCGGCCAGCGGTTCCTGCACGAATACGTCCAGTGCCGCGCCGGACAACCGGCCCGCGCCGAGTGCCGCGCACAGCGCCGCCTCGTCGATCAGCGGCCCGCGCCCCACATTGATCACGTAGGCACCGGCTTTGAGCATCGCCAGCGTCCGCGCGTCGATCAATCCGCGGGTGGCCGGCGTCAGCGGCAGCACCAGCACGAGATAGTCGCATTCCGCGAGGAAGGCCGGAAACCCGTCCGCACCGCCGGGCCCAGCGTAAATCCGGTCCACGCCGGCGATTGTTTCCGCAGCCGCCGGCGCGGTCCTGCGCCACCCGGTCACGCGCAGGCCATTGCGATGCAGGGCATAAGCAATTTTCCTGCCGATGTCGCCCAGCCCCGCCACGCCCGCGGTTTTGCCCGCGGCAAGATCGGGGATGTACTTGGCCCAGGTGCGCGTCTGCTGCTGGCGCCAGGCCTGGCTGAAGCGCTGCGCGTGGCCGAACACGCAGCCCAGCACGTACTCCACCATGCGCGGCGCGATCAGCGCGCCGTCGCTGCGGGTCAGGATCATCGAGGCCGGCAGCTTGCCGGCGAGATCGTCGACGCCCGCGCTGATCTTGTGGATCCAGCGCAGTTGGGGCGCGCGCGCCGCGAAACCGGCCGGAAACTGCCAGCCGAGCAGTACCTCGGCGGCAGCGATCTGGCGCTCGAAACCCTCCGGCGTGTCGGCCCAGACGAGATCGACGTCCGGGTAGCGCGCGCGGACGAGCGTGGCGTACTGTTCGGCTTCGCCCGCCTTCTTTGGTGAATAGACCAGCAGCCGGGGACTCAAGCCTCTACAGCCATGCCTTCCAGCGCCATCACCTGTTCGCGGGTCAGGAACGGAGACTTGATGCCGAAGGGACTACGCAGCGGCGGCGCCAGCGCGCGCCCCTGGGGCGCCTGCTGCCACAGACGAAGCAGGCGGCGCTTCAACGCGGGCTCGTCGTAGTCCTCGAACTCGGTGCGCGAGTGGAACGTCGTCCAGTTGCTGAGGATCTGGATGTCGCCGGGCTCGAAGGCCATGTCGAAGCGCAGCACCGGATCCACGGTATAGCGATCCACTACGGCGAGCGCTCGGAGATCGTCGGGCGTCAGTTCGACGCCGCCGACGCGCGACGCCGTTTCGATCGTCTTGCGGATGTAGCGCCCGGAGAGTTTGCCGTCGTACTCGCTGAACACCGGCACGCGGTGCGAACTCACCTCGGTGACGCCGCCGTTGCCCTCGCCGCGCAGGCTGTAGTGGAAACCGCGGAACAGCGTGTCAAGCACGTCGGGCTCATCGCGCAGGATCGCGTTGAAGATCGCCATCGAGCTGACGATGCTGGAGAGGCCGCCGGATTTCGATTTCTGCACGCACATCAGCGAGACGATGTCGGCGGTGTCGGTATGGAAGGGCAGCAAGGCGTTGGTCAGGTAACCGCGCACCAGTTCGCCGTTCTTGCGCTCGCCCCACTTGTTGCCGGAATCGTGCACATGGCCCAGCAGGTCGCCCCGGGTGTTCTGCGGAATCACAAGGCCGAAATACGCCATGATTCCCCAGTAGAGGCGCTCGACGTCGTCGAGGTCGTAGCGGCCGACCGGCACGCCGCGCATGAGCGCGATGCCGCGCCCCTCCTCCAGCTGCGCCCACATCGCCGCGAGGCGCGGAGCGAGCGTGGGCAGCGGGAAGTCGCCGCTGCGCACCTCGTACTTCGGAATGCCCGAGCGCTTGACCTGCAACATCGCCCGCTCGAGTTCGGCGATCTCCGCGGCCGTCAGTTCGTAGATCCACGAGGGATCGGCCGCCAGCTCCCGGGCCGTCCACGCGCTGGGAACGGTCACCGGCCGGCGACGCGCGTAGGGAAGATCGGTCTTGCCGAGGGCGGAGGGGGCGGTCGCGGTGTTCATGAAACGGGCTCCTTCGGGCACGGCGCGGGCGGTGAATGGGTATCCATTCATCGCACTATACCTGCTCGATCCGCGGGCGACGCAGTCGTTACTATAGAATCCCCCGCCGTCTTATTGTCCGTCATTCACCCCCAATATCCCCCGGAGTGTTTCATGCGAACGATGCCCCATGCCCTTTTGTGCGCCGTACTGATGCTCGCCGCCGGCGCGGCCGACGCCCAGACCGCGATGCGCGTGCGCGGCACGATCACCGCCATCGACGGCAACGTCGTGTCCGTCAAGTCGCGCGACGGCAAGGAGCTCAAACTGGCGTTGACCGACAAGACGGCGGTGGCCACTGCCAAGGCGATTACGCTGGCCGACCTCAAGCCCGGCGACACCGTGGGCGTCACGTCCATGCGCAATGCCGACGGCCGCCTGACGGCGCGCGCGGTCCACACGATTTCGGCGACCGTGCCCGAGGGCCACGGCCCCTGGGACCTGCTGCCCGATTCGCTGATGACCAATGCCCGGCTCGTCAGCGCGGTCAAGGCCACCGGCAGCCATACGCTGACGGTCGAGTACAAGGACGGCGCGCAGACCTTCATCGTGCCGGACGGCACGCCGATCGTGACCACGATTGCCGCGGATCGCTCCGCGCTGAAAGTCGGCGAATACGTGTTTTTCGGCGGCACCGTCGGCGCGGACGGCACACTCACCACCGGCCGCATCCAGGTCAGCAAGGACGGCACACGTCCGCCGCAGTAGGGCGGGCCTGTTCGTGCCGCCCGCTGCTTAGGGGCGGCTGCTCGTTTCGCGGATCAGGGCGCCCCAGCGTTCGCGCTCGCGGCGCATGAACTCCGTCGCTTCCGCGGGCGTGGAGCCGAGCGGCTCGGCGCCCTGCCCGGACAATCTCTCCTTCACGTCGGGCGCGAGCAGGATGCGGCGCGTCTCGGCCTGCAGCTTCGCGATGATTTCCAGCGGCGTCCGTCCCGGGGCGACGATGCCCTGCCACGAACCGGTGACGAACCCCGGCACGCCCGATTCGAGGATGGTGGGCGTGTCCGGCAGGCCCGGATTGCGCTTCTCGCTCGACACCGCGATCAGCTTCAAGCGTCCGCTTTTCACGAACGGCAGTGTGGCCAGCATGCCGTTGAAGGTGACGTCCGCCTGCCCTGTGGCGACGTCGAGCACCGCCTGCGCGCCGCCCTTGCCGGGAAGGTAGGTCCACTCGATACCGGTCAGTTTCGTGAACAACATCCCGGAAAAGTGCGGCGCGGTGGTCTGCCCCGCCGTCGAGAAATTGAGCTTGCCCGGACGCGCCTTGGCGAAGGCGATGAACTGTTTGACCGTCGTCACCGGCACGCTCGGATGTACGCAGAACAGATGCGGCGAATACGAGATGAGTGTGACGGCCGTGAGGTCCCGCTCCAGGTCGAACGAGGCCTTGCCGTGCGACAGCACCGTGATGGTCGTGCTGCCGAGATCGGCCACCAGGAAGGTGTAGCCGTCCGGCGGCGCTTTCGCCACGATTTCGTTGCCGATCAGCCCGCCGGCGCCGGGCCGGTTGTCCACGATGACCTGCTGCTTCCAGCTTTCGGTCAGCTTGGCGCCGATCACGCGCGCGAGAATGTCGGAGGTGCCGCCGGCCAGATTGGCGATGACGAAGCGGATCGGTTTCGCCGGGTACTCCGGCTCGGCCGCCAGCAGCGGTCCCGCACAGACGGCGGCGACAACAGCAAGAAAGCAGCGGGTTGCGCGCATGGTCATTCCCCCTCCACGCCGGCCTGTTTGACGAGCCGCGCCCAGAATTCGGTCTGGGTTTTCATGAAACCGGCAAACTCCTCCGGCGATTTGCTCACCATCATCTGCGCGCCGCCGAGGTCCAGCCGCTCCACCGTCCAGGGATCGTTGAGCACCTTCAGCAGCACGGCGTTCAGCTTGTTCACCACCGCGCGCGGCGTGCCGGCCGGCAGATACATGCCCTGCCAGGAACCGCTGGTCAGCTCCGGGAAACCCGACTCGGCGAGGGTGGGAATCTCCGGCAGTTGCGCCACGCGCTTCGGCGCCACCACCGCGATCACCTTCACGCGGCCGGTCTTCACGTGCGGCAGGAACGCCGTCACACTGACGAGCGAAGCCGAGACTTCCCCGGCCAGCAGCGCCGCTGCCGCCGCGCCCGCGCCGCCCTTGTACGGAATCTGCGTGAGCTTGATGCCGGCCTTGTTCATCACGAACTCCATCATCAGGCCCTGCGCGCTGCTCGCGCCCGAGGAGCCGTAGTTGAGCTGGTTCGGACGCGCCCGGGCGTAATCGAGGAACTCCTTCAGGTTGTTGCTCGGCACCGAGGAATGGATGGCCAGCGCGCCGGGCACGTCCACGATGGAGGTCACCGCGATCAGGTCGCGCAGGGGATTGACCGGGAACTTGCGGAACACCGCGGGATTGATCGCCATGGTGCCGACGTTGCCGAGCAGCAGTGTGTAGCCGTCGGGCGCGGCGCGCGCGACCATCTCCACGCCGATGTTGCCCGAGGCGCCCGCGCGGTTGTCCACGACCACCTGCTGGCCCAGGGCTTCCGACAGCTTGGGCTGCAGGATGCGTCCCACGAAATCCGATGCGCCGCCCGGCGCGAACGGCACGATCATGCGCACGGGACGCGATGGCCATTCGGGGGACGGCTGCGCAAAAGCGCTGCCGGTGGCGGCAAGCCACGCCAAGATCAGGCCACGCCCGATACGAAACGGTTGCTGCTGCATGCACGCCTCCTGCGCCCGACTGTTGTTATGTATGAGTCATGCTTGAAGCCGGGTAGATCGCATGCTAGCGTGCGGCCGAGCCTTGCAGCAAGCACTGCGAGCCGCCTCTTTTCGAATCACCGGAAACCCATGCGCCTCGGAATGTTCATGATGCCCCTGCATCCGGCGCACCGCGCGCCGGCGCAGACCCTGCAGGAAGACCGCGAGGCGGTCATCCTCGCCGACCAGCTCGGCTATCACGATGCCTTCGTCGGCGAACACCTGACGGAGAAGAGCGAGAACGTCACCAACAGCTTCATCTTCCTCGCCACGCTGATCCATGCGACGAAGACCATCAAGCTCGCCACCGGCACGTCCAACCTGTCGCACACGCATCCCGCGCTGGTCGCGGCGCACGCGGCGATGTTCGACCACCTCGCGCAGGGACGTTTCATCTTCGGCATCAGCCCCGGCGCGCTCTCCTCCGATGCCGAGGCGCTCGGCCTGCTGGCCGAAGACCGCAACAGGATTTTCGCCGAGGCGATCGACGTGATCCTCGCGATCTGGGAACGCAGCGCGCCGTACGCGATCGACCTGCCCGGCAACCGCTTCAAGGTCACCACCGAAACGACCAGCCGCCCCGAGATCGAGCGCGGCGAGATGTACAAACCCTACCAGCAGCCGCGGCCGGAGATCGTCGGCACCGTGGTCGCACCGCACTCGAAAGGCGTGATCGCGATGGGCGAGCGCGACTTCCATCCACTGTCGGCGAATTTCCTGCTCACGCAGTGGCTGCCGAGCCACTGGGCGAACTATGTGGAGGGCAAGCGCCGCGCCGGCAAGACCGCGGATCCCGCGGATTGGCGCATCGCGCGCACCATCTTCGTGGCCGATGACGACAAGGTGGCGCGCCGCTACGCGCGGGAAGATGCCGCCAGCCCGTACCGCCACTACTGGCAGCTGCTGCTGAAGAAAATGTTGCTGGCGAAACGCCACATCATCTTCAAGACGCACGAGATGCAGGACGACCGCGAACTGACGATGGACTACATGCTCGACAAACTGGTGATCTGGGGCACACCCGGCAAGGTCGCGGACGAACTGCTGAAGCTGCGCGAGGAAGCGGGTGACTTCGGCGAAATCGTTTACGCGAACATGGACTGGGTGGATCCGGCACTGGCAAAGCGCTCGATCACTCTGATGGCCGAGCAGGTCATGCCCAAGGTCGATGCGGCGATCGGGACATCCGGCGCGTCACGGCGGTAGTGAAACGCAAGGATCCGAGCTATTCCGGCTTCACCCCGGCCGCCTTGACGACTTTCGACCACTTCGCGATTTCGCTGCGGATGTAGGCGGCGAACTGGTCGGGCGTGCTGCCCACCAGATCGAAGCCGGCGTGCTGCAGCCGGTCCCGCACGGCCGGCGTACGCAGCATCTCGCTGGTTTCCGCGTGTAGGCGCGCGATGACCGGCTTGGGCGTTCCCACGGGTGCGAGCACGCCGAACCAGCCGGTGGCCTCGAAACCCGAAAAGCCGGATTCCGCGATCGTGGGCACCTCCGGCATCACCGCGGATCGCTTTGCCCCGCAACTGGCGAGCGCAAGGAGCTTGCCGGTACGGACGTGCGGCAATACGGAACCGCCGCTGAACATGGCCTGGATGTGCCCGCCCAGCAGGTCAGTCAGCGCCTGGCTGCCGCCCTTGTAAGGGACGTGCACCATCTGGAGGCCGCCGGCAGTGTTGAGCAGTTCGCCAGCCAGATGGCCGGGGCTGGCGACGCCCGCGGAGGAAAAGTTGAGCTTCTTCGGATTGGCTTTGACGTATGCCAGGAATTCCTTGAAGTCCCGTGCGGGCACGCCCGGATGCACCACGAGCATGTTGTGCACGCCCGCCAGTTCCGTGATCGGCGCGAAATCCCTGACGGCATCGAACGGGAGTTTCGCGTAGTAGCTCGGCCCGATCGCGAGGTTGCCGATGAAGCCCAGCAGCAGCGTGTAACCGTCGGGCGTCGCGTGCGCAACCATTTCGGTGCCGATGTTGCCCGCGCCGCCCGTTCGATTGTCGACGACGAACGACTGCCCCAGCGTGGCACTCAGACGCTCGGCGGTGGTTCGCGCCAGTGTGTCCGCGCTGCCGCCCGCCGTGTACGGCACGACGATGCGCACGGGCCGGTCTGGATAGCGGCCTTGCGCAATGGCCGGCAGTGCGACCGATCCGGCGAGCCACAACAGGCAGACCGCAACGCATCGGGATGTCAGCATGACGAGCGGTTCAGTCGGAACTCTGTTCGCGCCCGGTGGCCGCCCAATGCTTCAGCCAGCCGATATTGCCGCCACGCTCCACCAGTTCCAGCAGCGCGTCCGGCACCGGAGGATATTCCCGCCGGATATCGCGGGTATGGTTGATGAAAAAGCCGTTGCGGAAATCGACTTCCAGATCGTCGCCCGTTTCGCAGATTTCCGTCGCCGCGGGACAATCCGTCATCACCTTGAGTCCCTCGCCGATCGCGGCGCGATAGGCGAGGTAGGGCATCGATTCGCACACCAGCCCCAGACCCAGCGCCCGCATGGCGATGTAGCCGTTCATCTTGGGGCCCATGCCGAAGTTGCGGCCGGCGACGATGATGTCGCCCGCCTTCGCGCGCGCATGAAAGCCCGGGTCGGTTTTCTCGAAGAGATGCGGAATGAGCTCGGCCGGATCGAAACAGCGGGCAATGATGAACCGTTGCGGGATGACGCCGTCGGGATGCGGCACGTCATGGCCCAGTTTGTAGCAGCGGCCGCGCAGCAGCCATTGATCGTCAGCCATCACGCCGATTCCGCAAAACGAAGCACGTCCGCCGCGGCTGCGAACGTGCGCGGGTCCGCGATTTTTCCGGCAACCGCGGAGGCCGCTACGGTGGCGGGATTGCCCAGATACAGCTTCGCGTCGCGCGCGCCGAAGCGCCCCGCGTTGTTGTTGGCGGCCGTCGAGATGGAAACCTCGCCCGACGCGACCGGCCCGGTCACCGCGTCATTGCAGGGGCCGCACCCGGCCGGCAGCAGGATCGCGCCCGCATCCAGCAGAACCTGCATGAGGCCGTCCGCCGCAAGCCGCTGCGTCGAGCGCTGCGAGCCCGGAACGATGAAGAGTCGCACGCCGTCCGCCACCTTGCGGCCCTTGAGGATGCCCGCCGCCATCACGAGATCGTCGTACATGCCGGAGCCGCAGGAGCCGATGAACGCATGGCTGACCGGCTGGCCGGCGACCGTCGAAAGATCGACCGCGTTCTGCACGCCGCCAGGCAGCGCGATCTGCGGCTCCAGCGTGCCCACCTCGATGCGCAGGTCGGCTTCGTAGTGCGCATCGGCGTCCGCAAACGCCGGCGCGTACGGCCGTTGCGCGCGCGCCTCCGCGAAGGCCAGGATTTCCTTCGACGGTGGCACGAACACCCCGTAGGCCCGCATCTCCGTCGGCGAGCTGCACAGCGCGGCGCGCGCCGCCAGCCTGAACTGGTCGAGATCACCGGCGAACTCCAGCACGCGGTAGTCGAGGTCGGCGGCGAGCACCTGCCGGTCGATCAGGCGGGCGATGTGGAAGCCGAGGTCGCGCGCATGCACGCCCGGCTGCAGCTTCCCCTTGATCGTCAGGCGCACGGTTTTCGGCACCATCACCCAGTTTGTGCCCGTCGCCAGCACGCGGCTGATCTCCGCGCCCATGCGGAAACCGAAGGCGCCGATGGCACCGCACGTGGTCGCATGCCGGTCGTTGTCGAAATAGAACGTGCCAGGCAGCACGAGGCCCGATTCCATCGGGAAGATGTGCCCGTGGCCGCCCTGTCCCGCCTCGAAGAAATGCTTCACGCCCCACGCCTGCGCGGCCTTGCGGTTGAACGCGCCGCGCTCGGCGGCGGCCGCGCTGCCGTAGATGACGTCGTGGTCGCTCACCATCAGCACCTTGTCGGGTGCGGCGAGGCGGGTGATGCCGATCGCGTCGAGCTCGCGTTTCGTGCCCATCACGAGACCGTCGTGGATCATGATCCAGTCGGGAACGGGGTAGACGACATCGCCGGCGCGCACGGTGGACTTTCCGCTCGCACGCGCCAGCACTTTCTCGACGGCGGTCATGCCCATGGGTGAGGAGTGAGGCGTGAGGGGTGAGGAGAAATCAGGGCGCGATTCTAACGCCTAATCAAAAAATCCCGACATTCCGGGCGACCCATCCGGCTCGCAACGTAGACGCGTCGAAGGCGCGCAAGGTTCTGCGCCGCCTTCATGCGTATCGTGCATTCAGGAGGGGCCGTCACCCTGTGTCGCCGCTTTGCCGGGAATGACCAGTACGTCGCAGCTGGCGTCCGCCAATACGTGCCGGGAGACGCTGCCCAGGAAATAAAGCGCAAGCGCCGACTGCTCGCGGCAGCCCATCACGATGAGGTCGGCATCCAGTTCTTCCTGCTTCTTCAGTATCAGGTAGGGCGCATTGCCATGGGCAACCGCGGACACCAGGCCGGTCCTGTCTTTGGCGCTCGTCAGGATCAGCGAATCAATCTGTTCGCGCGCCGCAAGCGCGGCTTCGGCGCGATATTGATCGACGATGTCCGGGGACACCCCAGCCCTCGAAAGCTTGCTTTCGAACGGAACGCTGTACGCATGCAGGATCGTAATGCCCGCCCGTGGCGCCAGCCGCATGGCGAGGTCCAGCGCGGCCGCCGACAACTCCGACAAATCCACGGCAAGCAATACATGCCGGTAAGGAACTTGCGGAGCGCGTTTGACGACCAGAACGGGCGTTGTGCACCGGCCCAGCACCCGCTCAGCCGTCGAGCCCAATACCAGGTCGCGCAAAGGATTGACCCCGTGGCCGCCCACCACTGTGAGATCGGCGCGTGATCCGGCGGCATGGATCGTATCGACCACGGCACCCACCGCCACACGCGCGGACGCGTGCAGCCCGCGCTTCTCAAGAATGCCGGCTGCCTCCCTTTGCAGAGACTCGTGCGCGTCGGCCACCAGACACGCCTCAATATCCCCCGCCCCATTCAGCAGGGATTTGACGGCCGAAAGCGAAGGTTCGCTGATGACGTGCAGCAGGCCAAGCCCGGCGCGCTGTTCGGATGCGACCATTGCCGCGCGGGCAATGGCATGGCCCGCATCATCCGAAAAGTCGGTCGCTGCCAATATCGATTCGATTTTCTTCATCCTATGCTCCGAACTGCGTTAGTGAAGCCCCCCTTCCCCGGGTACGCGGCACCCTGTCGTTCTCGCTTCTATTCACCAATGGGATGCGCCGGAAACAATGATCAAGCCTGCTGGCGCAGCAGTCTCGCTTGCAGTATGCGAGTGCCCGCAGCGGCGCCGGTCACCGGCTCCCGGATGGGGCGCACGGCGTCGCGGGCGCATTCCTCTTCCAGCCCTGATGGCGGAGCTTTCACCCGAATGTCGCGCACCCCGGTAATCGTCAGCACGCGGTGCGCCCCGTAAGGCAACGCCACGACCACCTCGTCGCCTACTCGCCGGCCCAGCAGGGCGGCCCCCATGGGAGACACCACCGATATCATGCCCCGCTCCGGCATCGCGGCGCTGGGCCAGGTCAGCGTGATCTCTCCTTCCCGGGTTCCGGCTTCGACGTAGCGGATGCAGGCATTCATGATGATCCGGTCTTCAAGCACTACGCCGTCAGGCGCGATCTCCGCAGTTTGCAACTTTTCGACGAGTGCGGCGAGAGCCTCGTCGCTGGCGCGCAAGCGGGGGCCGCTTTCGCCCAGCATCAGCGCCAGCGCCTCCGCGTCGTGAGTGGAAAGCACAACTTCCGTGTCGGGTTTGTACGTCATGATTGTTCTCCAGGCGTGCTGAACCGCCGCGGGCGCAAGGCGCCGGCGGCATGAATGGGGCTTCTTGTGTAGTGCTCCCGGCGGCCTGGCCAGCCCGGGAGTGTCAGCGGGGCGGGAGGCTACCGGGTCAAGCCAGGAAAGGCCGGACCTGCTTTGCGGGAATGATGAGCGCGCACGGACGCCAAGCCGGCGCGCCGCTGTTCACGGCTGCGTGGCGAACCCAGGGAGAGGGTCCCTGCATTGCGGTGGCGTCTCGTTTTATTCGTCATGATGAAAATGCGGGTTTTCGCGAAAAATGCGTTAACTTCGAATATCCCGAAATGATCTGCGAGCCCGGGACTTCCGATTAGTCAGCCTTTACGCGGCAAAGTTCCCGCGATGTCGGGGCGCTTGTCGACCGGGTTTGCCCCGAAGTACCGAGCGATCGAAACCCGCCGTCAAATATTCATCGCCTACTCCGGCTTCACGCCGGCATCCCTGACGACTTTCCCCCACTTCACGCGCTCCGTCTCCAGATAACGGCCAAACAGCACGGGCGTGTCCGCGATCGGCTCGAAGGCGGCGGCCAGCAGTTTCTCCCGGATGTCCGGCAGGGCAACAATGACTGCGATGTCGCGCTGCAGCTTGTCCACGGTGGCGCGCGGCGTGCCGCGCGGTGCGATCACCCCGTTCCAGTTGTTCGCCTCGTAGCCCGGCACGCCGCCTTCCGCGATCGTCGGCAGTTCCGGCATGATGATCGAGCGCTTTTCCGTGCCGATGCCGAGCGCGCGCAGTTTGCCCGACCGGATGTGCGGTTGCGCGGTCGTCAGGTTGGCGAAGATGAAGGTCAGACGCCCGCCCAGCATGTCGGTTACCGCCAGCGCGCCGCCCTTGTACGGCACGTGCACCACGTCGATGCCCGCCATGCTCCGGAACAGTTCGCTCGCGAGATGGCTCGCGCCGCCGATGCCGCTGGAGCCGTAGGTGAACTTGCCGGGATTGGCTTTCGCCAGCGCGACGAACTCCTTCACGCTGTGCGCAGCCGAGCCCGGATGCACCACCAGCACATTGCTCGTGCCCGCGATGTTGGTCACCGCCGCGAAATCCTTGGTCACGTCGAAGGACAGCTTCGGGAACAGCGCGGGCATCACCGACAGCGCCGGTGTGGCCATCAGCAGCGTGGCGCCGTCCGGCGCCGCGCGGGCCACGATCTCGGTTGCGATCACCGTCCCGCCGCCGGGACGGTTGTCCGTCACCACGCCCTGGCCGCGCATCTCGGACAGTTTCTGGCCGACGACACGCGCGAGCACGTCGGTGGACCCGCCGGCCGCGTACGGCACCACCAGCCGGATCGGCCGCGCCGCTTCCTGCGCGTGGCCTGCACCCATGCCCGCCGCCATGGCCATGCCCAGACCCCATTGCACCGCACGTAACAACATGATCACCCCCGTGAATTCAACCGGCACGCATCAAGCAATAAGTGCGCCGAGCATCTCTAGCCCCGATAGACCGGCTCGGGCTGGGTGAGGAAGGAATACAGCAGGTGGTAGGCAATGCGGTAATTGCTCTGCTTGAGGCTGTTGTGCGCCATGCCCGGCATCACCGCGAACTGCTTGTCCGGATTCGGCAGGCGCTGAAAGAACGCCAGTACGTCGTCGAAGGCGGCGATGCCGTCGTATTCCCCGCGCATCACCAGCACCGGGCAGGTGATGCGCGACGGGTCCATCAGCGGCAGCTTCGAGCACATGTCGACGTAAGTGCCGGTGGGCACGGAGTCGTCGAGTGCGAGGATCGCATCGGCAAACGCTTCGATCACCGCCGGATCCGCGCCGCCCCCGTCATGGTCGCGGGTAAAGATCGTGCGCACAAAAGCGCGGTCGATCGGGCGACGATGGCTGGCGAGGTACTGCGGCAGCTTTTTGCTGCGCTCGGCCAGCGTCGGGCTGCCCTTGCCCGTCCACACCAGCGCATCGAGCGCGAGCCTGGCGACGCGTTCCGGATGGCGTTGCGCGAACAGCCCCGCGCGCAGCGCGCCTGATGAGCAGCCGTACATCGACAGCCGCTCGATGCCGCGCTCGCGCAGGATGTAGTCCGTAGCGGCCGCCAGGTCGTCCGCGCCCGTGGCGACATCGAAGTTGATGTCGCGGTGTTTGGACGAGCGGCCATAGCCCTCCATGTCCATGCACCACGTGTCGAAGCCCTGCCGCGCGAACCACGCCATGACGGACGTATCCGGCCGACCCGGCATCTGGAAGTCGAAGGCCGGCGTGGACGCCATGGAGGAGCCGTGCACGAACAGCAGCGTGCCGCGGGTGGGCGCGGGCGCCGACTTCTGCCATAAAAACAGGCGCACATCGCCCTTGTGCGTCCAGTGTTCGCGCCCGGTTACCGGCGCTGCCGTCTGGTCCATCGCGTGGCTCCCGGATTCCTTTGGTACTTTCCAGCCGGCGAGCTTAGCACCGGGCAGTCGATCGTTTATACTTTTCGGCCCGTGGACGGTGCCGTCCGCGCCTTCATGCCCTGCAACCACAACAAGGAACGTCCATGATCTACGAGGTGAGGACCTACGATGTCAAACCGCGCTCGCTGCCCGAAGTGGAAAAGCGCTTCGGCGAGGCCTACGAAAAGCGCAAGACTTATTCGCCGCTCGCCGCGTTCTGGCACACCGAGATCGGCCCGCTCAACCAGATCATCCACGTCTGGCCCTACAAGGATCTGGAGGAGCGCGCGAAAATCCGTGCCCAGGTCGTCAAAGACAAGATCTGGCCGCCGAACATCGGCGAGTTCGTGACCAACATGCACACGGACATCATGCATCAGTTCTCGTTCTCGCCGGAACTGAAGCCCGGCAAGATGGGGCCCTTCTTCGAGATGCGCACCTACACCTACCAGCCCGGCGAGCTGGCCACCATCATGAAGACGTGGGAAGCGGCCCTGTCGGTGCGCCTGCAGTTCGGCCCGGCCTGCGCGCTGTGGTACACGGAACTGGGCGACCTCAACAAGTTCATCCACGTCTGGCCGTACGAGTCGCTGAACCAGCGCGAGGAAACCCGCAAGAAGGCGCAGGCCACGGGCAACTGGCCCGCCGGCAAGAAGGCGGAAAAGGAAGGCGGCCGCGATTACCGGCTCTACAAACAGGAAAACAAGATCCTGGTGCCGTCGGCGTTCTCGCCGATCCAGTAATTTGTCGAAAGCGGGATTGGGGATTCGGGAATAGGGATTCGTAACCGCACTCAGGCAACAACGCCGTCTGTCCTTGCGGGCAGGCGGCGTTTTTCTTTGTCTACGCCATTCGTACAACGACTTTGCCCAGCAGGGCATCCGATTCGACATAGGCCTTGGCCGCGGGCAACTCGTCGAAGGGAAACACGCGGTCCACCAGCGGCACGATGCGGCCGTCGGCCAGCATCGGCAGGACGTCCTGCACGAAACCGCGCTGCGCCTCCGCCCGCCCCGCGAGCGTGAGCGCCGCGTTCGACAGGCCGAAGATGTGCAGGCGCTTACCGTGCACTTCCTCGAGGTCGATCTCCGCCTTCATCACGCCATCCACGTAGCCGACGACCGCCAGACGGCCGTGCTCGCGCAACACCTCCAGACAGGCCTTGAACGCGGTGCCGCCGACCAGATTCACTGCAAGGTCCACGCCCTTGCCGCCGGTGGCCTCGAGGGCCGCCGCGGAAAAATCGCCGCCACGCCCCTGGATACCGACGTCGAGACCCAGCGCCTTCAGTTTCGCGAGCTTCGCCGCCGAGCCGGACACGCCGATGGACTTCGCGCCGATGCCCTTCGCGATCTGCAGCGAGGCCACGCCCACGCCGGACGAGGCGCCGGCGATCAGCAGCCACTCGCCCGCCTGCAGGCGGCCGTACTGCAGCAGGGCCTCGTAGGCCGTGATGTAGGCGATCGGCACTGCAGCCGCCTGCTCCCAGGACAGCTTGTCCGGAATCACGGTGCTCAATACGGTATCGGCCACCGCGTATTCGGCGAACGTGCCCTTGCTGCGCACCATTACGCGATCGCCGACCTTGAAGCCGGTCACACCGTCGCCGAGCGCCGTCACTACACCGGCGGCATCCACACCGGCGGGCCGCGCGGTATCCGAGCGGTGGCGCTTGATACGGCTCAGGAGGTCGCCGCGGTTGAGCGAGGCGGCGTGCACGCGCAGCAAAATCTGGCCCGGGCCCGGCTTGGGCGCGGGCACATCACGGAACTCGAGCGCGGTGCCGTCACCGACCGATTTGATCCAGTACGATTTCATGGGTGGCGCCCCCGGAAAGAAGAAGCACGAGCTTCGCTTGACCCGTGCGGGCCGTCAAGCGTTGCCGCTTGACCGGGTCATCACGCGCGCCTTACGCTGCGCGACCTTGCCGCGATTCGCTGACGGGAGGAGGAGAAAACCATGCGTGCCTTCACCTGCCTGTGCCTGAGCGCGGCCTTCGCCGCTGCGTGCCCGCCCGCCAACGCGCAATCCACCTGGCCCACGCGCCCGATCCGCCTGCTGGTACCCTTCGCCCCCGGCGGCGTCGGCGACATCACGTCGCGCGCCGTGGCGCAAAAGCTGTCCGAGTCCTTCGGCCAACAGGTCATCATCGACAACCGGCCGAGCGCCGGCGGCACGGTGGCCTCGGAGATCGTGGCGCGTGCCGAGCCGGACGGTCACACACTGCTGCTGCTGAACAACCTGCACGCGATCAGCGCGGGGCTGTTCAAGTCGTTGCCGTACGACGCGCAGAAGGACTTCGCGCCGGTCTCCACCATGACGACCTTCGGCATCGTGATCCTCGCCGCACCCGATTCGTCGCTGCGCAGCCTGAAGGACCTGATCGGACAGGCGAAGGCGGCGCCCGGCAAGCTGAACGTCGGCACGGTCGTCATCGGCAGCACGCAGCATCTGTCGGCGGAGCTCTTCAAGTCCATGGCCGGCCTCGACACGACCACCGTGCCGTTCAACAGCACCGCGGCACTGGTCTCCGCGCTGCGTGGCAACAACGTGCAAGTGGCGTTCGAGGTGGTGGCGCCCATCATCGGCCAGATCAAGGCCGGCGCGCTGCGCCCGCTGGCGGTGACGCTGCCGGTGCGCTTCTCGGGCCTGCCGGACGTGCCGACCGTGGCCGAGGCCGGCGTGCCGGGCTATCAGGTGACCGGCTGGAACGGCATCGGCGCGCCGGCGAAAACCCCGCGCGTGGTCGTGGACCGGCTGAACCAGGCGATCAACGCCGCGCTCGCAGCACCCGACATCCGCGCGCGCTTCCCGGAACTCGGCGTCGAGGCCCGCGGCAGCACGCCGGAGGAGTTCCGGACGTTCTTCGCCGCCGAGATCGTGAAGTGGAAAGCGGTGATCGCGACCGCGAAGATTGAAAGGCAGTAATAACGGGATTGGAGATTCGGGATTGGGGATTGGAAGTCAAAACCGCCCATCACCCCGACCTCTGGCCACCGGTTTCAAATCCCAAATCCCGAATCCCCAATCCCGCGCTCTCACCATGAAATCCATCCTCGCGCCCGACCCGAACCCGATCAAGCCGAAGTACACGCCGCCGCCCGGCGCCTGCGATGCCCACTGCCACATCTTCGGGCCGGGTGACCGGTTTCCGTACTCGCCGACGCGCACCTACACGCCGCCGGACGCGGGCAGAGAAAGGCTCGCCGCGCTCCACCAGCATCTCGGCTTCGAGCGTGCGGTGCTGGTGCAGGCGAGTTGTCACGGCACCGACAACCGCGCGATGGTGGACGCCATGCAGTGGTCGCAGGGCCGCTGGCGAGGCGTCGCGATGGTGGGCCGGGACGTCACCGACCGCGAACTCCAGGATCTGCATGCCGCCGGCGTGCGCGGCGTGCGCTTCAACTTCGTGGCCCACCTCGGCGGCGCCGCCGACCTCGCGGTGATCGAAAGCGTCGTCGCGCGCATCAAGCCCCTGGGCTGGCACCTGCAGGTGCACCTCGACGCGCAGGACATCGGCACCTACCGCCCCTTCCTCACCAAGCTCGACATTGTTTACCTCATCGACCACATGGGCCGCGTGCAGGCGAAGGAGGGCCTTCAGCAGAAACCCTTCCTCACCCTGCTCGACCTGATGAAAGACGAGCGCGTGTGGGTCAAGGTGAGCGGTTCCGAGCGCGTGTCCTCCACGGGCAAACCGTTCCGTGACGCGATGCCCTACGCGCGCGCGCTGATCGAAGCCGCGCCCGACCGCGTGCTGTGGGGCACCGACTTTCCGCATCCGAACGTGAAGGAAATGCCGAACGACGGCGAACAGGTGGATCTGTTCGCGGAAACGGTGCCGGACGAGGCGCTGCGCCGGAAAATCCTGGTCGACAACCCGACGCGGCTTTATTGGCCGGAACGGCCAGGCTGAGCCGCCTCGACCAGCAACCCGCCCTTCAACACCAGCGCCGCGCGCACCGTCTTCGCACCGAACAGCGCGCGCATCGCCACGAGATAGCCGTCGAGTTGCGGGCGGTACGCGGCCAGCGCGGCCTGCGGATCGCTGTCGCCCGTCTTGTAGTCGAGCACCCAGACTTCGTCGGTGAATTCAACGAGGCGATCGAGGCGGCCCTGCGCGCCCGCCGCGGTCACGAACGGCACCTCATTGAGCGCACGGACGTAGCGCGCCGGATCGAAGAAGCGCGCCAGCGCGGCCGCGCCCAGCACGCCTTGCGCCTGTGCCCACAGCGATTCCATCTCCGCCGCCGGCACACCGAACTCGCGCTGGAACGCCGCGCGCGCAAGCGTGCGGTCCGCGCTCAGCCGCTCCATCAGTACGTGGAACCGCGTCCCATAGCGCTCGCCTTGCCCGGCCATCGCGGCATGACGCGAGCCGGTCTTCCTGGGCCGGGACAGCGCCGGTGACACGCTCGCGGGCAGCACGGTCTGCGGAACGACCGTCGCCAGCGGCGGCGTCAGCATCAGCGGCAGCGCCGCGCCGGTCTCCGCCGCCGGCGCCAGCGCCGCCTGCACCCGGGCGTACCAGCTGTCCGCAGGCACGTTGCCCCGGGTCGGCGCGCAGCCGCTGACGACCAGCACCTGCTGCGCGCGCGTCATCGCGACATACAGCAGGTTCAGGTTCTCGCGCGCGGCACGCAACGCCTCCGCTTCCGCAATGTCGATCTGCACGGCGGCGCGCTCCCCCTGTCGCGACCACAGCGAGAAGTGCGCCGGCGCGGCGGCTTCACCGTCCCACGCCACCATGACGTCGTAACCGTCGGGGCCTTCCGTGCGCGCGGCGCAGTCGGGCAGCCAGACGATCGGCGCTTCCAATCCTTTCGCGCCGTGCACGGTGTGGATGCGCACGGCATCGCCGTTGTCGCCTGCCATTTCCACCGTACCCTCGCCCGGTGCTTCCTCCGGGGGGGCCGCGCGCAGGTCGCGCAGTTCGTCGAGGAAGCGCGGCAGGCTCGGGTAGCGGCCGGCGTCGGTGTCGAGCGCGCGCTGCATGAACGCGTGCAGGTTCGCGGTCACGGCCGGCGCCATGACCGCGGGCACGGCCGCCCGGTAGCGCGCGATCACGTCGCCCTCGAAATAGATGCGGTCGAGCAGATCGTGGACCGGCAGGCGGTCGAACGTGTCCTGCCAGCCCGCGATGAGCCGGTCCGCGCGCTGCAGGGCGGGACTCGCACCCTTCGCCGCCACCAGCGTCGACAGGCGCTCCCGCCACGTGGCGCCCGGCGTGCCGGCCAGCGCGACGAGATCATCGTCGCTTGCGCCGAACATCGGCGCGCGCAACGCATGCGCGAGTTTGAGGTCGGCAAACGGCGCAACCAGGAATTCGAGCAGCGCCGTCATGTCCTGCGCTTCCAGCGTGTCGAGCAGGCCGCCCTGCCGGGAGGTCACGAAGGGAATGCGGGCTTCGCGCAGCGCCTGTTCGTAGGTTTCGAGATGCGTGCGGCGGCGGACCAGGATCATCACGTCGCCGTAGCGGGCCGCGCGCTGCGACTCGCCGCGGTGGTCGCTCCACACCGTCCAGTGGCCCACCGCTTCTTTCAGGCGCCTGGCGAGCGTCCCGGCTTCGTTCGCGCGCCGCTGATCGTCGGCGATCACGAGCGGGCGCTCCAGTGGATTGCGCAGCACGGCGTCAGCGTCCGCCTCCGCGTCCTGCGCGGGATCAACCGCCTCCAGCGGCAGCACTTCGACGCGGCCAGGCTTGGCCGTGTAATGCGCCGTATGCGGCGCAAACCCCTCGAACGCGTCGCCAAGGCCACCAAACACGCGGTTCACCGCCTCGATCACGGCCGGCGCGCAGCGGCGCGATTCGTTCTGCGCGAGCCGGCGCGCGCCGAAATGCTGCCCGAGGTACGCCGCGGCCGCGCCGAACAGCTTCGCCTCCGCCCGCCGGAAGCGGTAGATCGACTGCTTCGGGTCACCGACCAGAAACACCGTCGGCCGGGCATCGGCTTCCGCCGCCGCGTCGAACCATGCCTTGAGTGTCAGCCACTGCAGCGGATTGGTGTCCTGGAATTCGTCGAGCAGCACGTGGGCGTAGCGGCTGTCGAGCTTGGCCTGCAGGTACGCCGCGTGGTCGCTGTCCGCGAGCAGCCGCCACGCGTGCCACTCGATGTCGGCGTAGTCGATCACCTGCCGGTCGCGCTTGACCTCTTCATAGGCAGCCAGCAGTTGCACGGCGCAGGGCAGCGCCGCCGCGTTCAACCGGTAAGCACACTGGTCGGCCAGGTCCTGCAGCGCCTGCTGCACGCGCGCGGCGAGCGCGCCGTGCAGGTCGAGGAACACGCTCTCGCCTTCGGCACCGAGGCGCTTGGCCTGTGCTTTGCCCGACTTGCGCGAGAGGGGTTCACCGTCTCCCCGAAGCAGCGCCGCCCGCACTGCTGGAAACTGCATCGCAGGATCAGCGAGCGCGAGAGCCGCGGTCAGCTGTTCGCCGAATGCCTGATCCGTCGGTGTGTTTTTCGCGAGCCAGTCCGCGAACCGCCGCAGGTCCTCCACGAAGCGCGCATCGCCCAACAACGCGGCGAGCACGTCCGTGCCGGGCGGCAGGCGCATCGCAGCTTCCAATGCCTCCAGCGCCCTGGCCACCGCGGCCCCGGCATCGCCGCCCTCCGCGTAGGCCCACCAGTCCGCCCGCCGGCGCAGGAAACGGCCGAGCAGCTTGCGCGTGTTCTCGAGCCCGTATTCCGTGAACAGGGTGTCCAGCCCCCGTGCGGCGGGGCTGTCGCGGTCGCGCGCGGTCGCCGCCGCGAACCGCTGCCAGGCGTCGTCGACCAGTCCGGACGTCTGCTCCGCGAGCGTCACGTCGCCCGGCGCGCCCGCATTCAGCGGCGCACGGCGCATGAGTTGCAGAAACCACGCATGGAACGTGCTCACGGTGACGGAGGGCTGTGCCGTCAGGACTTTTTCGTAGAGACCGCGCGCGACCGGCAGCAGCGCGGCGAGCTGGTCCTCCGCCACCTCGCGCTGGCGCAGGAAGTCGAGCACCTCGTCGTCGCTGCCGGTCGCGAGCAGCGCGAGCCAGCTGCGCAGCCGCGCCGCCATTTCCTGCGCGGCCTTGCGCGTAAACGTGATGGCGAGAATTTCCGAAGGCCCGGCGCCCGCGAGCAGCAGCCGCACGATGCGCGACACCAGCAGCCAGGTCTTGCCGCTGCCCGCGCAGGCCTCGACCACCACCGAGCGCGCGGGATCGAGCGCGTCGCGGTTGCGCGTGTCCGTCGCGTCGCTCACGCCCACTGCCCCCGGCGGCACAGGCCGCGCATTTCGCAATATTCGCAGGCCGCGGCCGTGCCCTGCGCGGGCAGCGCCACCTCGTCATGCAGCGCGTCGTAAACAGCGGCGAGGCGGTCGCGCGTTTCCACGGCCAGCGCCGCGAGATCGTCCGCGGCAGCGACCTCCTCGACGCCCTCGCGCTCGATGGACAGATACAAGCCCGCCGCCACCGGCTCCGCCCACAGCAGCGCGTAGACCGGCAGTTGCACGTCCTCGCCGCGCGCCTTGAGTCCTTTTTCCAGCAACGCCCTGCGGCGCAGTTTGTAGTCGATCACGTTGATCGTGCCGGTGTCCTCCCGGCGATCCACGCGGTCGAGCCGGCCGCGCAGGGTGAAGGTGCGCCCACCCGGTGTCTCGATCGCGATCGCGCGGGCGGCCTCGCCCGCCGCGAAGCGCCAGCCTTCGCGCTCCCGCGCCAGCTGCCATTCGATGTAGGCGGGTATCAGCCCCTTCCAGCGCGCGAGCCACGCGGCGTCCAGCGGATTGGCGGCAATCGCCTCGCGGAACGCCTGATCGGAATAGCGCGTAAGCAAATTCACCGCCTCGTCGGGCGCCAGCGCCGACACGACCGGATGCTGGCCGTGAAACCGCGCCAGCACTGCGTGCACCGCCTGCCCGTACGCGGACTTGTCGATCTCCTCCTTCACCTCGTCGGCCTCACCCAGTCCGAGCAGGTAGCGCGCGTGGAACTGGTACGGGCAGGCCATGAGCGTGTTGTAGCCGCTCGCGGAAATCTTTTCGGGCACCAGCGCCGGCGCCGCGGACGGAAACGGCTGGCGGATCGGCGCGGGCAGCGGCGCGGCGTCGAACGCCGCCACCGTCGCGCCGGAGAGCCGTGTGGCCAGCGTGTCATCCGCGAGGTCACCGCCCCAGGCCAGCGCGTGCAGCGTCGTCAGACGCTGCAGAAACGGCGACAGCAGGTTGGGTTCGCCGTCCGCACGGGCCTGCCACGTGACCACGGTTTCGCCAGCGGTGACGAGCAGGGCGCCGAGTTCCGTTTGCAGTTCGGCCAGCACCTCGGCCCGCGTCGGCAGTCCAAGCTCCGCCCGCACGCCCTGGTTGAAGAACAGCCCCCCGGTATCCGGCCCCGGCAAATGGAGCGCGTCGCCGCCGACCAGAATGGCGCCGTCGAAGGGGCGCAGCCGCGCGGCGGCGAGCGTGGTGAAGATGACCGGGCTGTCGATCGCGCGGTCGCGGAAAGTAGCTCGCTCAAATTTGCGCGCAAGCCAGCGCCGCCAGTCGGCCAGACTCACCGCGAGGCGGTCCTCCGCCAGCTCGCGGGCGAGGTCGTCGAGCAGTTCGAGCAGTTGCGCGCCCGCCGCATCCGCCTCGAACCCGCCGGTGATGCCGATCGCCGCGAGCGCCCGGCCGAGCGCCTCCAGCCAGCCGGCCAGCGTGCGGCTGCGACGCGTGAACTCGCGGGTCGCATTCGCCACGCGTTCCAGCAGCGCGCGCACTTCCGCATCCTGCATCCGGTCGGAGAGCGCGAGAAACGCATCGAGGTCCGCAACCTGTCCATGCTCGCGCACGGCCCGCTCGAAACGCGCCACAGCCGCCTGCCGCGCCTCGCGCGGCACGTCTGCGAACGCGAACGGCGACTTCATGAGATCGAGCAGGTCGCGATAGTAAGCGCCGCTCGATACCACATCGAGCAACCGCCCGACTGCCGTCGCGGCGCTGGTGGTGGAGAACGCCCAGCCCGCTTCGTCCTTGACCAGCACCTGCGCGCGTTCGAGCAGGGCGCGCGCGCGGCGGGCGACCACGCGGTCCTGCACGATCACCGCGATCGACTGCTTGCCTGCGAGCAGCCATTCGCGCACGGCCACGTCGACCATCTGCGCCTCGGTTTCAGCGGACGCCGCACCGCACACGCGCAGCCGGCCATCGAGCGGACTCGCGGACACGACCACCCGCAGCGCCATCGCGCGCGCCGCGAGGGGCACCTCCAAAGATGCCGGCCACGCGGCAGCCAGCATGCGCGCGAGCGGCGCCTCGTCGTCCATGGCGGCGACGTACTGCGTGACGTGCGCGCGTTCGGCATAGCGGGCGAAGAACTCCGCCTCGGCCGGCGTGGGACGATCCAGCGCCACTACATGGAGCGGTGCGCAAGCCGTGCGGGCAAGTGCGGAGAGCCGCACGGCATACGCCGCTTCGGGATCGAGCGCACCGCGCGTGGCGTCGAGTGCCCGCCAGAGCTCATGCACCACCCGGGCTTCGAACGACAGCGACGTGCCGGCTTTCGCCTTGTACGCCTTCTGCAACTGCTGCGTGAACGCGGCCAGCGCATCCGGCAGGGGCACGCGCCAGCGCGTCAGCTCATCGAACAGTCCGCCGAGCTCACCGGCGACGGCCCACAGGTCCGCCTCCGCAAACCAGCCTCGCTCGTGCAGCGCCTGATACACCGCGGCCTCGCGCGCCGTCGCGGCGAGCAGCGGCTTGCCGGCATCCATCGTCGCGGCCCAGGCCGCGAGCGTGGTAATACGCGGCAGGAGCAGCGCGCCGCCGGCGGCGGTCGCAAGAGCAGCCGCCATTGCGGGCACTGCGTGCAGGGAGGGCAGCAGAACCACTACGCCGGACAGGTCGCGTGCGGTGCCGCGTCGGGCCACGAGGACATCCGCCGCACCCGCCAGCAGCCGGTCGCTGGGTAGCCCGAGCGTTTCGGTGGCAGTCATCGTGTTCACGGACGAGGACTGGGTCTGGCTGTAGTTCTCATACTGGGCTCACTGCCTGCATTACTTTATCCACATACTGACACTGCTCGCAGTCGCTACCCGATTGCGGAGCAGCCGATAGGGACAAGCAGCGACTGACAGACTCCAGCGCCGGCTCCACCCACGAATCGTCGCCGTCGTAAGGAATCAGCCTGGTCCTGAAGCGCAGCACATCATCGAACGGCGCGTCATCCGCGATCCCGTTGGTGTAAACAAACCAGGCCCGGTCCGATATGGGCAACCCGTTCCGGCGAAGTAGCCATTGGTAGAACTCCGCCTGCCGCTTGTAGCTGATCTGCCAGTCCGCATCCAGGCTGACTTCGCTTTTTTTGCTGGTCGCTTTGTAGTCCACCACGTAATGAACGCCCTCGCTGTCCACCCAGAGATCGTCGATCGCGCCAAATAGCTCATACCCCGTGGGCTCGTGCTGAGCGGATACCCCCGTGAAGTTATGACGCCACTTTTGCAGATCGGGATGCGCGGCGGGGATGCATTGAATCCCGGCCGCTGCCAGACGCGGCGGCACGATACTGCCGCCCCGATAGGCGTCAAATTCGTTTTTGAACAAATGATCGACCGCGATGTTGAGACTGAATGGCGGCCCTGACGGCTGCCTGATTTTCGCGTTCACGGTCAGCCAGAAGCAGCGCGGGCAGCGCTGGAACAACTCGATCTTGCTGCGGCTCAATCGCATGGGCAGGAATCCTCGGGAATCAGATGGTCGCTGCCGGGGTGACTCCTCGTTCGAGGACATCACTCATCGTTGAAAATCACCGGATGCCGCTTGCCGTCCCGGGTCACCACGACATGTATAGTTTCTTTATCACTGACATCGAACATGTCGAAATCCGGATCCTTGTCCGCGGCATAGCCAAAGCAGACGAAGTTATAAACAGTGCCGTCGCTCAGCGCATAACGATCGAGGCCGAGCAGCAACTTCTTTTTGTCGTATTCGCCCTCGATCTCTCCTGAGACGAAATCTCCCTTTTCCCACATCTCTTCCACTAGAAGATATTTGGCGTTACCGCCTATTCGCACTACTTCCGCCCTCTTCAACCCAAGTCTGATATCCCGCAATTTACGGTCATCCAGGTAGATACCGCACCTGCCGTTGAGAGCCCCGCCTATCCCTCCACCCCCGCTACGATCGAAATACGCTCTGACCTCCTCAAAACTCGTACCGTCTACCGTCAAGCGCTTGAAGTTGCGCTTACCGATCGGGACCCATCTGAGGGAAACCCCATAACCCCAGAGGCTGATTGTCGAAGTCTTTTTCTCCGCTGCATTGGTTGACCGCTTGGCGATCGTCGACTTCCGCTTCCGCACACGACATCCCACCTCCTTGCGAGTCATGGCAGACACCTCCATAAATTAATTGATATACACGTCGCCCAGACAAGTCATTCGTTTCTATCGCGACGCCAATTCAAAAGCGGCCGCCTCGATTACACGGACTTCCGATACCCCATATGAAGTGATCCCAAGCGCAGTAAGTCGAGCGTCAAAAGCAGATTTGTATTCACTGTAGAACTTACTAAAGCCCCCCTCATGTCGGATTGCTTGTATTTCTTGCGAATAATCCAAATAGTGCTCGACCTGTTTCATATGAGCATGCGTCGGCTCGGCGCTCTTCCTAAAACGCTCAATCTTGCTATCCCATATTGGAAAAACAGAAGGATTTGTAAAGTGCAGCACTTTTGATGCGCCGACAACAGAGTAAAGGCAGCGGGATATGACTCGTATAAGTTCCGCTGAAAGAAAACTTTCATTGGTTGCATTCTGCGCCTGCACTAGGGCCGCAACCGCATCCCGCATGCAATGTGGATTCAGCCGCAGAATTCGAGGCATCCATCCGTAAGCCATCGCTGCCAATTGATGAAATCTCTCAGCGTGAATAGCCTTTGGATTTGTTCCAAGGGAACAGATGCTCGGATATGTAGCCAAATATGTTACTGCCCGCAGATCATCTTTTAGTCGAAGGTCCATCCTCATACGCTCGATCACCGGCAATAGCTGATTTAACTTCATTTTCTAGGGATCCTGTTTAGATATGCGACTGACATTGCCCGGAAGACACAATTAACACCAGCAATCTATAGATGATTATCGTAATAGTTCATAGCGTCATTTTGTGTCGCAATTGATTATCTAATCTTTTTTATAGCGAGAATGCATCTTTGCCAAGAGTGCCCGCACACGCTCGCGCAGCGAGCCCGGCTTAACGACCTCCACAGCGTCGCCGTATTGCAACAGCCACCGCACAAACTCCTCTGACACCGTCACCCGGGCACGCACCAGGCACAACGGCTTCCCGTCCGCCGCCCGCTTTGTGTCCTCCACGATTGTTTGTCCAGCGCTCAAAGGCATTTCCCGAATGTTTTGTGCGTACACCGAATCGAAGCGCAGCGTCACCAGACAGTCCTTCTCCACTGGCCCCGGTGGAAAGAGGAATTGGCCTGAATCGATATGCGCGTCAAGGCTCGTCCAGCCCGGGGGCGCCTTCGCGGCGAGATGTTCTATTTCCGCCTTGAGAATCCGATGCAGCGATAACGTGATGGGCGCGGGTTTGTCTTCGCGCCACGCAACCACGTAGATGACCCCGCCCTTGAGAACCATGCCCAGCGGGCTGACCGTGTATTCGGCGGCTTTGCCACTCGCAAGGGATCGGTAGCTGATCTTCAATTGCGAACTCTTCAGCAGCGCCTCCGAAACCGCCAGATGCACCTCTTGCGCAACATTTGGCGGGGTCCGCGCCGGCCCGCTGGTGAGCACTCGGACTTTATCCGGCCAGCGCGCCAGTCGGTTGTTCCGGGTCGTTTCGAGTGACTTGTCCGCTGCGTCCACCAGCGCTTTCAATTCGCCCAGCAGCGACGCCGGTACCAATTGCCTGACATACCCGTACGCAAGCTTGAGCGTCAGTGCCGTATTGAGGCTCAGCCCCAGCAACTGGGTGGGCGCATCACGACCAAAGCTCCAGCCGTGCGGATGCCCCTCGTCTCGAACGATGCCAAACTCCCCACCCTCAAGTTTGACCAGGTCCCTTTCCACCGACCGTTTGCTTACCTCGAACCCCTTCGCGGCCAGCTTGTCGGCGAGCTGGCGCGCCGTCACCTTGAGCGGTAGCCGCGGTATGGCCTGCAGCATTTCCCTTTGCCTTCTGACCACGCCGAGCGAATCACCACGCTTGGCTTTTGCGCTTTTCATGCCTTCCCTTTCGACCAGCGTTCCGGCACTGAGCAAGGCGAAGCTTCTGCACAGTGCGACATAGATTGTCGTAATGGAAGGTTAACCTGTTTCTCAATTGCGGCAAACACGCAACCAAAGCACTCAAACCATCACTAAACGGGGCGCCCGATGATCCTTTACCCAGAGAAAATCGACTTCCTCCGCGCGCTGATCGAGGACTCGGACATCGAATCGTTCAGCTGCGCCCAGGGCGACAAACTGCAGATTCTGAATCCGGGATACGCGAAAGCGATCGACGTCGACCAGGTCACCGTGATCGTGCTGAGCCACGGCGTGATGGGACAGACCGGCTCGGCGGAATACGTCACTCTCGAACACTAGCCGGCGCGATCTGTTGTCTGATTCGGCGCATTTCGACCATTCCGGAGTGACCCATGGACCGAAGAACTTTTCTCGAAGCGCTTTCGCTGCCGGCAATGGCGCTGGTGCCAGGGGCGGAGTTAACGCGGCAAATCAAGTCATCATCAACTGTTGATCGAAAAATCGCTGTCGGAATCAGGCCGGCCGGGCGAATCGCCACATACGGTCGCCAAGCCACCGAAATTTCCGGAGTGGAAATCATCGATAAAAAAATCAGCGGCACATACTTTCGTGGCTATCTAAACCCGGAATGGGATTCCGCTACGCAGAAGCTTGCCGAATTCTTCCGGGACGACGCACTGATCTTGTATGGTGACCATGATGAGGATCCGTCTTCTGTGGAGTTCCTCAAGGAGGCATTCTTGAATATAGGGCGTGAATTTTCATGCGCCCGAACGCACGACATGTTTGAAACCTACGCAAGTGCAAGTAATCGTGTGGAAGTCATTTCATCTGCGTTTGCCGAATATATGTTCGCCCCGATCAGCCCCGATCCTGACAACGACACCCCAGCGTTCAATCACGCAACCTTGATTGCGCGCCTGTATCTGGCGCTAGGGATTTGACCAAACGACGGGGAAAGCCTTCATGGACGGAAACACCTTACTCTGGGTCATTATCCTGTTGGCGTACTTTCTCCCGACCCTGATCGCCTTCAAGAACGCCCATCGGCAATCCACGGCGATCTTCGCCCTGAATCTTTTTCTCGGGTGGTGCGGCATCGGATGGTTAGCGTGCCTGACTTGGGCGCTGCTCAAGGAACGCCACAGCGTCAGTAAGTAACCCTGCGACGCACTATGGAATGCGCGGCCGGCAGGAGTTCAAAACAACATTGCGCGGGTAAAGGTCGCGAGCGGCCAGCGGTCCGAGCGCGGTAGCGTAGCCGTGCGGATGCCGAAAACGGGAGACATCAGCGGATGTTTACCCAGTGAGCTACCCCTCCTGTGGCGCACCGCCGGTGCCGGTGCGCGGATGGGACTATCATGCGGTTCTTCCTGCGAGTTGCCGATGGACGATCCCCTGATCCTCGCCCGCGCCCAGTTCGGGCTGAACATCGCCTTCCACATCCTGTTTCCGACCATCACGATCGGGCTGGCGTGGCTGCTGGTGTTCTTCCGCGTGCGGTACGCGCAGACCGGCGAGGCCGGCTGGCTGAAGACCTACAAGGTCTGGGTAAAAGTCTTCGCCCTTACCTTCGCGATGGGCGTCGTCACCGGCATCGTGATGTCCTTCCAGTTCGGCACGAACTGGCCCGGCTTCATGCTGGCGGTCGGCAACATCGCGGGGCCGCTGCTCGGCTACGAGGTGCTGACGGCGTTTTTCCTCGAGGCCACTTTCCTCGGCGTCATGCTGTTCGGCATGAACCGCGTGCCGGGCTGGATGCACATCACGGCGAGCGTGCTGGTCGCCGCCGGCACCAGCCTGTCGGCGTTCTGGATCCTCGCGCTCAACTCCTGGATGCAGACGCCCGCCGGCCATGTCATGGCGGACGGCCAGTTGATCGCCGGCGACTGGCTGGAAGTGATCTTCAACCCGTCCTTCCCGTACCGCCTGATCCACATGATGCTGGCCTCGGCCCTGACCGCGTCCTTCCTCGTCGCCGGCCTCTCGGCGTGGCGCCTGCTCAAGGCGCCGCGCGATGCCGGCGCTGCGAAGACCCTGCGCACGGGTGCGATGCTGGCCGCGCTCCTGATGCCGGTGCAAATGTTCGTCGGCGACCAGCACGGCCTGAACACCCTCGAACACCAACCCGCGAAGATCGCGGCCATCGAAGCGATCTGGTTTACCGAGCGCGGCGCGCCGCTGGTGCTGTTCGCGATCCCCAACGAGGAAGAGAAGCGCAACGACTACGCGGTCACGATCCCGCACGGCGCGAGCCTGCTCCTCACCCACAACCTGGACGGCGAACTGAAGGGACTCGACCATTACGGCGCGGATGCGCCGCCGGTGCTGGTGCCCTTTTTCGCCTTTCGCGTGATGGTGGGCATGGGCGTGCTGATGCTGCTGCTCGCGTGGACGGGCGTGTGGCGCCTGCGCAAGGGCGCGGCCGCGCCCCGCTGGCTGCTGTGGAGCTTCGCCGCTTTCACGTTTTCAGGCTGGGTGGCGACCCTGGCCGGCTGGCTGGTGACGGAGATTGGGCGCCAGCCCTGGCTCGTCACCGGGATCCTGCGTACCGCGGACGCCGTCGGGCCGATTTCCGGCGCGCAACTGGGGGCCAGTCTCACCGGTTACGTCATCACCTACGCCATGATGCTGGCGGCCTATATGGTGGTCATCACCCACCTCGCCGGCACGGGCAGTGGAGAAGTCGAACCGGAACTGTCCCCCGTCGCCCAACTGCCGCCAAAGGGGGAAAAGCGATGACGCTCGATCTGCCGCTCATCTTCGCCGGCCTGATGGGCCTGTCGATCCTCCTGTACGTCGTGCTCGACGGCTACGATCTCGGTGTCGGCATGCTCATGCCGGCGGCCACCGAGGACGAGCAAAGCCTGATGGTGAGTTCGATCGGCCCGTTCTGGGACGCCAACGAAACCTGGCTGGTGATGGGCGTCGGCCTGCTGCTGATCGCGTTTCCGGTCGCGCACGGCATCGTGCTCACGGCGCTGTACCTGCCGGTGGTGGCGATGCTGATCGGACTCATGTTCCGCGGCGTCGCCTTCGAATTCCGAGTGAAGGCGCAGGGCTGGCATCGCGAATTGTGGAACGGGTTGTTCTGGTTCGGCTCCTTCCTCGCCGCGTTCGCGCAGGGCGTCATGCTCGCGCACTACATCACCGGCTTCGCGTCCGGTTTCGTCTACTTCCTGTTCGCGGTGGTGGTGGGCGCCAGCCTGTGCGGCGGTTACGTGCTGCTGGGGGCGACCTGGCTCATCCTGAAGACCGACGGCGCGCTCCAGAACAAGGCCATCGCCTGGGCGCGCTGGGGGCTGCTGTGGGTCGCGCTCGGCGTGGCGGCCGTGAGTGTCGCGTCCCCGCTGGTGAGCGCCACCGTGCTCGCCAAGTGGTTCGACTTTCCGCGCACCCTCGCGCTCATGCTGCTGCCGGCGGCGAGCATCGCAATCGGCGTCGCAGTGTGGATCGCCCTCGGCCGCCTCAAGGGCGGCTCGCGTCAACTGCAATGGGTTCCGTTCGCGGGCGCCGTGGCGATCTTCGTGATCGCCTTCGCCGGCCTTGCCTACAGTCTGTTTCCCTACGTCGTGATCGACAAGATGACGATCTGGGAAGCCGCGGCGCATCCGTCTGCGCTCAAGGTCGTGCTGGCGGGCGCGCTGATCGTGCTGCCGTGCATCCTGGCCTACACCGCGTTGTCGTACCGCGTGTTCTGGGGCAAGGCGAAAGCCCTGACGTACGACTAGCTACTTCTCCAGCTTGTCCCGCTTGGCTTACACTTTGGCCCACTCTGAGGCGTGCACGCGGCGAGCGCGGAGCAGGGGCCCCGCCGCCGTTGGCGGGGATGCGACCGGGAGTGCGTGCGATGCTGACGCCCACCGGCAGCCGCAGAACTACTTCTCCAATTGGTCCCGCTTGGCTTTTATTTTGGCCCACTCGTCAGCATCGGCAGGGGCATCCTTCTTCTCGATGATCGCCGGCCAGGCCTTGGCCAGTTCGGCGTTCAGCGCGGTGAATTCCTTCTGGTCGTCCGGCACGTCGTCTTCCGCGAAAATGGCCTCGACCGGGCATTCCGCAACGCACAACGTGCAGTCGATGCACTCGTCCGGATCGATGACCAGCATGTTCGGGCCCTCGCGGAAACAGTCCACGGGACACACGTCCACACAGTCGGTGTACTTGCACTTGATGCAGGTTTCGGTAACAACGTAAGTCATGGGTTTCCTTCGGCTGACGCCCCGGAGACGGCACGGGATTGTTGTTTTATTTTAACACTCCGGGACAGGCCGTCCCGCCGCGCCTTCCCACCGGCGCTTTTTTTGGTATAGTGGCGCCCAGAAGTTCGCTTCATTGCCCCCGCCGGTTCCCGGTCCCCCCGCCTCGTTGCCTCGTTTTTCCCCTGTTCATCGTCCGTTCGCAGGCAACAGCAGGGCGCAGGGTTGCTGTCATCCCGGCGGTCCCTTTCCGGCAGGTTTCCGTTCCATCCCCTCTTCCCTGGTCCATCCCGTCAGCGAGGCCCCATGAGTGAACATATCCAGCACGTCACCGACGACACGTTCGAGTCCGAGGTCCTGAAATCCGATGTTCCCGTCCTGGTCGATTACTGGGCGGAATGGTGCGGCCCCTGCAAGATGATCGCGCCCATCCTCGACGAGGTCGCGAAGAACTACGCGGGCAAACTGAAAATCGCCAAGGTGAACGTGGACGAGTGCCGTCCCACGGCCGAGAAATACGGTATCCGCGGCATTCCGACCCTCATGCTGTTCAAGGGCGGCAACGTTGAGAGCACCAAGGTCGGCGCGGTGTCCAAGTCGCAACTGACTGCGTTCATCGACAGCAGCCTCTAATCACTCCCGGAAGGTTCCCCTTGCGTCCGAACTTCAGGCCCCGCCCCTCGCGCGACCAGCGCGAAAACCGCGACAACCAGCAGCGCGGCCAGCGCGGCGGCGGCCAGCGCGAAAACCGCGCACCGCCCGACTACGATCACGAAACCACCGGCATCCCGCTCGGTTCCGAGTCCGGCGACGGCTCGCCGCCGGATCCCGCGCTGCGGCTGCGCCTGGCGGAGCTGAAGAACCTGCACGTCGGCGAACTGCTGAACATGGCGACCGAGGCGGAAATCGAGGGCGCCAACCGGATGCGCAAGCAGGAACTGATCTTCGCGCTCCTCAAGAACCGGGCGCGCAAGGGCGGTTCCATCTACGGCGAGGGCACGCTGGAAGTGCTGCCGGACGGCTTCGGCTTCCTGCGCTCGCCCGACACTTCCTACCTCGCGGGTACCGACGACATCTATGTCAGCCCCTCGCAGATCCGCCGCTTCAACCTGCACACCGGCGATTCGATCGAGGGCGAGATCCGCACGCCGAAGGACGGCGAGCGCTACTTCGCGCTGGTCAAGGTCGACAAGGTCAACAACGACCTGCCCGAGGCCTCCAAGAACAAGATCCTGTTCGAGAACCTCACCCCGCTTCACCCCACCAACTGCCTCAAGCTCGAACGCGACATCAAGGCCGAGGAAAACATCACCGGCCGCATCATCGACATCATCGCGCCGATCGGCCGCGGCCAGCGCGGGCTGATCGTCTCGCCGCCCAAGGCCGGCAAGACCGTACTGATGCAGCATGTCGCGCACGCGATCACCTCCAACCACCCCGAAGTCGCGCTCATCGTGCTGCTGATCGACGAACGGCCCGAGGAAGTGACCGAGATGACCCGCACCGTGAAGGGCGAGGTTGTCGCCTCCACCTTCGACGAGCCCGCGCAGCGCCACGTGCAGGTCGCGGAGATGGTGATCGAGAAGGCCAAGCGCCTGGTCGAGCACAAGAAGGACGTGGTGATCCTCCTCGATTCGATCACGCGGCTTGCCCGCGCCTACAACACCGTGGTGCCGGCCTCCGGCAAGGTGCTGACCGGCGGCGTGGACGCCAACGCCCTGCAGAAGCCCAAGCGCTTCTTCGGCGCCGCCCGCAACGTCGAGGAAGGCGGCTCGCTCACCATCATCGCCACCGCGCTGATCGAAACCGGCAGCCGCATGGACGATGTGATCTACGAGGAATTCAAGGGCACCGGCAACCTGGAAATCCACCTCGACCGCCGCATGGCGGAAAAACGCATTTACCCCGCGATCAACGTCAACCGCTCCGGCACGCGGCGCGAGGAACTGCTGATTGAGAAGGAAATCCTGCAGAAGATCTGGGTGCTGCGGAAGCTGCTCTACCCGATGGACGAACTGGAAGCCGCCGAATTCCTGATCGACAAGGTCAGGGCCTCGAAGACCAACGCGGACTTCTTTGACTCCATGCGGCGGGGCTAGGCTTTCCCCGCTGGTGAATACGGCGGTCTGACCCGCCGGCTCCCGATCGCGCGTCGCGTTGACACCCCCCTGTCGTGGTGCAAGGATGGGGGCGCATACGAACAACCGTGTCCCCGCCTGTTGACGGGCTTAACGTGGAAGATCGGAGGTCCATCATGCAACGACGTTTCCGGTTTATCGCGATACTGTGCCTGCTCCTGCCGCTGTCGTTCATCGCCGGCTGCGTCACCCCGCTCCCGCCCAGCGCCGCGGAGATCGAGGCCAAACGCTTCGAGACCGTTCCCGGCAAAGCCGTGGTGTACCTGTTCCGCGACAAGGTGAATTACGGCGTCGTGGCCGCACCGATCGCACTCGACGGCGTCCAGGTCGGCAGCAGCTTCGGCGGCACCTTCTTCCGGTTCGTCCTGGAACCCGGACGGCACCGCATCGAGGGCATGTACGTCGACAATGGCGCCATCGAGTTCACCGTCGCTGCGGACCAGCTCTATTTCCTCCAGCAGACCGTGCAGGCCACGCGCTACGTGGCTCTCAGCGGATCGACATTCAACACCGCGGATGCCGCGACCGGGCGGGCCCGCGTGGCGCAATACGAACTGACCGGGTTCTTCTGAACCGGCGGGCAGCCCGGGTACGCGGGCATCCATGACCGGGCGCCGGACCATTTTCACCACCATCAGCGACCAGGAAACGTCATCCATGCCGTCGTTCATTAAAAGATTCGCCGCCCTCTGCGTTCTGCTGTCGCTGGGGGCATGCGTCACACCCATTCCGCCCAGCCCGCAGGAGCTCGCCGCCAAGCGCTTCGAGACCGTGCCGGGCAAGGCGGTGGTGTACGTGTTCCGCGACCTGGTGAATTTCGGCGGCACCCAGTCGCCGATCGCGCTCGACGGCAAGCAGATCGGCGCGAGCTACGGCGGCACCTTCTTCCACCTGGTGGTGGATCCGGGCCCGCACCGCCTCGCCGGCATGTTCGGCGACGCCGGCTCGATGCAGTTCACGGTCGCGGCGGGCGAACTTTATTTCATCCAGCAGACCGTCCAGGTGAGTTTCGGCCTGGTGACGTCGTTTTTCGGAACGGTCGGCGCGGCCGAGGGCCGCAGCCGGGTGTCGCAGTACCAGCTCACGAATTATTGAACCGCTCCTGCGCCGGGCGGCAAGCGGCCCGGCCTTCTGTTGCCGACGCACGACCTATACGCTTCCCACATGGACGGCAATCTCACGCTGGAGGAATACGAGCGCCTCAATCCGCGCTGCGAGGTGCCCTGCGACGGCGGCAGCGTCACCTACCTCACGCCCAACGTGTTCACGCGCTGGCGAGTGGACTCGCTGCACAAAAAGGAACCGGACACCATCGCCTGGATTGCGTCGTTCGCGCCGGGCGACCTGCTCATCGATGTCGGCGCCAACATGGGGCTGTATTCGCTGTGGGCGGCCAGGACCCGCGACGCGCAGGTGTTCGCCTTTGAGCCGGAGGGCCAGAATTACGCCCTGCTCAACCGCAACATTTTCTTCAACCAGCTGAGCGGCCGCATCAAGGCCTACTGCGCCGCGATTTCCGACGTCAATGCCTGGAGCGAACTGCATCTCTCCAAGTACGGCATCGGCGAATCCGGTCACTCGCTCGGCGAGAAGGTCGATTTCAAGCACGACGCCGCGGTGCCCGCCTACACGCAGGGCTGCATCGCGGCCCGGCTCGACGACCTGGTGGCCCGGGGTACCGTTCCGCAACCGCACCACCTCAAGATCGATATCGACGGCTTCGAGCCCAAGGTGATCGCCGGCGCCGCCGCGGTTCTCGCTGATCCGAAATTGCGCTCGATGCTGATCGAAATCAACCACAACCTGGCCGACCATCACGAGATGATCCGCACGATCGCCGCGTACGGCTTCAGCTGGGATCCGGCGCAGGTGGGCCGCGCGGAGCGCAAGGCCGGGAAATTCAAGGGCTGTGCCGAGTATGTGTTCAGACGCTGATCCGCCGTCCGCCCCCCGCCGCCGTTCCTCCCCGCATTCGCTGGCGCGCTCATGTCCACCCCGCTGACGCTCGAGGCCTACGAGCAGCTCAACCCCCGTTGCGAACTGCCCTGCGAGGGCGGTTCCATCGTGTTCGCCACGCCCACCGCGATCACCCGGCAGCGCATGGAGGTGTTCTTCACCAAGGAGCCCTGCACGCTGGACTGGATCGCGTCGTTTTCACGCGGTGACGTGCTCGTCGACGTCGGCGCCAATGTCGGCACCTATTCGCTGTGGGCCGCCAAAACGCGGGGTGCGCGCGTGTTCGCCTTCGAGCCCGAGGCCCAGAACTTCGCGCTGCTGAACCGCAACATCCATCTCAACCGCCTGCAGGAGCAGATCACCGCCTATTGCGCGGGCGTGATCGACGTTTCGGGCTGGAGCGAGCTCCACCTGGCGCAATTCCAGCCGGGCGGTTCCTGCCATTCCGTTGGCGAAGAGGTCGACTTCAACCATCAGCCGAAAGCCGCGGTGTACACGCAAGGCTGCATCACGGCGCGCCTGGACGACCTTGTCGCTCAGGGCACGCTGCCGCAACCCCAGCACATCAAGATCGATGTCGATGGTTTCGAGCCGAAAGTCATCGATGGCGCGCGCGCCGTGATTGCCGACCCGCGGCTGCGCTCGTTCCTGATCGAGGTCAATCAGAACCTCGAAGATCATCGCCAGATGGTAAAGTTTCTCGAAACGCAAGGCTTTGGCTGGGACCGCGGGCAGGTGGCGCGTGCCGAGCGTAAAAGCGGCCCCTTTAAAGGATGCGCGGAATATGTCTTCAGACGCTGATGCACGGGCAGCCGAGCTGCACCTGCTCTACCGGATCGGCAACGCGCCGGTCCGGGCCTACCCGTACCCGCACCTGCTGGTGCACGACGTCTTCCCGCGGGAGTATTACCGGCAGATCCGCGCCCATCTGCCCTCCGGCGAGCACCTGCGTCCCATCCACGAACTGCGCGGCGTGACGGACCACTACAAGGATCGCTGGATCCTGCCGATGCTCCCCGATGCCGTCGGCAAGCTTGCCTCCCCGCTCAAGGAATTCTGGCTGAGCATGTGCGAGACGCTGTTCCGCGGCACGTTCGGGCATCTGCTGATCTCCCGCTTCGAACCCTTCCTGCGCAGCCGTTTCGAGAAGGAACCGAACGTGCAGTTCCGCGACGAAGCGCTGCTCGTCTACGACCACACCAATTACTCGCTGGGGCCGCACACCGACGCGCCGCGCAAGGTGCTGTCGGTGCTGTTCTATCTCCCGGAAGACGACACCCGTCCGGAGCTGGGCACCTCCGTCTATGTCCCCAAGGACGAAAATTTCCGCTGCGAAGGCGGCCCGCATTACCCCTTCGACGGCTTTCGGCGCATGACCACCATGCCGTACGTGCCGAACGCGATGTTCGCCTTCCTCAAGACGCCGGTGTCCTTCCACGGCGTCGAACCGGTCACGGAACCCGATTTCCATCGCACGCTGCTGCTCTACGATCTCCACATCGTGAAGCAACCGCCTCCGGCTCCCGCTCCCTCCGTCATACCCGGCGCAGCCAAAGCTTCGTTTACCTTCTGAAACCGGATCCGCACAGATGACTGCCGTCCCGCTCACCCGCGCCCTTGCCCTCGCCTGCGCCCTGCTCGCCGGCTGCGCCTCCACGCCGGAAGCATCGCAGGAGGCCAACGAAATGGCGCAGCGCTTCGAGTCGCGCAAGGACGCCGCCGTCATCTTCGTCTATCGCGACGACCGTTTCGCGCCGCTGAACCAGTTCACCGGCCTGATCGACGAGCGGGTCTTCGGCCAGATCCTGCCCACCACGTTTTTCAAGCTGGTGGAATTCCCGGGCACGCGCAGGATCAGCATTCAGGGGGGAACCAACGCCAGCGTGACGCTCCAGGCCGAAGCCAACGTCGTCTATTTCATCCACCTCCAGGCCAACGGCAGCGTCGTTCAGCTGCGCCAGGTCCCGGCAGAACAAGGGGAACGGGACATCCTCAGTTGCTGCGACCTCATGGAGAACTGGAAGCGCGGGCAGCGGCGCTTGAACTTCTAGACCCGATCGAGGATAATCCGCGCCTTTCGCCTTTGCAGGCGGTTCGCAGGAAAGCGCCATGAAAGCCAGCATCCATCCCGAATATCAAGAAATAACAGTGACTTGCAGCTGCGGTAACAGCTTCAAGACGCGCTCCACCCTCGGCCGCAACCTGGCGATCGAGGTGTGCGCCGACTGCCACCCGTTCTACACCGGCAAGCAGAAGGTCGTGGACACGGCCGGCCGCGTCGAGAAATTCAGGCAGCGTTACGCCGCCAAGGCCCCGGCCAAGAAAGCCGCCGACAAGGCGCCCGCTAAGAGCGCCTGACCCGGCGCCTCCGGTCACGCGAACCAGGGCAGCCGCGGCTGCCCTTTTTCGTGGGCGTTCGTCAGCCGGCACCCACCCCCATCAGCGTCGCTACGCCGAGTACGGCGAACAACGCTGCCGCTGCGTAGCGGACCGCCCGGAACGGGATGCGGCTGGAAAACCGGCTGCCCAGCAGTACCACCGGCGCGTTGGCCAGCATCATCCCCAGCGTGGTGCCGACCACCACGGCGAGCAGCGGCGTGTACTGCGCCGCGAGTACGACCGTGGCGACCTGCGTCTTGTCGCCCATCTCGGCGAGGAAGAAGGCGATCACGGTGATGACGAACACGCCGTAGCGGCCGGCGGGGCGCGGGTCTTCGTCGAGGCGGTCCGGCTTCAGCGTCCACGCCGCGATAACGAGGAGCGAGCCGCCGAGTATCCAGCGCAGCATCTCGGGCCCGAGGGCGCTGCGCACCCAGGCGCCCGCCAGGCCGGCCAGCGCATGGTTGACGAGCGTGGCGACGAAGATGCCGAGGATGATCACGCCGGGCCGGCGGTAACGCGCGGCCAGGAACAGCGACAGCAACTGCGTCTTGTCGCCGATCTCGGCGAGCACGACGACCAGCGTGGAGATGAAGAGGGCTTCCATCAGGAGACTCCAGGGTCGGGCGGTGACGGCGACGCGCAGGCACGGTGCCTCCGCCCAACCCATGAGCGCAGCCCCGCGCCAGCGGTCTCGCCCATCCCGAACGATCCGAACGTTCCGGGCCGGACGCGCCATGGTTCGGTGTACCCACCACCGCCCCAAGCATGTTGACGCGTCCCCGCCCGCACCATTGAACACTTGCGAGCGTCGGCTACTCCCCGATGACGCGTGGAGTATAGCGCCCCCTCTTCGCGGGCTCCCGCGCGCAGGAATGTTGATTCGGGCGCGGGCGTTTCCTTCATACTGCCGTCTGCAGTTCACCCGATCGTCACGCGCGCGCGACCGACCATGCCATGGACCTCCTGCTCAAGTTCTCCGCGCTGATCGACAGGCTCAACACGCGCATCGGCCAGGCCGCGGCCTGGCTCATGCTGGTCGCGGTCCTGATCAGCGCCGGCAACGCCCTCGTCCGCTACGGCCTTTCCCGCAGTTCCAACGCCTGGCTGGAAATCCAGTGGTATTTGTTCGGGGCCATGGTCATGCTGGGCGCCGCCTATACGCTCAAGCTGAACGAACACGTGCGCGTGGACGTGCTGTACAGCCGCTACGGCGAGCGCACCCGCCTGTGGCTGGACCTGCTGGGGGGCCTCTTCTTCCTGCTGCCGATGACCGTGATCATCGGCTGGCTGGGCTGGCCGATCTTTGTCAGCGCTTTCACCAGCGGCGAAACCTCCGGCAACGCGGGCGGCCTGGTCAAGTGGCCCGCCCTGCTGATGATTCCCCTCGGCTTCCTGCTGCTGTCCTTGCAGGGCGTGTCCGAGATCATCAAGCGGGCCGCGGCGCTGGCCGGCCGCGCGCCGCTCGACGCCGCCTACGACAAGCCGCTGCAGTGATCCCCCACGACCTCATGGCGCCGCTGATGTTCGGCGGCCTGATCCTGTTCATGGTGCTCGGCTACCCGGTCGCTTTCTCGCTGGGCGCGGTGGGTCTGTGCTTCGGGTTGATCGGCATCGAGCTGGGCTACTTCGGCCCCGCGCTGCTGCAGGCGCTGCCCAGCCGCGTGTTCGGCATCCTGACCAACGACCTGCTGCTGTCGATCCCGTTTTTCACGTTCATGGGCGCGATCCTCGAACGCTGCGGACTGGCCGAGGACCTGCTGGAAGGCACCGGCCAGTTGTTCGGGCCCGTGCGCGGCGGCCTCGCCTACGCGGTGATCCTGGTCGGCGCCCTGCTGGGCGCCATCACCGGCACGGTCGCCGCTTCCGTCATCGCGATGGGCCTCATTTCGCTGCCGGTCATGATGCGCTACGGCTACAACCAGCGGCTCGCCACCGGCGTCATCGCGGCCTCGGGCACCATCACCCAGCTCATTCCCCCGTCACTCGTGCTGATCGTGCTGGCGGACCAGCTCGGCCGCTCGGTCGGCGACATGTATGCCGGCGCGATCGGGCCGTCCCTGGTGCAGATCCTGCTCTTCTGCGGCTTCATCTTCCTCGTTTCCGTGTTCAGGCCCGCGCACATGCCGGCACTGCCCCCGGAGGCGCGCACCCAGCGCGGCTGGCCCCTCGTCCGGCGGGTGCTCAAGGGCATGCTGCCGTCGCTGGTGCTCATCTTCCTCGTCCTCGGCACCATCCTGATGGGAATCGCCACGCCGACCGAGGGCGGCGCGATGGGTGCCGTGGGCGCACTGGTGCTGGCGGCCATGCACAAGCGCCTCTCGCTCAACCTGCTGTGGCAGAGCCTCGATTCGACGCTGCGCCTGACCGCGATGGTCATCTTCATCCTGATCGGCTCGACGGTCTTCGGCCTGGTCTTTCGCGGCGTGGACGGCGACCTCTGGATCGAGAACATGCTGCTGGGTCTGCCCGGCGGACAACTGGGCTTCCTGATCGCGGTTAGCCTGTTCGTGTTCTTCCTGGCCTTCTTCCTCGATTACTTCGAGATTGCCTTCATCATCATTCCCCTGCTCGCGCCCGTGGCGAACAAGCTCGGCATCGATCTCATCTGGTTCGGGGTGGTGATCGGCGCGGTGCTGCAGACGTCCTTCATGCATCCGCCCTTCGGTTTCGCGCTGTTCTACCTGCGCGGCGTGGCGCCGCCGGAGGTGAAGAGTGCCGACATCTACTGGGGCGCGGTGCCGTGGGTCGGTCTGCAACTGATCCTGGTGGCGATCATCATCGCCTGGCCGGGCCTTGTCACCGACTTCCTCGACAGGCCGCAGCCCGACGGCGGCGCTCCGGCCGAAACGTCCACGCCCGCCGAACCGGGCGCACCCGCGCAGGAAAGCAACGACGCGGCGGACATCGAGAAGCTGTACAGGTCCCGCTAGGGCGGTCCGTAAGTCCCGCTAGAGCCTGTTATGGACTTGCCGAATTGACGTGATGGGGCGACTTGCGACAGTGCTCAACTTCGCCGGGGGTAGCCCGGCAGCTAGTCACTTTCTCTTGTGCGGACAAGAGAAAGTAACCAAAGAGAAACCGCCCCAACGAACCGCCGCTGGCGCGGTGCCCCTGCGCTGCTC
>JBOIEQ010000016.1:0-45271 GCA_050741255.1 Burkholderiales bacterium | reverse complement strand
CGCACGTGCCGTACCGTGGTACTTCATTGTTCGTCACCGAACTGATCGCGGGGCAGGTGGAGTGGGCCTTCGCCGGTCCGACCACTGCGCTGTCGCCGGTCAACAGCGGACGCCTGCGGGGGCTGGCGATTTCCAGCGCGAAACGCTCCGAGCTGTTTCCCGCGGTGCCGACGATGGCGGAGGCGGGCCTGCCCGGCTACGAGTTCACGCAGTGGTACGGCCTGCTGGTGCCGGCGAAAACGCCGCGCGAGATCGTGAACCAGTTGAACGCCACGCTGCTCAAGGCGATGGATGACCCCGAAGTGAAGAAGCGCATCGCCCACGAAGGCGGCGCGGCAGCGCAGGGGACGCCAGAGGAGTTTTCGGCCTTCCTCAAGCGCGAGCTCGCCAGCAACGCGAAGATGATCAAGGACGCCGGCCTTAAACGTGAATGAGGCGGGAATGAGGCGGGCGTAAGGCGCGGTGCGGGCGGGTAGAATGCGGCCTCCTTTTCTTAACGCCCAAGGACCGCGATGACTCCCACCGAACAACGCCAACGCCTGCGCGCCATGCTCGCCGGCACGAAATGCCTGACACCGGCGAGCGTCTACGACGCCCTGTCGGCGCGCATCGCGCAGTCCGTCGGCTACGAACTCGGCATGCTGGCCGGCTCGGTGTCCGCCAATACCGTGCTCGCCTCGCCGGACCTGATCGTCATCACGCTCACCGAGTTCGCGGACCAGGTGCGGCGCATCCAGCGCTACACCTCGCTGTCGCTGATGACCGACGCCGACCACGGCTATGGCAACGCGCTGAACGTCATGCGCACGGTGGAAGAGCTGGAACACGCCGGTGTATCAGGCATGTCCATCGAGGACACCGTGCTGCCCACGCCGTTCGGCGCGACCAAGGAATCGCTGATCTCGCTGGAAGAGGGTGTCGGCAAGATGAAGGCCGCGCTCGCGGCGCGCAAGGATCCCTCGGTCGTCATCGCGGGCCGCAGCTCGGCGCTCAAGGTCGAGGGTCTGGAAGGCGCGATCGCCCGCTTCAAGGCCTACGAGGCCGCCGGCGTGGACGCGCTCTTCGTCATCGGCCTGGAAAAAATCGAGCAGCTCCAGGCCATCCGTGCCGCAACGAAAAAGCCCATCATCGTGGGCACCGCGCCCGCCGGCATCACGCGCGATGAACTGGCCGCCACCGGCGCCCGCATCCTGCTGCAGGGCCACTCGCCGATCGCCGCGGTGGCCAAGGCGCTGCAGGATGTCTACACGCACCTCTACGGCGGCGGGTCGCCGGCGGACCTCAAGGGCAGGATCGCCTCGAACGAGGAGATGGAGAAGTTCACGAACGGCGCGCAGTACAAACAGTGGCAGAAGGAATTCCTGCGCTAACTCTCGCCGCCGGACCCAATCGACTGTGTGGAAACCGGCTTACCAAGAATGGCGAATATGTCACTGGTCGTCTCTTCGCGCTCAATGCCAAGCACAGGATATACCTTGGAAAGATCGGCATTCTTCGCCCAAACACCCGCGCCTCTCTTTTCCTCCGGTGCATCAGAGAGCGCGGCATAGCCCTTGGCACCATTCTCGATTGCGGCAATTGCTTTGGCTCTGCCGTTGTAACCAACCACTTGTGTGTGTCCTTTTCTTGCGTGTGAGGCAGCGTTCCAGCAGCGCACTCGTAAGTATGCGTAAGGGTTTGGATGGTCGCGAACGCGCTGACCGGGGTCTACCCACAGTTGCATGAGTACAGATCCACTCTTGTCGAATGAGTCCCAGGAGTTCACCACGCTGGAATAGGGTTTGAAGCCAACACCAGCAAGAAAGCTCGTGATATTCATGAGTCGTTAGAAATAATAGGCTGCGGTTTCCATACAGGCCAGCGCTTGGTCTTGGACCCTTAGATCCGCCCGCAACAGTACGCGCTCACTTAGGCTGCACCTTGGTCAGGCGATCGGCCATGCGTGTTTGCCAGCCGGGTCCGGTGGCTCGCCACTTCCGGATGACGTCTTCCGGCAGCCGGATGGAAATGAGTTTGCGGGGGTTTTCGACGCGCGGGCGGCCGCCCTTGTTGACCTTGCCCCGGGCCAGCATGTCGTCGGTGAGTTCGGGCAGTTCCTCGTACTCGTGCGGATGGATCCGCTGCGACTTAACACGTGCGAGATCAGAGCCCAAGGAGCGGCGCGATACTCGTTTGCTCGCGGTCATTGGCTTTCCTCAAACATGAGCGGTGTCAGAGTAGGATGGCGCTGCGCTTACAAATCCCCGGGCTTCAGCCCGGTGCGCTTCGCGATCCTGGCCAGCATCCTGGGTCCGATATCCTCCCCGTCGTGAAACGCGAACACGACATCGGGCCAACCGGGGCGGGACAGCGTCTTGTGAGAGCCGGATTGGCGCTTGAGCGTCCAGCCAATGCGGAACAGTGCGGCGAGAACGCGGCGGGCCTTGGTCGAAGGCCACGCGCTCACGCGGCGGGGATGGCGATGGAGATGGACTGCGGTCCGGATTCGTCGTGTTCGAGGCGCTCGGCCAGTACGCGCAGGGCCAGCGCCTGGGCTTTTGCCATGGCCTCGTTGGCCGTGGCGCCGTAGGCCAGCGCTCCGGGAATTTCCGGAACCTCGGCGATCCAGCGGCCGTCTTCTTCGCGTTCGTGTTCGAGCGTGAAATGCATAGGGCCTCCGCGGTGGCGGTTGATTTTACGCCTAACTGCGTGTGACACCCCGCGGGTTATTTGTATCGTCTTATCTCACCGGGGATGGCTCCGTATTGGGTCGTGGCAACCGATCTAAATCCCTGACTCAATGGATTCCCGTTTGCACGGGAATGACAGGCACCTCAGCGCTCTCCGCGTCTCCGCGGCTAATTCTGTTTTTCGGCAGGCCGGCGATTGAGCCACGACCCCGTCGTCAGCAGCACCCCGCAGGTCCAGAACACCGGCGACAGCCCCAGTACTGCGCCGAACGCGCCGAACAGCGGCGGGATCACCAGATGCGAACCATAGCTCACGGCAAGCCGCATCGCGATGCCTTCCGCCTGGCGGCCCTTGGGCGCGGCGTTGTAAGCCAGCACCATCGACAGCGGCTGGCCGCAACCCAACCCGAGGCCGATGAAGAAAGCGATGACGCCGAGCAGGAGCGCGCTCGTCGTGAGCGGCACGAGCGCGAAGGCCGCCGCCGCCAGCGCCAGCGACCACAGCAGCATCGTGCGCTCGCCCCAGCGCCCCGTGATCGGCGGGATCGCCAGACGGGTCACGATGCCGGCGGCGCCGAACGCGCCGATGATGAGCCCGATCGTGCTGGCGTTGAGCCCGAGCCCGCGCGCGTAGACCGGCATGTAGAGATTGAAGAGATCGAGCGCGGACATCACGACGCCGTTGGTCAGCAGTGCGTTGCGCATGGCCGGCAGCTTCAGCAGGTCGGCCATGCGGCGCGGGCCGGGGTTATCGCCGGCGTCGCGCGTGCCGGGCGGCACCCGGCGATGGGCGGCGGCGAGGATCAGCGCGCAACCCGCGGTGAACAGGGACAGGTACAGATAGGTGGCCTGGAAGCGGAAGGCGTCGATGGCGAAGCCCACGCTCACCGGCCCGACGATCGCGGCGGCGGATTCGCCCAGGCTGTAGTAACTGAAATTGCGCGTGCGGGTTTTCGCCGAGGACAGCACGCCCAGCAGGTGCTGCGTGCCGATCACAAAGACCATGCTCGACAGTCCCGAGAAGGCGACCGCGACGTAGAGCGCCCCGAGCGTGGGGAAGAACACCGGCAGCATCAGGCACGCGCTGTAGCCCGCGATGCCGGCGTACATGAGAATGCGGTTGTCGAGCCGGTCGGCAATGCGCCCCGCGGACACCGCGAGCAGGGACGGAAACAGCCCGTTCATGGCGAACAGGATGCCCATCTCGAAGGGCGTGGCGCCGAGTTCCACGCCGAACAGCGTGGAGAGCACCCGCTGCCCCTTCAGACTGATGAATACGACGGAGGAGAGGAGCAGGACGAGCGCTAAAGGCATCCGGGATTATAGCGGCGCCGATGTCGCGTACGTGGTACTCCCGGCTTGTTGAACGCGCGGCCCGGTGTCATAGTCGCGGCCGACCCGGCATAAGGACCAGCAGACCGGGCGGACCACCGGAGGAAAACATGAACCCTGTGTTGCGCGCGGCGCTCGCCGCCATGCTGTGGGCAGTGTGCGGTCCGGCCGCCGCTGCCGGTTACCCCGACCGCCCGATCCGCCTCATCGTTCCGCAGGCGCCGGGCAGCGCCTCCGACACCGTCGCGCGCATCATGGCCGCGGAACTGTCCCCGCGGCTCGCGCAGCAGGTCGTGGTGGACAACCGGCCGGGCGGCGCGCTCACGCTCGGCATCGAACTCATGGTGCGCGCGAACCCCGACGGCTACACGATTGCCTACGCGCCGGTGGGTGCGCTCGCCATCGGGCCGAACATGATGGCGAAGCGGCCCTACGACGTAAACCGCGACATCCAGGCGGTGGCGCAGGTCGCCGCCAACCAGATGCTGCTGGTGGTGTCGCCCAAGCTGCCCTTCAAGTCGGTGCAGGAGGTGATCGACTACGCGAAAGCCAACCCGGGCAAGCTCTCCAACGCGTCGTCCGGCAACGGCTCGCCGGGGCACGTGGGCTTCGAGCTGTTTAAGGTGATGACCGGGACGAACATCGTCCACATCCCGTACAAGGGCGGCGCCGCGGCGCTGACCGACCTCATCTCCGGCCAGGTGCAGCTCATGCTGGAAAGCCAGAACTCGATCACGCCGCAGGCGAAGGCGGGCCGCGTGCGCGGTCTCGCCGTGAGCGGTGCGCAGCGTTCCACCGCGCTGCCGGAACTGCCCACCATCGCCGAGGCCGGCGTGCCGGGATATGAGGCGACCACCTGGAACGGCATCATCGCGCCGGCCGGCGTGTCGAAGGCCATCATCGCGAGGCTCAACGCGGAGATCAACGCGGCGCTGGCCGCGCCGTCGACGCGCGAGAAACTCGCCGCGATCGGCGCGGAGCCCGTCGGCGGCACCCCCGCGCAATTCGCCGCGCTGATCAAATCGGAGCACGTGAAGTGGGCGGACGTGATCCGGCGCACGGGGGCGAAGGTCGATTGAAAGCCCGTCACCAGCGCCACCATTGCCGGGGCGCTGGGCTGGCGCTACGATAGCCATGATGAACGACACCCTCCGCATCCCCCGCACGCTCGCGACACGCCTCGAACGCGTTGCGGCGATCGAAGGCCAGACGGCGACATCGGTTGCCCGTGAGGCGATTGCAGGCCACTTGCAGTACCTGGAGTGGAAGACGCGCGCCATCGCCGAGGGGGAGGCGGATATCCGGGCAGGGAGGGTGATGACGACCGCGGAGGTTTCCGCGGCGCTCCGCAAGCAGCGTGCTAGGCGTGCCGGCAAGAAAGCGTAAAGAACTGCTGTGGTCGCGACGGGCCGCGCGCGATTTACTTGAAATCGACGAATACATCACGCGTGAAGACCCAGCGGCCGCGGATCGCGTGGTTCGCCACCTTCTGCGACAGTCGCGGCTCCTGGAAACCGATGCACTACTCGGTAAACGGCGATTTGCCGGCCCACATCGGGAACTGATACTGAGCCGTTACCCGTTCTCCATCATTTATCGGGTCGCCCGCGAGGCGGTCATTGTCGTTAGAGTGCTGCACCAGCGACGTCAGTTTCCCTGAAACGTGCGTGAAAAGTCCGGAATATCCATGACCCAGCCCCAAGTCCTCGTTACCTCCAGCCAGCTTTCCGACGCCGCGAAGCAGATCCTGGCCGCCGCCGGCGCGCAGGTCTCGTACATGAACGACCCCAAGTTCACCGAGGAGGGGCTGATCGCGCACCTCAACGGGATCGAGGGTGTGCTGATGCGCACCAATCCGCCTTTCACCCGGCGCGTGCTGGAAGCGGCGCCCAAACTCAGGATCATCGCCAAGCACGGCGCGGGCTACGACAGCGTGGACGTGCAGGCGGCCACCGAGCACGGCATCGTGGTGGTGACGGCGGGCGACGCGAACGCGGACCCGGTCGCGGAGCACGCCGTCGCCGTCATGCTGGCCCTCGCGCGCGACCTCGCCAAGCTCGACCGCAACCTGCGCGGCGGCCAGTGGGAGAAGGGCAGCTACATCGGCCGCGAGTTCCGCGGCCGCCGGGTCGGCATCGTGGGCTATGGCGAGATCGGCAAGCGCACCGCGCGCATGGCCGCGGCGCTCGGCGCGAAGATCGTCGTGCACACGCGCTCGCCGGTGCCGGCGGATCAATTGCCGCCCGGCGCGCAGGTCGAACCCAGCTTCGAGAAACTGCTCGGCAGCGTGGACATCGTGAGCCTGCACTGTCCTTTGAACGACAAGACGCGCTACCTGATGAACGCCCGCACCTTCGCGCTGATGCAGCCGCACGCGCTGTTCATCAACACGTCCCGCGGTGGGGTGGTGGAGGAAGCCGCGCTGTATGCGGCGCTGAAAGGCGGACAGATCGCCGGCGCCGCGATTGACGTCTTCGAGCAGGAGCCGACGAATCCGAAGAACCCGCTGTTCGAGCTGGACAACCTGATCGTGACGCCGCACACGTCTGCCATGACCTCGGATGCAATGGTGCGCTTGGGCACGGCGGCGGCGAGCAACATCGTCGGCTGGCTGACGCGCGGCGAATGCGATGCGGCGAACGTGGCGAATCCGTCGGTGCTGAAAAAATGACCCGCTAGCAAGCCGAAGGTCGGGGCCGCCGCGCTCGCGCGGCAGTACAAGAGTCCCGTTGCAGGTGCTTTTCCTGGAGGAGGAAGCGCGATGCACGGAATCATCCGCAGTGTGGTGCTGGCCGCCGCCGGCCTTGTCGCGACCCTGCCCGCCGGGGCGCAGGAGTATCCCGCTCGCCAGATCCGCATCATCGTGCCCTTCACCGCCGGCGGCGGCACCGATCTGCTCGCGCGCCTGCTGAGCGTGCGTTTCTACGAAGCCTTCGGGCAGACGGCCGTCGTGGACAACCGGCCGGGCGCGGGCGGCAACCTCGGTGCGGAAATGGTCGTGCGCAGTCCGCCGGATGGCTACCTGCTGCTCATGTCCACCGCGTCGCTCACGGTCAACGTGACGTTGTACCCCAAGATGCCGTTCGATGCGCGTCGCGACCTGATCCCGATCACGCAGGTCGCCTCCGCGCCGATCGTGCTGACGATCCATCCGTCCGTGCCCGCGCGCAACGTCCGCGAGCTGATCGAGCTGTCGAAGCGCACGAAGGGCGGCCTCAACTTCGGCTCCAACGGCAGCGGCACCACCAGCCACCTCGCCGGCGTCATGCTGGAGCAGGTCGGCGGTTTGCGTACCACGCACATTCCCTACAAGGGCGCGGCGGCGGCCATCAGTTCCCTGCTCGGCGGCGAAGTCGAGATGGGCATGCCGGCGGTCATCAGCGCCCGCCCGCAGATCGAGCGCGGCAAGCTGCGCGGCCTGGCGGTCACGACCATCCGCAAATCCTCCGCGTTGCCCGACCTGCCCACGCTCGACTCGATGTATCCCGGCTTCGACATCGACAACTGGTTCTCGCTGTTCGCGCCTGCCGGGACGCCGCCCGTGGTCATCAACCGCATCCACGCCGAGGTCGTGAAGGCGCTCAAGCACCCCGACATGATCGGCTTCATGCAGCGCGAGGGCGCGGAGCCGGTCGGCAGCTCGCCGGCGGAGTTCGCGGCGTTCTTCAACCGGGAAATCGAGAAGTACGCGAAGATCGTGAAGGCCTCGGGCGCCAAACCCGACCAATAACCAATAAAAAGCATCCACCGGAGGAGAGAGCATGAAGGTATCTCAGCAGGTGCTGGCGCTTGCGCTCGCATCGTTCACCGCAGTCGCCGTGCACGCGCAGCCGTTTCCGAGCAAACCCATCCGTCTGATCGTCGGCTACGCGCCGGGCGGTGGGACCGATCTGGCGTCGCGTTACGTCGCGACGGGGCTCTCCGAACTGTGGGGCGCCAACGTGCTGGTGGACAACCGGCCCGGCGGCGGCGGTGCCATGGGCACGGAAATGACAGTCAAGGCGGCGCCGGACGGCTATACGGTCCTGCTGTGCACGATCGGCACGCACGGCATCACGCCCGCGCGCATCAAGCTGCCCTACGACCCGATCAGGGACTTCGATTTCATTTCCATGATCGGTTCGACGCCCAACGTCCTCATGACGCATCCGTCGCAGCCGTTCAGGAACGTCGGCGAGCTGGTCACCTTCGCCAAGGCCAACCCCGGCAAGCTGAGCTACGGCTCGTCGGGCGTCGGCGCGTCACCGCATCTCTCGATCGAGCTGCTGGGATCCATGACCGGCATCAAGCTCGTGCATGTGCCGTACAAGGGCGCCGCGCTCGCCTTGTCGGACGCGATCGGCGGGCAAATCCCGCTCTCCGTCGGCAATCTTCCCGGCGGCCCGCTCCAGGCCATCAAGGCGGGCCGGTTGAAGGGCGTCGGCGTCACCTCGGCCAAACGCAGTCCGCGCGCGCCGGACGTGCCGACCTTCGCGGAGAGCGGCGTGCCGGGCTACGACGTGTCCTCGTGGTACGGCATCTGCGCGCCGGCCGGACTGCCGAAAGCGGTGCTCGCCAAGTTCAACCAGGGGCTCGTCAAAATCCTGGGTTCGCCCGACATGCAGCAGCGCATGGGCGACCAGGGCATCGATGTCACGCCCTCGACGTCCGAACAGCTGCGGGAACACGCCAAGCTGGAAATGGTGAAGTGGGCGAAAGTGGTCAAGGAAGCGGGGCTGGTCGGCGATCAATAACGCGACGCGGTCGTGGTCGTATAACGCAGGAGGAGTATCCATGGCATCCATCCCGACCATTGCGAGCGTGGCGCTCGTGCTCCCGTTTGCACTCGGCGCCACGCTGGCCGCGGCGCAGGCCCCTTCGACAGGCTCAGGTCAGGCCTATCCCACCAAGCCCGTGCGCGTGATGGTCGGCTACGTGCCGGGCGGCGGCGTCGATCTCGCCGCGCGTTTTGTCGCCAACGGGTTGGCCGATCACTGGGGCACCAGCGCCATCGTGGACAACCGGCCCGGCGCCGCGGGCGGCGTCGCCACGGAAGTCACCGCCAAGGCCAACCCCGACGGCTACACGGTCATGTTGTGCCAGATTGCCTCGCATGCGATCACGCCGGCGCGCGTGAGGAACCTGCCGTACGACCACATCCGGGATTTCGCGTTTCCCTCGATGGTCGGCATCACGCCCAACGTCTTCGTCGCGGCGCCTTCGGCGCCGTTCCAGACGCTGACCGAGTTCCTCACGTACGCAAGGGCCAATCCGGGCAAAGTGTCCTTCGGTTCTTCCGGCGTCGGGGCGAGCCCGCATCTGTCGATCGAGCTGCTGAAGACGATGAGCGGCATCAACATCGTGCACGTGCCGTACAAGGGCGCCGCCCCCGCGCTGTCGGACGTGATGGGCGGGCAGATTCCGGCGAGCGTGGGCAACCTGCCGGGCGGCCTGCTGTCCGCGATCAAGTCGGGCAAGGTGCGTGCGCTGGGCGTCACTTCGGCGAAGCGCAGTCCGCAGGCGCCCGACGTGCCGACGTTCTCCGAGCAGGGCGTCCCTGGCTACGACGTGTCCTCCTGGTACGGCATCTGCACGCAGGCCGCGGTGCCGAAGCCCATCCTCGCCAAGCTCAACGCCGACCTGAACAAGATCCTCAGCGCGCCGGCGCTGAAAAAACGCATGGAAGACCAGGGCATCGATGTCACGCCGTCCACGCCGGAGGTGTTCCTCGCGCATGTGAAAGCCGAAACCGAGAAGTGGGCGAAGGTGGTCAAGGACGCGGGGCTCGTCGGCGACCAGTAACGCGCGCTGTTGTTCCACGCAGAAGGAGTAACCATGGGATACACCCGGACTGTTGCGACCCGTTCGCTCACCCTGCCGCTCGTGCTCGGCGCCACGCTGGCCGCGGCGCAGGCCCCTTCGACAGGCTCAGGACAGGCTTATCCGACCAAGACCGTGCGCATCGTGGTGCCGTTCGCGGCCGGCGGTGGCGTGGATCTCACCGCCCGCATTCTCGCGCAGCGGCTGACCGAGCGCACGGGCAACAACTTCATCGTCGAGAACCGCCCCAGCGCGAATGGCGCGCTCGGCGTCGAGCATGTCGCGCGCGCAGCGCCCGACGGCTACACGCTGCTCGTGGGCTCGCAGACCACGCAGGCCGTGGTGCCCGCGATGTACGACAAGATCGGCTACAACGCCGAGCGCGATTTTGCGGCGGTGACGCTGATCGCGACCTCGCCGCTGCTGATCGCGGTGCATCCGTCGCTGCCGGTGAAAAACGTGAAGGAACTGATCGCGCTGGCCAAGGCGCGCCCGGGCCAGCTCACCTTCGGCGCGGCTTCGGGCGGCACGCCGCACATGGGCGGAGAGCTGTTCAAGCTGGTGGCGGGCGTGGACCTCATGTTCATTCCGTACAAGGGCGAGGGGCCGGCCGTCGCGGACACCATTGGTGGGCAGATCTCGATGGTCTTCTCCAACCTGCCGGTGGCGCTGCCGCAGGCGCGCAGCGGCCGCCTGCGCGGGCTGGCGGTCACCAGCGCGCAGCGCGTGTCCACCGCGCCCGACATTCCGACCGCCGCCGAGTCGGGGCTGCCCGGCTACGAGGCGTTCACGTGGTTCGGGCTCTTCGCCCCCGCGGCGACGCCGCGCGAGATCGTGAACAAGCTGGCCGCGGACGCCGCCGCCGGACTGAACACCCCCGAAGCGAAGGAACGCATGGTGGGACTCGGGCTGTTCGTCGTCGCGAATCCGCCGGACGAATTCGCGGCCTTCGTGAAGAAGGAGATCCCGCGCTGGGCGAAGATCGTGAAGGACGCCGGCGTAAAACCCCAGTGAGGCCGGTCACGCGCCGGCGCGCGCAACGACCAGATAGACCACCGCCACGACCGTGAGGCCCGCGCCCGCGGCGGCCCGCAGCGTCAATTTCTCGTCGTGAAGTACCGCGGCACCGACGATGGCCGTCACGAGCGGGTAGGCGGCAACGATGGGCGCGACGGTCCACACCGGCGCCAGGCTCAGGGCGGCGTACATCAGCAGCATGGCCGTGCCGTTCAGGATGCCCGTGACCGCGAACCAGGCGCATCCTTGCGCGGTCAGCGGCGGTTTGCGCGAGCCCCGCAGCCGGTCGGCGCCCAGCACCGTGGCGGACGACACCACGTAGCCGATGAGGCTCGCCGCGAAGGGATTCGGCCACAACAACAGCCCGGTTTTGGCGCCGACGAGCGCCAGCCCGCGCAAGACGGCGCCCGCGACAGGCCACGGTAAGGCGGCGCCCGCAAAACCGGCGTGTGTCGCGCCTTTTTTCCATGAGAGCAGCGCGACGCCCGCCACCACGCCGAGCGCCGACAGGGCCGCCTGCGCGGGCACCCGTTCGCCAAGCAACAGGCCCGCGGCCAGCAGCGCGAACAGCGGCGCGGTGCCCGACACCGCGCTGGTGACCGTGGGCCCGAGCAATTCGTTCGAGCGGAAGGTCAGCAGGGTGACGACGGCCGGATAGAACAGGCCGACCGCGGCAAACAGCAGCGCGGCCTGGAGGCTGAAACCGGAGACGTCGAGCGCGAACGGCGCCGCGGCGACGAACAGCAGGGTGGCGACCGGAATGCTGATGGCGGCGCCCGCGCGGGCATCGAGCGTGCGCAGCCCGAGCCGTCCGGTGACGAGCGCAACACCGAAGCACAGCGAACTCAGTACCGCGAGGATCACCCCTGCGGCTCCCGGGCAGGGTATTTCACATGCCGGCCCGCTTCCGGCGCGCCAGCGGGCCGGCGCATCAGTCGAGGGCGGAAATCGCGGCGTCGTAGGCGGGCACGGCCTCGGCGAAATCGGCCACGGTGACGTTGAGATCGTGCGCCAGTCCGTCCTTCAGCCCGTACGCCCAGCCGTGGATGGTCAGGTCCTGGCCGCGTTCCCAGGCGTCGCGCGCGATGGAGGTGTGGCAGACGTTGGCCACCTGTTCGATCACATTCAGTTCGCACAGCCGGTCGGCCGCCCCGTCCGCCGCGCGCTCGAGCGCCGCTTCGTGTTTCTGCCGCACGTCCTGCACGTGGCGCAGCCAGTTGTCGGAGAGGCCCAGCCGGTCGCGCCGCAGCGCGGCCTGCACGCCGCTGCAGCCGTAGTGCCCGCAGACGATGATGTGGCGCACCTTGAGGATGTCCACCGCGAATTGCATCACCGACAGGCAGTTCAGGTCCGTGTGCACGACGAGGTTGGCGATGTTGCGGTGGACAAACAGTTCGCCCGGCAGCAGTCCGACGATGTCGTTGGCGGGCACCCGGCTGTCGGAACAGCCGATCCAGAGGTATTCGGGCGATTGCTGGCCCAGCAGCCGTGAAAAGAATGTCGGATCCTGCTCGCGCATCCGCGCGGCCCAGGCCTTGTTGTTGTCGAAGAGGTGGCGGAGGGAGCGCATGCGAAGGGTGCCTCGGTCGGACGGTGGACGTCACCAGCCGTCGAGGCCGGGGAAACGGGCGTATTTTGCCAAACTTCGGGGGCACGGGCGCGAAAAGACGAGAGGCAGCGCCGCAGTGCTTTACAAGGAGCGGCCCCACCAGCGCACGCGGGTGCGCACGATGGCCAGCCGGTGGCGCGGCGGAACCACGGTTGCCATGAGCACGCAGACCGCGGCCGTGGCGGCGAATACCCACCCGCGCCAATCGGCAAATACGGCCTGCCAGTGCCAGTACAGATACGCAAGATAGAAGAACGGGAGCGACACCCCGAGCCGGATCACGCTCGCGATGATCACCCAGGCGCGCGGCGGTTCGTCCAGCGGGGGAGGGACTTCGACGCCGGGGTCGGTCATGTCATCCAACTCGTCGGGGAAAACGGGTCGGGCTAGCTGCGCAGATGGCTCAGCATGTCATGCACCTGGGTGGCCATGAGGCTCAGGTAGCCGGCCAGGGCCACGTACATGAACCCGTAGAACAGCCGGTCCTGCGCGGACACCGTGTAGTAGGCGGCGTTCTCGGGCGCATCCTTGTCGAACGTCCAGGCCTTCCACACCTGGGGCGCGGCAATGATGGCCATCAGGATGAGGATGGGGCTTGGCGAGTAGATGAAGAGGGCCACCAGCATGGGCACGCCGAGGAGCCAGATCTTCGGCGAGAGCGCCGCGGTGATGCGCCCGCCGTCGAACGGGGACAGCGGGATGAGATTGAAGAGGTTCAGGAAGAACCCCGCGTAGGCGATGGCGAGGAGCAGGTTCGAGTCGTACATGCGGCCCAGCGCATAGCAGATGAGCGCCCCGATCGTGCCCACCAGCGGACCCGCGAGCCCGATGTAGGCCTCGGTCTCCGCGTCGCGCGGCATGTCTTTCATGGCGATCCACGCGCCCACGAAGGGGATGAAGGTCGGCGCGCCTACCTCCAGCCCGCGCCTGCGCGCGGCGATGAAGTGCCCCATTTCATGCACGAAGAGCAGCGCCACGAAGCCCACCGCATAGAGCCACCCGAAGATGAGCGCGTACGCCCCCACCGACAGCAGCATGGTGCCGGCGGTGGTGAGGAGCTTGCCGAATTTCCCCGCGCCAAACAGCAGGACCAGCAGCGATTTCACGCCGGCGGCGCGCCCGAGGAAGGCGGGGGGTCAGTCGGTTTGTTCTTCTTGCGGAACGCGAGCCCGATGCCCGCCAGGGCCAGCAGCCCCACCTTCCAGAACTTGAGCAGGAAGGCGGCGATGACGGCGAACAGGCCGAGCTTCTTCGCCGCGATCCCGCCCACCAGCGCGGCGATGCCGTATTCGGCCACCTTGTCGGTGCTTGCATTGAAGTCCGCGTACTTCTTGCCGTCGTTGAAATTCAGCGCGGCGAGCAGCTTCTGCGCGTCGACCTTGTCCTTGGCGATGTCATTTAGTTCGGTGATCAGGTTCAGGCTGATGTAGCCCTCGCGGCCGAGCACGTAGGTGTTGTAGTTCACCCCTTGCGCCTCGCCGGGCGGGGCGTTCTTGTGGAGGGTGGAGGCGGCCCACACGAGCTTGTGGGTCGTCGTGTCGTACTTGGGAGGTTCGACCCAGCCGCCGACCTGGATCTCCTGGAATCCGCGGCTGCGCCGCTCCTCGTTCTGCTGCTCGGTGCCCTTGCGCAGGCTTTCCAGCAGTTCGGCGGCGTTCCAGTCCTTCGCCTCGTCGTCTTTCACGTACCCCGCCGGAACAAAGTTCATGACGGCGAGCCAGCCGGCATCGCCCTGTGGCGCGATCATTCCGAGGAGGTTGGCGCCCGTCGAGTTGCCCAGCGCCTTCATGAAGCGCGCGGCCGGTTCCGGCGGCACGAACTGGTATCCCGCCGGCAGCGCGAGGTTCCCCTGCTGGCCCAGCGGCACGTTGGCCGGCCCGTGGACAGCCGCTTTTTGCGCAGCTTGGGCGGCGGCCTTCAGCTCCGCCTGCGCCTGTTCGGGCACTTGAGCCCCGGCGGTAGCCGTCATCAGCAGACACCAGGCGAACAGCAGTGCCCCGGTCGCCGCGCACAGTTTCGATTCTGCGATTCTCGAAGCCCCCATTTCGCCGCTCCCCGGTGAGGTTGAGCGGGAATCTTCTCCCGTGGGGCGTTCCCCGTCCAGCACGGCAGCGCCGATCGCTTAATCCCGCTCGATCGCTGTGGCGCGGGCCCAACGACAGCGCCCGCCTTGCCGCGGCACGGTTACTCCGCCCGGATCCCCGCCGCCTTCACCACCTTCGCCCACTTCGCCATCTCGCTCTGCAGGAAGCGCGCGAGGTCGTCCGGCGTGCCGGCCGCGGCCTCGGCGCCGGAACTCACCAGCACTTCGCTGACCCGGCTCGCGCGCAGGCTGTCGTTCAGAGCGGCATTCACCCTGACGATGAGTTCGCGCGGCGTTTTCGCCGGCGCCAGCATCGCGTTCCAGCCCGCGGCTTCGTAACCGGCCACGCCGGCCTCGGCGATCGTCGGGACTTCGGGCAGTGTGCCCGAGCGTGTGGCACCCGTGACGCCTAGCGCCCGCAACCGGCCGCCCTTGATCTGCGCCGTGACCGCGGCGATGGGGGCGAAGGTCATGTCCACATGCCCGCCCATGACGTCGGCGACGGCCGGCGCCGCACCCTTGTAGGGCACGTGGCCGATCGCGGCGCCCGACAGCATGTTGAACAGCACGAGCGCGAGGTGATTGGAACTGCCGACGCCGGCTGACGCCGAGTTGAGTGCGCCCGGCTTTGCCTTCGCCAGCGCGAGCAGTTCCTTCACCGAGCGCACCGGCAGCGAAGGATGCACCACCAGCACGTTCATCATCACGACGACCAGCCCGACCGGGGCGAGGTCGCGCGTGAGGTCGTAGCCGAGCTTCGTGTAGAGCGCCGGGCTGCTCGCCAGCGCCGTCGTGCCCATGAGCAGCGTGTAGCCGTCCGGCGCCGCGTTGGCCACCGCTTCGGCGCCGATATTGCCGCTGGCGCCCGCGCGGTTCGAGATCACGACTGGCTGCTTCCAGCTCTCGCTCATCTGCTGTGCGACGGCGCGCGCGACGAGGTCGGCCGAGCCGCCGGCCGGGAAGGCGACGACCAGGGTGACGGGTTTCTCGGGAAAATTCTGGGCAGTGGCCGCACTGGCAAGGAGCAGCAAGGCACCACCGATGGGCAGGGCGCAGCGCATGCGGTTTCCTCCTCCGGAAGTGCGCAGTGTTGCGCGGACCATTAAACGGGACGGCTGTCGCAGTGTCAATGCAACGCAAGTAAAATGCGGCTGGAAATCTCATGCGCGACGCTGCCGGCACCACCCCATCAATCGATACTGTGCGTCGCTGGATCAGCGAGGCGCAGCGTGTCGTCGTGCTGACGGGTGCGGGCATCTCCACGGACTCCGGCATCCCGGATTTCCGCGGTCCGCAGGGGGTATGGACCTTGAATCCCAAAGCGGAAAAGATGTCGGACATCCGCTACTACACGACCGACCCCGAGGTGCGGCGCCTGTCGTGGCAGAGCCGGCTCGCGCATCCGGCGTGGACCGCGCGGCCGAACGCGGGCCACGCGGCGCTGGTGGATCTCGACCGGCGCGGCAGGCTCCACGCGCTCGTCACGCAGAACATCGACGGCCTGCACCAGCGCGCGGGCCTGCCGCCGGAGAAGGTCATCGAGGTGCACGGCACGCTGCATTTCGCGATGTGCCTGACCTGCGGCTGGCGCGGGCCGATGCAGGCGGTGCTGGATCGCGTGCGTGCGGGCGAGGAAGACCCGCCATGCACGGAATGCGCGGGCATCCTGAAGAGCGACACGATCTCCTTCGGCCAGCCGCTGGTGCCGGAAGTCATCGAGCAAGCGATGCGGGTGGCGGGCGAGTGCGACGTGCTGCTCGCGATCGGCAGCACGCTGCAGGTGTATCCGGTGGCGGGCGCGGTGCCGCTGGCGAAGGAAACCGGCGCGCGTGTCGTCATACTCAACGCGCAATCGACGCAATTCGACGATCTCGCCGATGCGGTACTCCGCACGCACATCGGTGAAGCGCTGCCCTACCTGTGCGGCGCGTAAACCCGTGGCCACCATGAAAGCCATCCGGATCGAGCGTTACGGCGGCCCCGAGGTTCTCCTCCGTCGGGAGATGCCGGTCCCGGCGCCCGGCCCCGGGGAGCTGCGCGTGCGCGTCAGTCACGCCGGCATCAACTTCATGGACGTCCACACGCGGCAGGGCAAGTACGCGAAGTCGCGCACCTATCCCGTGCCGCTGCCGTGCACGCTCGGCATGGAAGGCGCGGGCACGGTGGACGCCGTGGGCGAGGGCGTCAGTGACTTTGTGTCCGGCGACCGCGTGGCCTGGTGCATCGTGTGGGGCAGCTACGCCGAGTACGCCATCGTGCCGGCCTGGCGCGCGGTAAAGGTGCCGGCGGCGTTGCCGCTCGAGATGGCGGCCGCGTCGCTGTTCCACGGGGTCACGGCGCATTACCTCGCGGCCGATCTCGGGCAGCTCGCGCCCGGCCGCACCTGCCTCGTGCACGCGGCCTCCGGCGGCATTGGCCAACTCCTGATCCAGATGGCCAAGCGTGCGGGCGCCACCGTGTTCGCGACGACCAGCACACCTGGCAAGGCGGAAGCGGCGCGCGCGCAGGGCGCCGATCACGTGATGCTGTATGCAGGTTTCGCAGAGGCCATCCGCGAGGCGACCGGCGGCCGCGGCGTGGATGTGGTGTTCGACGCCGTCGGCAAGGCCACCCTGCGCGAGAGCTTCCGCGCGACGCGCACGCGCGGACTGGTCGTCAATTACGGTTCCGTCTCCGGTTCCCTGCAGGATCTCGACCCGATCGAACTCGGCGAGGCGGGCTCGCTCTTCCTCACCCGGCCCCGATTGGCCGATCACCTGCAGGACGCGCCGACGATCCGCCGCCGGGCCGCCGATGTTTTCCAGGCGCTGCTCGACGGCTCGTTGCGCATCGCGATCGCCGGACGCTACACGCTGGACGATGTCGAAGCCGCGCATGCCGATCTGGAGGAACGCCGCACCGTCGGCAAGCCGGTGCTGGTCCTGGAGCCTGCTATGGACCTAAACGTGCGCGGCGTTGAGCCAAAAGGGCTCGGATGCTAGGCGCGAGGAGGCCGCAGTGGCCCTCATTCTCGGGAGCAACGACGCAGACGGGCCCTTCTGGCTCAACCCGAAGGGAACGCGGGAGCACGGGTACCATCGGTCCATTGCGTTGTCGCCTCACGCTTGCAGTGGCAGGCACTGCGGCGCGATCGGCTCCTAGCACTGAACCCCGACTCCCGCGTTCGTCGCGTATGTTTAGGTCCATAGCAGGCTCTGTGTGAGCAGCCTGCCCGCCGCGGAGGCGCGCATGCTGGTGCGGCTGACGATCGCGCTCGCGTTCTTCAATTTCATCGGGCTGGTGTCCGCACGCGTCGTGCTCTCCCTGTACGCGCTGGATCTTGGCGCCCCGGCCTCCGCGGTCGGCGTGCTCGCCGGCATGTTCTATCTGTTTCCGCTCCTGCTCTCGATGACGGTCGGGTCCTGGGCGGACCAGCGCGGTCCGCGCGGACCGCTGCTCGCCGGTTCGGTCTGCGGCACGGCGGCCCTGCTCATTCCGTGGTTTCTGCGCGAGGTGCCCGCGTTTTACGTCGCGGCCGCGCTGTCCGGTCTCGGCCTCGCCTTCACCCACGTCACGCTGCAAAACCTGATGGGCGTGATCAGCCGGCCCGAGCATCGCGCGCGCAACTTCAGCAATTTCAGCCTCGTCGGTTCGATGACGAACTTCGTCGGGCCGCTGATCGCGGGATTCTCGATCGACCATTTCGGGCATCCGGTGGCCTGCGTGACCGTCGCCGCGCTGACCTTCGTGGCCATTCTGCTGCTGCTCGTGTGGGGACGTCGTCTGCCGGGACCCAAGCGCACGGCGGCCACCGGGGGCGGTGGCAATCCGTTGCGCGCGCTCGCCGACCGCAGCGTGGTGCGCATGCTGCTCGCCAGCGGCCTCGTGCAGCTCGGCACCGACCTGTTCCAGTTCTACCTGCAGATCCACGGCCATGCCCACGGGCTGTCGGCCACCGCGATCGGCGCGGTGCTGGCGAGCTTCGCCGCCGCCACGCTGGTCGTGCGGCTCGCGCTCGCCCGGCTGGTCGCGCGTTACGCGGCGGAGCAGCTGCTGGCGGTGTCGTTTTACATCGGCGCGCTGGGTTTCGCGCTCGTGCCGTTCTTCGGCAACGCCGGGGTGCTGGCGGCGATCGCGTTCGTGTTCGGCCTCGGCATGGGCATCGGCACGCCGCTCTCGGTGATGATGATGTTCAGCCAGTCCGCGGAGGGCCGTTCCGGCCAGGCGCTGGGGCTGCGGCTGACGACGACCAACCTCGTCCGCATGGGCGGTCCGGCGGTGTTCGGTGCGGTGGCCGTGGCGTTCGGACTGCCGCCGGTGTTCTGGATCAACGCCGCGATGATGGGATGCGGCGGGCTGCTGTTCCGGGGCGGGAAGACTAAGGCGCGGTGACCGGCGCCGGCTTGTTGCGCGCGAGGTCGCGGTCGCGCAGCACGCGGTCCTTCGGGTTTTTCACCTGCATGTGCTCGAAACCGTAATTGACCTGCTCGCCGAGATCGAAATCGAAGCGCTTGGCGGTGGACACGCGGCGCGCGAGTTGCGCGAGTTGTTCCTGGGTGAGCGGCTGCGATCGTGGCAGCGCGAGCAGGATCTGGTTGCCGGCGTTGCGCACGTCGAGGATGTAGAGATCGTCGAACACTTCCTGGTACGTGCGGACCATGGTGTCGTAGAGGCGGTTGTGGCCGCGGCCCCAGATGTTGCCGACCACGATGCCGTCGGGCCTGACCGCGCGCCGCACGGCGCGCAGGAACTCCTCGGTGGCCAGGTGTTCCGGCACGCTGTCGCTGCCGTAGGCATCGAGGAAGATCATGTCGTAGGGCTGCTTCACGTCCTCGACGAAGCGGCGGCCGTCGCCGACGTGGCCCTTCATGAGCGCATCGTCGCGGAAGCCGAAGTAGCGCCGCGCCACGTCCACCACCACCGGATCGATGTCCACCGCATCGATGACCGCGGCGGGGTAATGCTTGTGCAGGAAGGAGGGCAGGGTACCGCCGCCGAGCCCGATCACCAGGATGCGCTTCGGCTCGCCGGTCAGCGCGAGGCCGGTGAACGCGGTCTTCGCATACGGCAGCCCGAGGTAGTCGGGGTCGCCTGGCTTGACCAGGCTCTGGCGCGCGCCGCCGTGTTCGAAGCGCAGGATGCGCATGCCCTCCGCGTTCTGGGTGACGACGACGTTGTTGTAAGGCGAGGCCTTCTCGTAGAGCAGGGTCTCGCCGTTGCTGACGGGGGTGCGCGCCGATTCGGCGGGCACGGGCGCGGAGCCCGTGGCACAGCCGGCGCAGGCGAGCAGGGCGAGGCAGAAGGGAAGGAATCGGCGCATGGGCAGTGCGGATGTGGAGGCGCCCGAATTATGGCGGTGGTCCCCGGCGCTGACAAATGCGGCGCCGTGTATCATCCGCGGCGCTTCAACATTCTCGTTCAGGGTCTGCCATGCCAGGTTCCAATCGCATTACCGCCGCGTTGCCGCTGACACTGTTGGTCGCCGGCGTGCTGGCCGGTTGCCAGCCCCACGAGCGCGACCGTCCGTCGCGCGGACCCGAGTCCGTCCTCGCCGGTTCGACCTTGGTCAGCGTCAACGCGCTCGCGGTGCCGGCCGGCGCAGCGGAAGTGGTGCTGCAGGACGCGGCGGTGGTGCCGGAATCCGGCATCCGGCCCGAGTATCCGTACTGCCGCTTCCGTCCGGGCGGTCCCACGGCCGCCCCGCGGGTGATCGGGCCGCCATCGGTGTATCTGGTGACGTCCCTTCAGTACGACGAGCGCGGCGCGCGGCGTGGCAATGAAACGCGGCCGGTGGTCTGGTTCGTCCTGCAGGGCGGACCGCAGAGCGCCGGCGGGCAACTGGGCTGCGCGGTGCCGTTTTCCGCGCCCAGCCGGCTGTTCGTGACGCCGGCGGAGGTGCAGGGCGCCGTCGGCGGCTACTTCAATCTTACGGCTGCGCCCTGAATCTGCGCGTGGCGTGACGGCGCATCACGCGCAGCCGAGCATCAGGGCTGCCTGACCGGCCACACGCGCCATTTCACCGCCGCCGCGGCGCCGATGCCGAACACGCACATCGCCGCGCCGATCACGGCGAACAGCGCCGCCGGGCTCGCATGCGCGGTGTGCAGCAGCACAAAGCCGCCGGTGACGGCGATGACGAAGCGCGCGCTGCCCGCCAGCACCACCCACAGCACCCGGCCGGCGCCCTGCGAAGCGAAGTACAGCGCGACGCCGATGCCGAGGAACGCGTAGCAGGGCCCGACGATCCGCAGGTAGGTGGTGCCGGCTTCGAGCACGTCAGGGTCGGCGCTGAACAGGCCGGCCCACAGCCGCGGAAACAAGGCGACCGTCAGACCGATGCTGCCGGTGATGCAGGCGGCGAGTCCCGCGCCCGCCCACGCCACGCGGCGCGCCCGCTGCAGGTCGCCCGCGCCGACGCAGGTGCCGATCATCGCGACGAGGGCGGAACCGAGCGCGAACACCATCGGCACCTGTAGCAGTTCGAGCCGGACGCCGAGACCGAAGCCCGCCAGCGCCGCCGTCCCGAAGGTGCCGACGAAGCCGGTGACGATCACGGCGGTGGCCACGGTCTGCACCGCATTGAACGACGACAGCAGTCCCACGCCGAGGATGTCCCCGAACAGCGGCGCGGAGAACCGGGCCGCGGACGGGCGCAGCCGCAGGCGGCCGCGGCCGGTGAGCAGGTAGGCGGCGAAGCACAAGGCGCCCGCGCTGAACGAGCAGACATAGGCGACGGCGGCGCCCGCGATGCCGAAAGCGGGGAAAGGCCCCCAGCCCAGGACCAGCGCACCGCAGAGCGGAATTTGCAGCGCGGCGGTGGCGCTCAGCACCGCGGCCGGCACGCGCATGTTGCCGGTGCCGCGCACGACGCTGGCGAGAATGTTGCACAACCACACCGCGATCGCACCGCCGAAGAGGACCGTCGAATAGGTCACCGCCTGCGCGAGCGCGGCATCGCCGCCGCCGAGCAGCGCATAAAGGTCCGGGCCGACCACCAGCAGCGCGGCGGAGAACAGCAGGCCGAAGCCGACCGCGATGAGGACAGCGTGCAGGGCCAGCCGCTCCGCGCGCGCCACGTCGCCCGCGCCGAGCGCGCGGGCGATGGCCGAAGACACGCCGCCGCCCATCGCGCCCGCGGACATCATCTGCATGAGCATGATGAGCGGGAATACCAGTGCGAGTCCGCCGAGGGCGTCCGTGCCCAGCCGCCCGACGAACCACGCATCGGCGCCGCTCACCAGCGCCTGCATGAGGGCGAGGCCGAGGTTGGGGGCCGCGAGTTGGAGGAGCGTCGGTACGAGCGGCCCTTCGAGCAGCGCGCGGGTGCGCGCATCGACGGCGCGCGGCGCCGTGCTCAATGCGGCGGCGCCTGCCGCGCGGCGGCCCACGCAAAACCCGTGAACGCGCAGGCGCGATCCCCGCGGGGCAACGGTGGTTCCGGATGATGCATCGCGACTATGTTCGCACAAGCGGCCACCGGGCGCGGAAGGTCCCGTGCGGTCTGACCGGGGCGCCGTGGCGGAGGTGGCAGGGCTACGCTGACGAAGGCTGCTAACATCGAGGCCGATTGACGAATGACCGGCGCGCCGCACCGCGCGGACCCGCCGGCGACAGCAGGAGGAGCGTTCCACATGCGCGTGCATCGCCAGCGGGTTACCGCCGTGTTTTGCCACGACGAGCGGCGGGGAATGATGCTGTTTGCCGCCCACGGCTGCGTTGCCATCCTGTGTGCGCTGGCCGCGCCCGCCGTGCTCGCGCAGGCCTATCCCGTGAAGCCGGTACGCCTGATCTCGCCGTTCCCGCCCGGCGGCGGCACCGATGCCGTGGCGCGTGTCATGGCGCAGGCGCTGTCCGACCAGCTCGGCCAGCAGATGATCGTCGATTCGCGCGGCGGCGCGAACGGCGCGATCGGTTCCGAAATCGCGGCGAAAGCGGTGCCCGACGGCTACACCCTCGTGCTCGGCACCAGCGGGCCGTTTTCGATCCTGCCCAACCTGGGCAAGCTGCCGTACGACCCGCTGAAGGACTTCAGCCCGATCAGCTTCAACGCAGTGTCGGATTACGTGCTCGTCGTGCATCCCTCGGTGCCGGTGAAGAACGTGCGCGAACTGCTCGCCCTGGCAAGGGCCCGGCCGGGACAACTGAACTATGCCGCCGGCGGTTCCGGCACGCCCTCGCATCTCGCGATGGAGCTCTTCAACCTGCTGGGGAAGGTGAAGCTCGTGCAGGTGCCGTACAAGGGCAACGGCCCCGCCGCGCTCGGCCTGCTGACGGGCGAATGCACGGTGATGATCGGCTCCGGTCCGGCGGTGCTGCCACAAGTCACCGCGGGCAAGATGCGCGCGCTCGCGACCACCGGGCTCAAGCGCTCGATCGGCGAGTTGCCGGCGATCGCCGAAGTCCTGCCCGGCTACGAAATGACGCAGTGGTACGGCATCCTCGCGCCCGCCGACACGCCGAAGGACATCATCGACCGCCTGCAGAAGGAAATCGTGCGCGCCGTCGCCAGTCCGAAAGTCACGCAGGTGTTGATCCACTCGGGCCTGCAGCCGGTCACCAACACGCCGGACGAGTTCCGGGCGTTGATGAAGAAGGAACTGGACAAATGGGCCCCCGTCGTCAAGGCGGCCAACATCAAGGCGGACTGACCGCGGCACGGGCCGCGCGAAACACCGGCGGGCCCGCCCTGTAGAGGCGGCTGCCGACACTACGAGGAGACGTCGAGATGCAGTGGTATCGCGCGCAATGGTTGCCGGCAGTGCTGGCCGCGGTGTTCGTCGCCCCGGCGGCGGCGCAGACGGCCTTCCCCAGCAAGATCATCCGTGTCATCAACCCGGCCGCGCCCGGCGGCAACAGCGACATCGTGTTCCGCGTGATCTCGCCGAAGATGGGTGAACTGGTCGGGCAGCAGTTCGTGCTCGACTACCGGCCTGGCGCGGGCGGCGTGATCGGCGCCGACATCACGGCCAAGAGCCCGCCCGACGGTTACACGACCGCGATCGTGGCGGCGAGCTTCTTCTTCAATCCGGCGCTGATCAAGAATTTGCCCTACGACACGCTGAAGGATTTCACGCCGCTCGGGCTGGTCGTCGACATTCCAGCCGCGGTGCTGGTGCATCCCTCGCTGCCGGTGAAAAACGTCAAGGACCTGATCGCCTTCGCGAAAGCGCGGCCGGGCCAGATCTTCTTCTCCAGCGCGGGCCCGGGCACGCTCGCGCATCTGGCGGGTGAATTGCTCAACTACGAGGCGAAGATCAAGCTCGTGCACGTGCCGTACAAGGGGGTTGCGCCCGCCACCGTGGATGCGGTCGCGGGCCACGTGCAGATGACCATCGCCAGCATCCCGGTGGTGATCGAGCAGGTGCGCGCCGGCCGGCTTCGGATGATCGCGCAGTGCGGGGACAAGCGTTCGCCCTCGGTCCCGGACGTGCCGACGATGCAGGAGGCGGGCGTGGCCGGCTTCGTGGTCAGCAGCGGTTTCAGCTGGGTCGGCCCCGCGGGCATGCCGAAGCCGGTCGTGGACAAGCTGAACGGCGCGCTCGTGAAGGTGCTGAACGACCCGGCGATCCGCAAGGATCTGCAGGACCGTGGCGCCGACCCGGTCGGCAACACCCCGGAGCAGCACGCCGCCTTCATCAAGGCCGAGATCGAGAAGTGGCAGCGCGTGGCGGGGCAGGCGGGCATCCGGCCGGAATAGCGCGGCATTGCCCGCCGGACGTCCACTGCCCGTCCGGCGAGACCCTCCATCGGCCCGGCCCGTATCACGGGTTGCTACTTTGCGCGGTGGTCTTGCGCAGGCGCTGGAATTTATTGTGGAGAGATGCGATAGTTATTCCCCGGACCGGGAATGACTGCACCCGTGCCCATCCACCGAATACCCTCCGGTGTTCCTGTCTGTGCAAGCGTTGAGAGGTTAGGCGAATGAAACCCTTGGCCGTGCAGCATGGCCGGCTCCCGATGCCGGGGCCCGCTGTGCTTTTTCTTTTGACCCTGCTGGGCGGGTGTGCGGTGACCACGCCTCCCTTGCAGCCGGTCGAGTCCCCGGCCACGAGAAGTCAGCAGGTGGAGGCCCAGCGCAAGGCGCTCGAACCCACCGAAAAAATCCTCAAACGAAAAATCGCCATCGGACGGTTTTCGAACGAGACGAGATATGGGCGGACTTTCCAGGTGGACAACAACCTGGATCCGCTGGGCAAACAGGCGTCCGACATGCTGGCCACGCGCCTGGTGGCGTCCCGCAAGTTTCTGGTGTTCGAGCGCCCGGATCTGGGCCAGTTGAAAGCCGAGCAGCGGATACTCAGGGAAGACAACCTGATCGGCGTCGATACGCTCATTCTCGGTTCGGTTACCGAGTTTGGCCGGAGCACGAGCGGAACCTCCGGATTCCTGAGTTCCACAAAGGTCCAGACCGCGCGCGCCAAGGTGGAAATTCGCCTGGTGGATGCGCGCACCGGATTCGTGTTTTTCAGCGCCACCGGAACCGGCGAGGCGAGCACCGAGTCCGGAAGCGTCGCCGGCTTCGGAAGCCGGTCGGAGTATGACGGGACCCTGAACGACCGGGCGATCGGAGCGGCGATCTCCGACGTGCAGACCGCGCTGATCCAGAAGCTGGAGGAGCGCCTGTGGCGAACCGACATCCTGAAGGCAACCGGCAACGTTGTTTATATTTCAGGCGGCCCGAAGCAGGGTCTGAAGGTCGGGGATGTCCTTGCCGTCATGCAGGAGGGTGAAACCGTCAAAAGCGGCCAAACCGGATTCAACATTACCCTGCCGGCCGCCAGTCTCGGCACGATCAGGGTCGTCAGCTTTTTCGGTGACAGCGAAAACAACGAAGGCTCCGTCGCCGAACTGGTTTCCGGTTCGTTTGCGGGTTCCGGGCAGGGCGCCGTGTTTGTATCCGGCTCGAGGGAATAGCCATGCGCAGATTTTTGGCCTGTTGCGGTGTCGTCATCCTGCTGGCTTCCTGTTCGGTGCCGGATACCAACGTCAGAACCGGGTCGCCGCGCCCCGCGCTGGTGATCAAGGGGGCGCCGATGGGCGCCATCATCGTCGTGGATGGCCTGGAGGTCGGCGTCTCCGAACAGTACGACGGCAACCCGGGTGCGCTCGTGGTCGAAGAGGGCGTGCATGTGGTCGAGGTCAGACGCGCCGGGCAGGTGATTCATTCGGAGCGCATATTCATCAGCAACGGTGAAACGCGCACCATCACCGTCATCCTCGCGACACGATGAAATTCGGCCACACTGCCGCTGCCTTGCTGGCCGGCGTTCTGGTGTCGGCCTGCGCGCCGCCGCAAAAGTACAACTGGGGCGGCTACGAGCCGGCGCTGTACTCGTACTACAAGGACCCGACCAGGGCCGCGCAACTGGCCGTGGTGCTCGACCGGGTAATCCTGGCCTCCGAGCAGACCAAGCGGCCGATCCCGCCGGGCATGTATGCGGAGTACGGCTATCTGCTGTACCAGCAGGGCAAGAACGCCGAGGCCGTGACTTTTTTTCAGAAAGAGAAGGCGTTGTGGCCCGAGTCGGCCTATTTCATGGACACCATGATCCGCACGGCGTCGGCTGCGGCGAACAAAAAAGCGGAGGCAGAACAAAAATGACATTCCCGGGCCGGAATATCCGGGCGGTCCTGCTGGCCACCTGCGTGCTGGGCGGATGCGCGGTTCCGGCCACGCGCAGCGACTATTCGGCGCTGAAGACGGAAAGCCCCCGTTCCATCCTGATCGTGCCTGCCATCAATCGGAGCGTGGAGGTCAACGCGGCGGATTACCTGCTGGCCACCGTGTCCCGTCCGCTGGCGGAAAAAGGGTATTACGTTTTTCCCGTGCGACTGGTCAAGTCGGTCATGGATGACGATGGCCTGAGCGACGCGGACATGGTGCATGCGAACAGCCCGAAACGATTGGGCCAGTTGTTCGGGGCTGACGCCGTCCTCTACATCACCATCGAGAAATGGCATGCCCAGTATGCCATTTTCTCGACGGCAGTCGTCGTGGAGCTGAGCTACCTCCTCAAGAGCACCGCGACGGAGCAGGTGCTTTGGAAGAACCAGCAAAAGGTGGTCTATCAACCCCAGAACAACAATAACGGCCTCGCGGGGCTGATTGCCAACGCCATCGTGGCGGCGATTACCCGCGCAGCGCCGAACTACATGCCGCTCGCGCAGCAGGCAAACCGGCAGGCGATTTATACGAAGGGAACGGGCCTTCCGGCTGGGCCCTACAGCGACTATTACAAAAAAGACCAAGAAGATTTCTGATCGCTTCTCCGGGTAAACAATTCCGCTCGTTGTGCGCTGATGGCGTGCGGCCGGCAGCATGCCTGCAATGCTGAGCATCGTCGTCTCCACCTTCGTATATTTCGTCGCGAGCTGGTACATCAAGCGCTATCTGGAGGGCATCGGCATCCCGAAGGGGCTGACGCGGGGCGCGGTCATCTTCAGCTCGGCCTTGCTGATCGCCTATGGCGTGGCGGTGCTGGTGGACTGGCTGGTGTCGCGGGCGGGTTAGCCGCGGCGGGCGTGTGCGTTGCGCGCCGAAGTAGAATGAACGTCAGCCGTCCATAACAAGGGCCCACCGGGTCCACCCAGCGCTGGTTTTTCGGAGGAGTTCCCCATGAGCGTACGCCTTTCGCACGTCCGCGGCCTGAGCGCCGTGGTGTTGCTGCTGCTGGCCGGCGCGAGCGCCGCCCAGGAGTATCCCGCCCAGCCGATCCGCATCATCGTCCCGTTCTCCCCCGGCGGCGGCACCGACCTCACCGCGCGATTGATCGGCGAGTACATGCGCAAGACCTTCAACCAGTCGGTGGTCGTGGACAACCGGGTCGGCGCGAGCGGCATGATCGGCACCGGCGCGGTCGCCAAGGCCACGCCTGACGGCTACACCCTGCTGATGGCGTCAGGCGAGATGGCGATCAACCCCAACCTGTTCAAGTCCATGCCCTACGACACGGACAAGGAACTGGCGCCGCTGTCGAACGCGGTGAAGGTGCCGAATGCAATGACCGTCAACATGGACGTGCCGGCGAAGAACGTGCAGGAACTGATCGCCTACGCCAGGGCCAATCCCGGAAAGTTGAGCTACGCATCCAGCGGAGTGGGCAATGCCCAGCACCTGACCGGCGAAATGTTCAACAAGATGGCGGGCATCGACACCCAGCACGTGCCGTTCAAGGGCGCCTCGCAGCAGCTCGCCGACACGGCGGGCAAGCACGTGACCTATACCTTCGCCAGCATCGGCGCCTCGCTGCCCTTCATCCAGAGCAACAAGCTCCGGCCGATCGGCGTGACGTCGCTGACCCGCTCGCCCGCCTTGCCGGACGTGCCGGCGATCGCCGAATACAAGCCCATGGCGGGTTTCGAGCTGGTGAATTTTTTCGGCATGTACGCGCCCGCCGGCACGCCGGATCCCGTCATCCGCAAGCTGAACGCCGCGATCGTGCAGGCGCTGAAGACGCCGGAGCTGACGGCGAAATTCAAGGAGCTGGGCTTCGAGCCCGCGCCGACGACGCCCGAGCAGTTCCGCGAGTTCCTGCGCGCGGAGTCTAAAAAATTCGCGCGGATCATCGTCGACGCGAAGGTGCCGCTGGTCGATACGCCCTGACCGGCGCCGAGGCGCGCTAAATAGTGCGCTACGCCGTCCTGCCGTACCAGGCGAGCGAGAGCACCCCCGCCACCAGCAGCAGCACCGCGCCGAGCGCCGTGAAGAACACGGTGATCTCGGTCTGGCGGTTGCGCTCGGGGACGATCTGCGGCGTCAACTGCTGGTAGACCTTCATCAGCGCCTCCGCCGAGTCCGCGTTGAAGTACTTGCCCTGCGTCAGGCGCGCCACCGAGCGGAGCGCCTGCTCGTCGAAGCCGGCATTGATGGTTTCGCCGCGCGCATTGACGATGTCCGCCCCTGCCGGCGTGCCGAAGCCGACCGTGTAGACGCGCACGCCGCGGTCGGCGGCGAACCGCGCGGCCGCCACCGGATCCATGCCCGATACGCTGCGGCCGTCCGTCAGCAGCACGATCGCCGCCGATTCGTACGACCCCGCCGGCACACGCTGGAACGGCACGGTCTTGTTACGCGCGGGCACGACCGGCTGCGCGACGTTGTTGTTGCCATCCTTCCAGGTGCTGGTGCCGAAGATGTCGAACTCGCCGTCGATGCCGGCCGTCGGGAACAGCGCCACCAGCGAGGCGATCATGCCGGTGCCGACCGCGGTGTCGAAATCGAGCGCGATGCGGTCGAGCGCCTCGGCGAGGTAGCGGCGGTTGCGGGTGGGCACCTGCGCGATGGCCGCGGTGCCGGCGAAGGTCACGATGCCCACGCGCACATGCTGGGGCAGCGCGGCGATGAAAGCTTTGGCCGTCGCCTGCGCCGCGGCGAGCCGGGAGGGCGACACGTCGGTGGCGCTCATGCTCATCGAGACGTCCATCGCCAGGATGATCGTCCGGGTTTCCGTGAAGAGAGTCAGGTCCGCGGCCGGGCGCGCGGCGGCGATGAGGAGCGCGACCAGCGCGAGCAGCAGCAGCGCGGGCGGCATGTGGCGCCGCATCCGGTTGGCCTTGCCGAGCGCCGCGCGGGCGAGCGAGAGGCTGGAGTAGCGCAGCGCGGGCCGCTTGCGGGCCACCATGAGGACGTAGGCGGCGACGAGGGCGGGCACGCCCAGCAGCATCCAGAGAAGTTTTCCCCACAGAAAGGTCATGGCGACCCCTTTCGTAGTCAGTAACTCCTCCTGAGGGATTACCTAGCACGATACGGGCCAGCCCTCGCGCGAGCGGGCGTTGCGCGACGTGCATGGCCCGTTTGGATAGCGCACGCACTGTGCGCGCCGGCACACCGGTGAACGCCTGAGCGATCCTCGCGCATCGGTTGAGAAAACCTCAGCCGGCAGAGGGCGAAGGCGGGTATGCAACAATGCCGCGGCAACGGTGTGCCCGTTTGTTGTGCACGACTCTGTGAAAAACTCAAAGTGAGATGAGGTGAAATGGCCTTCACGGAAATCCTCGCTGTCCTCGCGCTCGCGGCGCTCGCCTGGCTGTGGCTGGACAGCCTGAAGTCGCGCGAAGTCGCGGTGAAGGCGGGCCGCGCCGCCTGCGAGGCGGAAGGACTCCTGTTTCTCGACGACACGGTCTCCATCGAAGGCCTCAAGCTCGTGCGCGACGCCGGCGGGCAGGTGCGCATCCAGCGCGCCTACGCCTTCGAGTACAGCGACACCGGCGACAACCGGCTCAAGGGCAGCGTGGTGATGCTGGGGCACCGGGTGATGCTGCTCAACGTCGGGGTGTCGCCGCGCGCGGACAGCCCCGTGCGCACCCTGCACTAAGGAACGACATGGCCACACTGATCACCGGCGCCGGCGGCTACGTCGGCCTCAACATTGCCGAAGCGCTGCTCGCGCAGGGCCGCGAGGTCGTGCTGTTCGACGCCCAGCCGCTGCCGGAACTCGCGGTGCGGGCGCTCGCGCGCCATCCCGGGCGCTGGCACAGCGCGGCGGGCGACGTGCGCGATGCTGCCGCTCTGGACCAGGCCTGCGGCGCCGCGCCGGTCGACGGCGTGATCCACTGCGCCGCCATTACCTCGGGCCCCGATCGCGAAGCCCGCGAGCCGGGACGCGTGTTCGAGGTCAACATCGGCGGCACCATCGCGGTGCTGGAAGCCGCCCGCCGCCATGGCGTGCGGCGCTGCGTCCTCGCGAGTTCGGGCGCGGCGTACGGCGAGTCCCTGTACGTCGGTCCGCTGATGCAGGAAGAAGCCACGCCGGTGCTGCCCAACACGCTCTACGGCTGCTCCAAGTACGCCGCCGAACGCACCGCGCGCCGCCTGGCGGAACTGTGGAAGCTCGACGTCGTTGCCGCCCGGCTCGGCACGCTGATCGGCCCGTGGGAACGCGACACCGGCGTGCGCGACAACTTCGGGCCGCATTCGCAACTCGCGCGCCTCGCGCTGGCGGGCGCCGAGGCGGTGCTGCCAGCACAGGAACTCACGCGCGACTGGGTCTACAGCCGCGACGTGGCGGCGGGCTTCGTCGCGCTGCTCGACGCACCCTCACATGAACACTTCGTCTACAACCTGAGCGCCGGCATCGACTGGACGGGCGCGGTGGTCCGCTGGTGCGAGCGGCTCGCGCAGGCCTTCCCGGCGTTCCGCCATCGCACCGCGCGCGCGGGCGAGACGCCCGGCATCCACTACACCGACCGCGCGCGCTTCCCGATGGATGTCTCCAGGCTGAAGACGGACATCGGCTACCGCGCGCCGCACACGATCGACGCCGCCTACGACGACTTCATCGCGTGGCTGAAGGCGGACGGCGCGGCGTGGTTTGCGCCGCGCGGCGCCTGAGGGGTATTGAGCCGCGAAGCGCCGGGTTGAATGACTGCCCCCACCCCAGCCCTCCCCCGCGCATTGCGCAAGGGAGGGAGCGCCGAGTCACTCCTTCCCCCGTAGCACGGGGGAAGGTTGGGATGGGGGCTCCCCTTAACGCCCAGCGCTCAGTCCGGCGCCGCGCCGGAGGTCTTGATGATCTTGCCCCACTTCGCCTGTTCCGTTTGCAGGAAGGCGACGTACTCCTTCGGGCCGAGCAGTTGCGGCGTCGCGCCGACCGTTGCCAGGCGGTCCCGGTATTCGTCCAGCGCCACGATGCGGGCGAGTTCCTTCAGCAGGCGGTCGACGGCGGGCTTCGGCAGGCCCGGCGGACCGGAGATCCCGTACCACACGCCGCCCTCCACGCCGGGATAGCCGGCTTCCGCGATCGTGGGCACGTCGGGGAACACGCTGGAACGCTTGGCGCTCAGCGCCGCGAGCGGGCGCAGCCGCCCGCCCTTGATCTGCCCGATGAGAGAAGGCAGGCCGTCGAACATCAGGTGCACCTGGCCGGCGGCGAGGTCGATCACCGCCGGGCCGCTGCCCTTGTACGGCACATGCGTGATCGGCGCGCCGGTGACGATCTTGAACTGCTCGCCCAGCAGCTGCGGCGCGCTGCCGTTGCCGGAGGAAGCGAACAGCAAGGCGCCAGGCTTGGCCTTCGCCTGTGCGACGAGATCCTTCACGGAGGTGATGGGCAGCGTCGCGGACACGACCATCATGCCCGGGAACACGGCCATCAATCCCACGTGCGTGAAATCCTTGAGCGAATCGTAGGGCAGCTTCTTGTAGAGCACCGGCGCCACGCCATGCGTCGTGCTCGAGGAGAGCAGCAGCGTGTGGCCGTCGTTGTTCGCCTTGGCCACCATTTCCGAGGCGATGATGCCGGCTGCGCCAGGGCGGTTCTCGATCACCACGTTCTGGCCCAGGTATTCCGCAAGCTTGGAGCCGAGGATGCGGCCGGTGAAATCCGCGGCACCCCCTGGCGGCACCGAGATCACCAGGCGCAGCGGCCGGTTCGGAAAAGGCTCCTGCGCCGCGACTTGCGCCAGCGGGGCGAGCAGGCAGAGGAGGGCGAGGGGGCGGGTTAAGGTCATGGCAGCTCCGGGAGCAGGGGGTTAGGCGCGGTTTGTGGATGCAATAAGCATACCCGCAGTGGCGATGCAGAGTTTCGGGGTGGCGGCTACATTCCACATGCTGAAACCCGCCAGAGGTTCGCCAAGCGTTACCGGCGCCCGCCGGCGTCAGGTCCGTTGCAGAATACGCGGCTGGCCCGCCCCGTCCGGCTATGCCAAGATACCGGCGTTTTCCAGGAGACTGCCATGCCATTCGACCGCATCACGTTCGAGCCTCAAATCATGGGCGGCCGGGCCTGCATACGCGGGATGCGTATTCCTGTTTCGGTGATCCTGGGACAGATCGCGCACGGCGCCTCGCGAGAGGAAGTTCTCGCCGACCATCCCGATCTGGTAGCGGCGGATATCGAGCAGGCCCTGCGCTATGCGGCATGGCTCGCGCAGGAAGAGGTGTTCAGCGCCTGACGCGCCGCGATGCGGTTTCTCGCGGACATGGGCATCAGCCCGCGCGTAGTCGAGTGGTTGCGCAGCCGCGGCCATGACGTCGCGCATTTGGGGGAGCAGGGACTGCAGCGCCTCGCCGATGCAGACGTATTCACCAAGGCACAGCAAGAGCAACGGATACTGCTCACCTTCGATCTCGATTTCGGAGAAATCGTTGCGCTAACCGGTGCTCGTATGACGAGCGTTATCGTGTTCCGGCTTGCGGATGCTCGTGCGCAGACCGTCATCGCACGCCTCGCGACCGTCCTCGACCGATCGGCCGCCGCACTGGAGCGGGGTGCCGTTGCTGTTGTGGAAACCGCGCGCCACAGAGTGCGCCGATTGCCGATCGAGAATGCCTGAGCAGCACGCGCCCGGTCTCACCGCAGGCCAAATCCCAGTCATCCCGGCCTCGCTGTCTGTCCCTCCTTCCCCTGCGTGCGGGGGAAGGTTGGGATGGGGGCAACCCACGCCCAAAGCCAGCTTTTCACGCCCGGGGCGCTGGCCAGCGCACTCAGTCTAAGCGGCGGGAGGCTCACCGGTTGAGCCACCGGGGTCCGTATCCTTCGATTTTAAGAGGAGCGATACCGTGACCTGGACCCCCGTGGTGCACCTCGATCCCGTCTTCGGCGAGCCGCGTCTTGCGCTGCTCAAGGCGGGGCTGGATGAAATCTCCGCCAACGTCGAATACGTGCTGGAGGAACTGCCCCGCATCCGCACAAGCATCGGCGGCCCGGTGGCGGACGACGCCGGAAAGGTGTTCACGGACTTTCGCGGCTGCGTCTATGACGTGCGCTCGGCAATCATCGATCTCTGGGACGAACTCGGCCTAGGGGTGCCGGGCCATCCGAGCGACCCCGGCATCGCAAACCCGGACCCGCGCCTCGGCCTCGGCTTCATCCGCGACGCGCTGCACGCCGAGTTTGAAAAGCTCCACGCGCTGGTGCAGCGGCTGGACGCGGGGAAGGGCGACCTCGGCGTGGGGCTCGCGTACATGTTGGTCGCGGAGTCTGCCGCCAACATGCTCAAGGCCTTCCTCGGGATCGTCACCACGCTCGAGGAGCTGGAAGCCCGCGTGCCCTCCCAGGCAATACAGAGCGTAGGGAAAGGACAGCCATGACCCACGCCACCGTCATCAATTGCACGAAACTGTTCAAGATCCGTTGTCCCATGCAATGGGACGCTTTTATCCAGACCGGCCGGGAGGACGTGCACTTCTGCTGGCGCTGCCAGAAGATGGTGTACCTGTGCGAGACGCCCGAGGCGATAGCCGAGGCGCATTCGCAAAACCGGTGCGTCGCCGTGCCTGTGGCCGACGAAGGTCCGGGCATCGAACGGCACTTCGTGGGTATCCCAAGTATGGAATAAGAGGGGGGTGGGATATAGTCGAGACAGAACCTCGGCGGGATTTAATTTGCCTGACTCCGTACGTATTCCCCCAGCATAATCCCCTCTTGACCGCGCACGGGGTATGCCGGGTCAGCGGGCGTCGCAACGCTGAAGTACGGTTTACCCGACCGACCAAATACACGACTCGAATAGTCCTGGAGGACAACCCGCATGACTGACTCCGTCAATGACCTTGCTCGCGCCTTGCAAAATTTCGCCATAGACCGCGATTGGGGGCAATTCCACTCACCGAAGAACTTGGCCACTGCCCTCGCAGTTGAATCCGGCGAACTACTTGAGCATTTCCAGTGGCTGACGGAGGACCAGAGCCGCGATCTGCCTGAACCTGTCCGTAGCGCTGTTGCTGCCGAGGTCGCAGACGTGCTTCTCTACATGATTCAGTTGTGCACGTCTCTGGGAATCGACCCGATCGCGGCTGCGCAGGAGAAGTTACTGGTCAATGGCGAGAAGTACCCCATCGAGCAATCGAGAGGTACCAGCAAGAAGTATGACCGACTCTGAAAATTGTTAGGCCGGGAGTTTCTCTTTGATCATCTACCAAGCCAGCAAGAGTCAGTTCCTGCATCACGCGCTGCGGGAGGACATCGAGGACGTCGTGAGCAGCCACTACCGCTCTGCCACAGGGCGCGGCGTAGGCCCCTCCGAGATCCAAGCTTGGAAGCACTCGTTGCTCGAAATGGCCAAGGTGCTCCAGGACGAAGAGATCCCAGCCGATGCCGGGGTCGCAATCGAGTACCAGTTACCGCAGACTTCCAAACGTATCGATTTCGTAATCGTGGGCGAGGACGCCAAGGCGCGCCCCAAGATAATCATCGTCGAGCTAAAGCAGTGGTCCGAGTCGAGGCGAAGCAACAAGGACGCCATCGTGTGGGCACGTCGGGGGGGGCGGGCGGGTGAGCAGGAAGGGCCGCATCCGTCCTATCAAGCTTGGTCCTACGCGGCTTACCTGCAGGACTTTAACACCGCGGTTCAAGACGGGGCCATGACTCTGCAGCCCTGCGCATACTTGCACAACCATCCCCGGAATGGAGAGATCGACCATCCTCACTATTTAGAGCACATCGCGCGCGCGCCGCTTTTCTTGGCTCGCGAAAGAGGCAAGCTCCAGGCTTTTATTCGGGAGCATGTGCGCCACGGCGACCGGCGTGGCGCGCTCTATGCAATCGAGAACGGCAGGATACGACCATCGAAGATGCTGGTCGATTGCGTGGCCAGCATGCTCCAGGGTAAAACTGAGTTTGTGATGATGGACGACCAGAAGGTCGTCTATGAAACCGTGCTCGACGTGGATGATAAGGCGCAGCATCGCAAGCAAGTTGTCATCGTCCAGGGAGGACCAGGAACGGGGAAGTCAGTTTTAGCCGTGAACCTGCTGGCGGCGTTGCTGGCCCGCCAACGGAATGCCAGATACGTCTCGAAGAACGCCGCCCCACGGGCGGTGTACGAAGCCAAGCTCACGGGCACGTTCTCGAAGACGCGGATCAGCAACCTGTTCAGTGGCTCTGGCGCGTTCATCAACGACGCGCCTAACACTTATGACACGCTGATTGTTGACGAGGCGCATCGGCTCAACGAAAAAAGTGGTTTGTACCGCAACTTGGGCGACAACCAGATCCGCGAACTGATTCGCGCTGCCCGCTGCATTGTGTTCTTCATCGACGACGACCAGCGGGTCACAATCCATGACATTGGCCATACTGAAGAACTACGTCGCCGCGCAGCCGAGTTTAATGCCGAAGTTACGGAACTCGAGCTCACCTCTCAGTTCCGCTGTAATGGATCCGACGGCTATCTAGCGTGGCTAGATGACGTACTAGGCAAACGTGAAACCGCCAATACGGTCCTAGACACGCGAGAGTACGATTTCAGAGTGTTCGACGATCCGGTGGAAATGCACGCGCTGATCGAGTTGAAGAACCGGGCCAATAATCGCTCGCGGGTGGTCGCCGGCTACTGCTGGAAGTGGCCAAGCAAGAGAGATCCACACGCCTGGGATATCGAATTCGAGAGCTCCGGCTATCGCCGTCGTTGGAATCTCGACAAGGATGGTAGCCTGTGGATCGTCACACCGGGCTCCGTCGAACAGGTGGGCTGTATCCACACTTGTCAGGGGTTGGAATTGGACTACGTCGGCGTGATCATAGGGCCCGACCTCGCATTCCAGAACGGGCAGATCGCGACCGATGCCACAAAGCGCGCTTTGTCGGACCAATCGATCAGAGGACTGAAGAAAATGCTGAAGTCCAGTCCTGTGCCTGCGCGCAGGCTAGCGGACTTGATTGTAAAGAATACCTATCGCACGCTCATGACACGGGGCTTGAAGGGATGTTACGTCTACTGCGCTGACTCGGCGCTAGCGGAGCACCTGCGCTCGCGTGTACGCGGCGGTGCACCTGATGCGTGTGCTGATGATGCTGCCAAACCAGTGACGGCAGCGCCAGTCGCACGTAAGGTCTTGCCCCTTCGCTTGGTGTCCATAGCAGAGCGCACATCAGGCGTTTCAGCCTTGCCCGTTGTAGATTTGCGATTCGCGGCAGGGAATTTCTCCAACTTCCAGTACTTGGAAGATGCAGCCGAGGAGTGGGTCGCGCCCCCGGACTGGATTCGTCCCAAACGGGGCATGTTCATCGCGCAAGTTGTCGGTGAATCAATGAACCGGCGCATCCCTAATGGCGCCTGGTGCCTGTTCGGGGCGGCACCCGAGGGCACACGCGAAGGTAAGGTCGTCGTCGTCCAGCATCGCAACATTTCCGATCCTGAAACAGGCGGCCGCTTCACCGTGAAGGTTTACAGCAGCGAGAAAATGGCAACGGACGGCGGTGGCTGGCGGCATCAGCGGATCACTTTGAAACCAGACTCAGACCGTCCGGAATATCAGCCGATCGTTCTCGAAACAAAGGATGAACAGGACGAAGTGCAGGTGATTGCCGAGTGGTTGATGGTGATGCCATCGTCGGAGAGTTCCTAAGCTGGGTTGGCGCCAAGTTCCGACGGAGGGATACGTGACTAAACTAAGATAAATAGGGTCGTAGTCGATTTTTATGGCGAGCAGAAGATTAATGACTCTCACCCCATTTTCTGAGAGAGGAGTGCGAGAACATGAAGACAATTTTGCATGTGACGGGATTGATACTCCTGCTGACCGCGGGTGCGGCCTCGGCGCGCGATACCCATGTGATGTATCCGCTGTCGGAAGCGTTGGCGACACCGGCGGCGAAGGAAAAACTCGACCCCAAGATCAAGCTTTACTTCGGCAATCAGAAGCACCCAAAGGTCGCGAAGGACCTCGGAGAGTGGAAGACCAACAAGAAAACGAATGGCGTCAACAAGACGGACAAGGAAGCGTGCGAGTGGACGCTGCTGAGCGCCGTGCTGGAAATGCAGGAGCGCGCGCAGAAAGAGGGCGGCAACGCGGTCGTCGGCATTGTCAGCAATTATCGTAACGTGGTGCACAGCAGCGAGACCGAGTACATGTGCGGCAGCGGCGCGCTCATGTCCGGCGTTGCCCTCAAGGGCAAAGTCGTGACGCTGGCGCAGTAAGTCGTGTCGCAAATGGCTCGACAATGCATGCCGATCTGTGCGGCGCTGTTCACCGCCATGGTCTCGGCGACGGCCATGGGCGCCGACCCGTATCCGGTGCGCCCCCTCCGCTTCATCCTCCCGTTCCCGCCCGGCGGCCCCACCGACGTCATCGCGCGCCAGTTCGGGCAGAAGCTGGGTGAGGCGCTGGGCCAGCAGGTGGTGCCCGACAACCGCAGCGGCGCCGCGGGCATCGTGGCTTGCGAGATGGCCGCGCGGGCGCTGCCGGACGGCCAGACGCTGCTGCTGGGCGCGGTCGGCAACCTCGCGATCAATCCGCACCTGTATGCGAAGCTGCCGTACGACCCCGTGCGCGACTATGCACCCGTCTCGCAACTGACAGCGACACCCTACGTGCTGGTCGTCATGGCGGCGTTGCCCGCGCGCACCGTGAAGGAACTGGTGGCGCTGGCGAAGGCGAAGCCGGGGCAGTTGAACTACGCGTCCGGCGGGGTCGGCACCGGCAACCACTTTTCCGCCGAGCTGTTCAAGCTCGCCACCGGCATCGAGATGGTGCACGTGCCCTACAAGGGCGGCAACCAGGCGCTGGGCGACGTGCTCGCGGGACAAGTGCAGCTGATGTTCGTCAACCTGCTGCCGGCGCTGCCGCACGTGAAGGCGGGCAAGCTGCGCGCGCTGGGGGTGAGCGGCGCCGCGCGCTCGTCCGCCGCGCCGGACCTGCCGACGATCGCCGAGGCCGGTGTCGCCGGTTTCGAAACCTCGTCGTGGCACGGCGTGCTGGTGCCGGCGAAGACGCCAGCGGCGATCGTGACGCGCCTTTACACGGAACTGGCGAAGATCGCGCGGCAACCCGAGACGAAGGAACTGATGGCGGCGCAGGGCACCGAGGTGGTCGGCAGCACGCCTGCGGAATTCGCGCGCTTCATCGCCGCCGAGTCGGCGAAATGGGGCGAGGTGATCCGAAAAACCGGGATTCGGGCGGAGTAAGCACGCCCCCGAACTCAGGCGTTGCGGTTAGGGAAGCTCTGAAGTACTCCGTCCTCCGTCACACCGGCGAAGGCCGGTGTCCAGTGCCTTGATTTCACTGGAATCCGGCCTACGCCGGAATGACGAAAGAAGGGTTTTTCAGAGCTTCCTTAGGCCAGTTCAGGCCGTCTTACCCTTGCGAGGGACTCATTGCGTGACGGGCTCCCGTTCGCGCGCCACCGACTCCAGGCCTTTTGCCTTGAACAGCGGTGCGTGTTCCGGCATCGAGCAAAACTCGAGAAATGCCGTGGCCGCCTCGGGGTCGGCGGCATCGCTGAAAATGCCCGCCGAGGTTTCGAACACCTTCTGGATCTCGTCCGGCAGCGGCCCCACGAGATCGATGCCGGGCACCGCGAGCAGCTCGCAGATCTGCTGCACGGCGAGCTCGGCCTCGCCTGACGCCACCACCACGCCGATGTAGCCGCCGGGCCGGGTGACGGTCTTGGGCTTGATCTGCGCGGCGATGCCGAGGTGCCCCAGCAGCACCGGCACGTACATGCCGCTCGCGCCGTGCACGGTGTGCGCGACGGACTTTGCGTTCAGCAGCGCGCGCTTGAAGGCTTCCACCGTGCTGATGTCGGGCTTCGGCGCCCCCGCGCGCACGGCCACGCCGACGCGGGAACGGGCGAAGGGGCGTTTGGTGCCGGACGCGATCCGGCCCAGGGCCGTGAGGTCCTCGATCACCGCGGTGCCGAGGATCGCGATGTCCGCCGTTTCGCCGTCCTTGATGCGGGCCAGCATCGCCTTGGCGGAGTCGTAATGCAGTTCCACCTTGTATCCGGTTGCCTGCTCGAAGGCCGGTGCCAGCGCTTCTTCGAGCGTGGCGCGGGTGCTGTTGGAAGCCAGTACCTTGATGGCGTTCGATGCCGGATCGGTCATGCAGTTCCCCCTGGAGGCTGAATCGGTGGGCGGCAATGTAACCGGTGTAGTGCCCGGCTGAATAGTGCACAGTTCCTCTGATTCGCCAGAAAAGGCCGGCGGGAAATCGCGCACCCCGGAGCCCCCAGTTGCCGAACCGGACAGCGAGCGTCGTGACGGCGACAACGGCTATTCGGCCTGCAGCCCTGTTTCCCTGACGATTTTCGCCCAGCGCGGCAGTTCCGCCTTGATGAGCGCGGCGAACTGCGCGGGCGAGCCGGCGACGATTTCCGTCCCATCGGCGGCGAGCCGCCCGGAGAGCTCGGGCGAGCGGATGGCTTTCACGAAATAGCCGTTTAGCGCCGTCACGATTTCGGGCGGCGTCTTCGCGGGGGCCAGCACGCCGACCCAGCTCGTGAACTCGTAGCCGGGCATGCCGGATTCCGCGATCGTCGGCACCCCGGGCAGCAGGGTCGAACGCGTGCTGCTGGTCATGCCCAGGGCGCGCAGGCGTCCGGCGTTCACTTGCGGCAAAACGGCGGGCAGGGAAGGGAAGCTGTAGCCGGTTTCGCCGGCGATCACCGATGCCAGCGCCGGGCCGCCTCCCTTGTAGGGAACGTGCGTGATCCTGATGCCGGCCAGATGGTTGAAAAGCTCAGCCGCCACGTGAAGGTTGGTACCGTTTCCACCCGAGGAGAAATTGAGCGCACCGGGTTTTGCTTTTGCCAGCGCGATCAGTTCCTTCACCGTCCTGGCCGGCACCGACGGATGCACGACGAGCACGTACGGCGAGGCGGTCAGCAGGGATATCGGCGCGAAATCCTTCTCGACATCGAAAGCCAGTTTCTTGAAGAGCGCGGGGTTGACGACCAGTGGCAGCGTCGTGCTGAGCAGCGTGTAGCCATCGGCCGGCGCGCGGGCGACGGCTTCGGTGCCGATCGTCGTGGAGGCGCCGGCGCGATTGTCGACGACCAGCGGCTGGCCCATCACTTCGGTGACTTTCACGCCGACGAGGCGGGTGACGACGTCGATGACACCGCCCGGCGAGGTCGGCACGACTACGCGCACCGGACGATTGGGGAAGTCCCGCGTCTGCGCGGACACGGCGGGAATCATGCAGGCCCCGGCCAGGGCCAAGGCGCCGCACGCGAGCTTGTTCCACATGGCTTCTCCTGTTCACGGCTGCCTCGATGGGTATGCAACGCCGCGCGAGCCGTGTCGCGATTGTCGCACGGACGCTGGTGCCTGAATGTTTACAGGAATGCGTGCTGGTATCATCGATGCGCTCCACGTCGATGGTTTCCGGGGGCGCTGAACAAGGAACCGCAATGCCGTTTTTCGAACGCGCCGGCCAGCCGCGCCTGCACTATGAACTGGACGATTACACCGATCCCTGGAAGCACGCGCCCTACATCATCCTGCAGCACGGCTACGCCCGTTCCGCGCGGTTCTGGCGGCCCTTCGTTCCCTACCTGAGCCGCTTCTACAAGGTGATCCGGCCCGATCTGCGCGGGCTCGGGCAGTCGGACAAGAATTTTGACCTCGAGCGGGGCATCACGATCGAGGCTTACATGAATGATCTCGTCGCGCTGCTCGATCATCTCGGCATCGAGTCCGCCCACTATTGCGGGGAATCCTCCGCCGGTGCGCTCGGCATGGCGTATGCCGCCACGCATCCGAAGCGCGTGCGCACGCTCAGTCTCATCTCGGCGCCCGTGTTCATGACCGAGGAAGACAAGAAAAGCTCGCTTGGCGGCTATCCCGACCGGGTGACGGCGCTGCGGGCGCTGGGCTCGCGCGGTTGGCTGGAGGCCTCGAACGCCGGCCGCCGCTTTCCGGCGGACACGGATCCGCGCCTGCTCGCGTGGACGCTCGACGAGATGGGCAAGTCCGACACCGAAGTGCTGGTGGCGATGTTCAAGTGCGTGTCCGAGGTCAACTGCACGGATCTGCTGCCGAAGATCCAGGCGCCGGTGCTGGGGCTTTATCCGCAGCAGGGCGTGATCGTGACCGACGAACACACGGAACTGCTGCGGGAGAAGGTGCGCGACGTGCGCATCGTGCGCATTCCCTCCAAGGCACACAGCCTGCAGGTCGTGCAGCCGGCGACCTGCGCGCTCGAAGTGCTGCATTTCATCGCGCAGCACGACGGCGTCGCCTGCCACGAATGACGGGCGGAGCCGTCAGGCCGCGGGCTTGAACGCCACCAGGTTGACCAGCGTTTCCTCGCGCTGCTTCGGCACGGACATGCCGATCCATTCCTTCACGCCGAGGTCGCGGCGGCTCCACCAGAGAAACGGCAGCGAAATGCGCTCCGGCCGGAGATCGAAGCCGGCGTTGCGCACCATCTCGATGTATTCCCCGGCGGTGCGCTGCACTTCCATGGGGTGCCGGAACAGGAAGCGGATCGTCCACGAGCGGATGTAGGCGGCGGTCGATTCCCCCATGAGCAGGACGCCGCCCGGCCGCAGCACGCGGAAGAATTCCTGGAGCGCGGCTTCCTGCGCCACGATGTGGTGCAGGGTCTGGTGGCAGAACACGAGGTCGACGGAGGCGTCCGCGAGTGGGAGGTCGGCGGCGTTGGCGGCGTGGCATTCCACCGGCACCGCGCATCGGGCGATCGCCGCCGCCGCACGCTGCCGGGCGGCGGGGTCGGCATCCACGCTGATCAGGCGCCGCGGTGCGAAACGGGCAGCCAGTTCCAGCAGGGAGGCGCCGTGGCCGCTGCCGATGTCGAGCACGTCCGGATAGCGCGGCGCGCGCGGCTGCAGCATCCGTTCCAGATCGTTCAGCGCGCGCTTGAGCACGTGCACGTGCCAGGTGCGGGTGCCGAGAAACCAGACGCCGAAGCGCGATTCCTCGACAAAGGCCGCGCGGCTGCCACGGCCACCCACAGCGCCGCTTAACAGGGCAAAATTCTCTCTGTGCACGCCGTGAGTGTAGCGGCGCGCGTGGCGCCGCGGCAACCTGCCGGACCGCACGGACACCGACAAGGACACGAAGGTGAAGACCGTCACTCTGCCATCAGGCGAGCGCGTACCGGCTCTCGGCCAGGGCACCTGGAACATGGGCGATGACCGCGCCGCGCGCGCGGAGGAACTCGCGGCACTGCGGCTGGGCCTCGATCTGGGCCTCACACTGATCGATACCGCCGAGATGTACGGCAGCGGCCGCTCGGAGTCGCTCGTTGGGGAGGCGATCGCGGGACGGCGTGACGAATGCTTCCTGGTGAGCAAGGTGCTGCCGGAGAACGCTTCACGCAGAGGTACGGCCGTCGCGTGCGAGGCGAGCCTGAAGCGCCTGAAGACCGACCGCCTCGATCTGTACCTGCTGCACTGGCGCGGCGGCGTGCCGTTTGTCGAAACGCTGGAAGCGCTGCTCGCGCTGCAGCGGGCCGGCAAGATCCGCCACTACGGGGTGAGCAATCTCGACCTCGACGAGATGCGCGAATGGCACGCGCTGCCCGGCGGCGAGGCAGTGGCGACCGACCAGGTGCTCTACAACCTCACGCGCCGCGGCATCGAGTGGGAACTGCTGCCGTGGCTCGCCGAGCGGCGCATCCCGGTGATGGCCTACTCGCCGCTGGAGCAGGCGCGTCTCTTGCGGAACGCGAAGTTTGCCGCCTGCGCCCAACAGCATGGCATGACGCCGGCGCAGCTGGCGCTGGCCTGGCTGCTCGCGCGGGACGACGTGATCGTGATTCCCAAGTCGGCGAACCGCGCGCGCATCACGGAAAACGCCGCCGCGCGCGAGGTCGTTCTGTCCGCCGCCCAGCGCGCCGAGCTGGATCGCCTGTTTCCGCCGCCGAAGGGGCCGCGGGCGCTGGAAATGCTCTAATAACGTTTCCAGCGGCTGCAGAGACGGGAATCGTCCGCAGCCGCGCAGGTTTCCGGGGGGGTCCATGCCATCGTTCGCGCGCCATGCGGGTTTGTTCGTTCTTGCCGTCACGCTCGTCCTGCCGTGCGCGGCCGTCGCGCAGGTTTATCCGCAACGTCCCGTGCGCCTGATCGTCGGCCTGCCGCCCGGCGGCAGCACCGACCTCATGGCGCGCATGCTCGCGGCGCGGCTGACGGAGCGCTGGGGCCAGCAGGTGGTGGTGGACAACCGGCCGGGCGCGAGCGGCATCATCGGCATCGACCTGGTCGTCAAGGCACAGCCCGATGGCTACACGCTGCTGATGGGCGCCGGCTCGTTCAGTTCCATCAGCAGCCTCTACAGCAAGCTGCCGTTCGACACGACGCGCGACCTGGCGCCGGTCGCGCTGATCGGCACGTCGCCCTACCTGTTCGTCGTGCATCCGTCGCTGCCGGTCAGGTCGATGAGCGAGTTCATCGCCTACGCGAAGGCGAACCCCGGCAAGATCACCTATGCCGGCTCCACGCCCGGCGCCGTGCAGCATCTCTCCGGCGAACTGCTCAAGCGCACGGCGGGCATCGACATGCTGTACGTGCCGTACAAGGGCACCGGCGTGATGTTCCCCGATCTCCTGTCCGGCCGGCTGCAGGCGGCGATCGACAATGTGCTGGTGCTGACGCCGCACATCAAGAGCGGCGCGCTGCGGGCGCTGGCGGTGACGGCGGCGAAGCGCACGCCCGTGCTGCCCGACGTGCCGACGATTTCGGAGTCGGGCGTGCCGGGGTTCAACACCGGCGGCTGGTTCGGCGTTTTCACCGCCGTGCAGACGCCGCCGGCCCTCGTCGCGAGGATGAACGCGGAGATGGCCGCGGTGATGCAGCAGCCGGAGGTGCGCGAACGCCTGGTCGCGCAGGGTGTCGAGCCGCTGTCCGGGCCGCCGGACGACCTGCGCGCGCTGGTCGCGCGGGAAAGCGCGACGTGGGGCAAGCTGATCCGCGAGGCGGGCCTGAAGGCGGACTGATCACGGGCGCTCATCAGGCAAAATACGGGTGAGCGCCGGCTGGCTGGCAGTGGCGCCGTTTTTTTTCGAGGTCACATGGCGAAGCGCTGGAAAAACCGCCCGGCAGGGTCGAACTGGGGCACCTTCGGGGAAGACGATCAACGCGGGCGGATGAACCTGCTGACCGCCGAACGCCGCAAACAGGCGATGAAGGAAGTACAGACGGGCGAGGTGTTCTGCCTCTCGCACCCGCTCGACAAGCCGGGCGGCAGCATCCTCAACTCCTTCCGCAAGCCGCCGGTGTTCCATCCGGTCATGCGTGACGGGCATTCCTATTTCAACCTCGCGATGGGCGACACCGATCCCCGTTACAACGACGTCGGGTCCGACGAGGCGATCACGCTGTATTCCCAGTACTCCACGCACTGGGACGGGTTCGCCCACAAGGGCACCGTGTTCGACGCCGACGGCGACGGCGTGGCCGAAAAGGTGTCGTACAACGGCTTCCGTGTCGCGGACGCCAGCGGCCGCGGCCTGCACGGCGAGGTGGGCGCCACGGCGCTGTCGGTCGCGGAGATGGCCGTCACCGGCGTGCAGGGCCGCGCGGTGATGATGGATCTGCGACACCACTTCGGCGATGAGCGCGTGGCGGTCACCTGGGAACAATTCGAGCGCATCCTCAAGGCCGACAACATCACGGTGGAAGAGGGCGACATCCTGTGCCTGCACACCGGACTCGGGCAGCTGATCCGCGACGCCGACGGCAAACTCGACAGCGCGATCAAGACGCAGTGTCCCGTCCTCGACGGCTACGACGAGAAACTGCTGCAGTGGATCACCGATTCGGGCGTCGCCGCGATCGTCGCCGACAATCTCGCCGTGGAGCGTTCGTCCACGCTCGGCGCCGATCCGCGCCTGCACGATTGCGGGCCGCAGCTGCCGCTGCATGTGCACTGCCTGGTGAAGCTCGGCGTCAACCTCGGCGAGCTGTGGTACGTGACGGAGCTCGCGGCGTGGCTGCGGAAGAGCAAGCGCAGCCGCTTCCTGCTGACGGCGCCGCCGCTGCGCATGCCGGGGGCGGCGGGCTCGCCGGTGACGCCGGTGGCGACGGTCTAAGCCGTGCGCGCACTGGCGCTGGGGCTGGCGGCCGCTGCCGCTGCCGGCGGTGCGGCACCGGCAGCGGC